>JASFKL010000079.1:0-13959 GCA_050118655.1 Gammaproteobacteria bacterium | reverse complement strand
ATACGATGCTGCCGGTGATCACGGTCGGCGGCGTGCAGATCGGCATCATGGTGGCCTACACGATCCTGACCGAATCGGTGTTCCAGTGGCCGGGCATGGGATTCATGTTCCTCGAGGCCGTCAACCGCTCCGACATCCCGCTGATCACCGCCTATATCATGTTCGTCGGCTTCCTGTTCGTGGTCGTCAACACGCTGGTCGACCTGCTCTACGGTGTGATCAACCCGCAGGTCGACCTGGTAGGGAAGCGGCAGTGAACGCGCTGGCGGGCAACTGGCATCGGCTGCGGGAATCGGACCTGGTGCATTACTACAAGCGCGACAAGGTCGCGATCGCGGCCAGCGCGGTGTTCGTGATCCTCGCGCTGATGGCCCTGCTATGCCCGCTGATCGCGCCTTTCGATCCCTACGACCTGACGCAGATCGACCTGCTCGATTCGGAGATCCCCCCGGCCTGGCTCCAGGGCGGCGACCCACGGTTCCTGCTCGGCACCGACGACCAGGGCCGCGACCTGTGGAGCACGATACTCTACGGCATGCGCGTGTCGCTGCTGATCGGCATTTGCGCGGTATTGCTGCAGGCCGCGCTCGGCATCGTCATCGGGCTGTTCGCCGGGTACGTCGGCGGCCGCGTCGACAATATCCTGATGCGTATCGCCGACGTGCAACTGTCGTTTTCGACGCTGATGGTCGCGATCATCGTACTGGCTATCGTCAAGAACGCCTTCGGCGGAGAAACCTACAGCAACTGGGCGATGCTGATCCTGATCCTGGTCATCGGCCTCGCCGAGTGGCCGCAGATCGCGCGCACGGTGCGCTCGTCGGTGCTCGCCGAAAAGAAAAAAGAATATGTCGACGCCGCGCACGTGATGGGCTTCGGCCCGATCCGGATCATGTTCAAGCACATCCTGCCGAACTGCCTGTCGCCGATCTTCGTCATCGCCACGGTTCAGATCGCCAACGCCATCATCACCGAGGCGGCACTGTCCTTTCTCGGCCTCGGCATGCCGGTCACCGAGCCCAGCCTGGGATCGCTGATCAGCATCGGCAAGGAATACCTCTACTCGGGGTCCTGGTGGATCACGCTGATCCCGGGCGGGTTCCTGGTGGTCATCGTCATCGCGATCAATTTGATGGGCGACTTCCTGCGCGACGTATTCAACCCACAGCTCTACAAGGGCTGATAATTTGTCGTGGTTTGCATTTGAGATCGTATTTCGTCGAAACTGGCCGGGTGAATTTGTGAAACGCGCGACGACCCTATAAGGTTCTGCTGATGCCGCGAAACATGATCATCATCGCTGTCCTGCTGCTGGTTTGCGGCCCGTCAGGCGCAGCCCCGGTCGACGCGCGCACGGCCTGGGGCAGCCGTTGCGAGGAATGCCACGGAGACCCCGACGAGTTCGCCGCCAAGTACCTGTGGATCATCGACGGCAAGTTGCAGGGCCGCCACCATGTCGATGACCTGCGCCTGTTCCTGGGCCACCATTACCTCCCGGATCACCTGATCGACCCTCTGCGCAAGATGCTTTCTGAACATGCCAGCACCCTGGACCGCTTCGACGAGGAATGCAGCGAATGCCACGGCACGCCCGAGAACTTCGTGCGTAAATCGATCGTAACCCAGGGACGCGATTTGATCGGCGTCATGTCGAGCACCGAGGTCGACAAGTACCTCGAGACCCACCGCGAGCTGAGCGAGGAAGACGCGGAATTCTTCACCCGCCTGTTGAGACGGGTCGCCAATATCATTTACTCGAACTGACAGAACCCTCGAAAACCGCTCCATCCGCCGACCCGGCGGCATCCCGCCGTCCTGGTATCAGGCCCGGCGCGTGCCGTTCGCACCCGGTGCGCTAGCCGGGCTCCCCGCCGAAATGCTCCCAGAATTCCTGTCTCGGATGGCTGTGCGGGAAGGGCATATCCGGGACCGGGAGCTCGAGAAACTCGCACAGCGGACCCCAGCCATCGGCGACGTGGAACACCAGCAGCCGATCGGCCGGTATGGTTTCGCGAACCCGCTGGTTGTTGCGCCGGTAGGCCGAGATGGCCGAATCGCGGTCGGTGAAATCCTCGAAGGTATCCTTCATGAACCAGCTAACCATGGTGTCGAAAATATCGTCAATATGCGGGGGCAAATCGAGCTTCGAGTAACTGGCGAAGAATTTACCGATGGTGCCGTTGAAGCTGTTCCACCAGGCGTCCTCGGGCCGTTCGGTATGGATCACCCGGGCGTCGGGAAAGGCGGCCGCGGTCTCGGCCCAGACATGGGCGCCTGGCCAGTCGACCTGCGAGTTGTACTCCGCGAAGACCTCCGCCCAGTCGACCGGTTCGCCGGCGGCGATGGCTTTCCAGAAAGGCAGCTGTGCCGGATTCTCCATGACTTCGATCATGTGGTGACAGCGACCCAGACCGAGGTGTTCCAGGGCCTGCTTCATCGACATCGTCCCGGTTCGACCGAATCCGGAGCCAATTACTTTTAACGCCATGCGCGCACTCCTCGAATTATTGATGCGGGCAGCTACCCGTGCGCGGATTATACGCGCCCGCAATCAACGTGACCACGGGTCTTTCCGCGCCGGCCGTTCGCCTACTCGAGGTTGAAACCCTGCCGGCGAATGTAGCGGCCGAAGTCGGCGCGGGCCGGCTTCGAATACTGCCGCGTGCGATTTTCGGACCAGCCGTAATCCCCGGCCACACCGAACTCGTCGACCCCACGCTGGCTCGCGGGGGGAGTTCCGTCGCGCGCTTCGCGGCGGCGGTCGTAAGCCGACACCTCGTTGATGAGATCGCTGTCGTCGTAGCGATTTATGTGGATCGTGACCGTCGGCGGCAGGCGCATGCTCAATCCGGCATCGCCGCGCGGCCAGCCGACAGCGAGGCCGGCGACCGGAAACACCCGGGGCGGCAATGCCAGTTCGTCGGAAAGCGCCTCGATGTGGTCGCGGATTTCGCTCACCGGGCAACATCCCAGGCCGACCGATTCGGCGGCGACGATGAAAGTCTGCATACAGATACCGGCGTCGACCGCCGCGTTCATGAAGGCATCGAGGTGATCGTTGGCGAATGGGTGGCCGCGCCATTCGGCGAGCCGCCGGATGCGGCGGCTGTCGCCGCACCAGACCAGAAAAACCGGGGCCTCGGCGGCCCAGCGCGTCGAGTCTTTCATTTCGGCGATTCGCCGTTGCTTGTCCCGGTCGGCCACGCGAATTACGCAGGCCTGCTGAAGGTCCGATTTGGACGGCGCCGAAAACGCCGCCGCGAGCAGCGTATTCAACAGGTCGTCGTCGACTACGTCGGCCTTGAAATCGCGTCGGCTGCGGTGCGTCAGAATGCCCGAGAGGGTATCGTTATCCTCGACCGATTTGCCGGTATCGCAGGCCAGGCCGAAGCGGGCTTCGATATATCGATTGACGTTCATGCGGTTACCCCGGGTTGTTACAGACCCCGAAGGATGAACCCTATCTATCTCCCTGGCAACGATCCCCGATCCTGGAATCATTCCCGCGCAGGCGGAGGTCCGGGTTATCGGCCGGGCCGCGGGCGGCTTGCGCCGGAATGACTGAATTTCGTCATTGCGGCCCCCCGGGCCGCAATCCATTATCGAGGCTCTGCAAGAACGTGCCCGGGCTTCGCCCGGCCGATTTTCACGCCGCCATCGCACTGGATTCCGGCTTTCGCCGGAATGACGATGGGATAACGTCAATGGGCCGCGGGCGGTTTACGGAACGAGGCACCTCGAGTCATTCCCGCAAAAGCGGGAATCTCGCAGAGAATCGATTTCGGGAGACAGCTGATTGTAGCCGATCGGTCTGCCGAACCGAGCGCGAGGTCAATCGGAGAGATAGTAGGCCACGGTCGATACGACGCGGACTTTCTTGATGTGGGGATTATTCCCGTCGCGGTCGCTGATGCTGAACTGTCCCTGCGAGGCGGTCTTGATCTTGCCCAGGGTACTCTTCGAATCGGCGGCGAATTTTTCCGCCACCTCGCGCGCCTTGCGGGTCGCTTCCTCGATCATTTCGGGCTTGACCTCGTTCAGCCGCGTGAACAGGTACTCGGTCTGTGCCTGGTAATTACCGCCGGTGAACACGATACCCTGCTTGCCGAGATCCGAGACCCGCTGCATTACCTTGCGCACGAGGCCAATGTCGCTCGAATAGACGGTAACCGTTTGCGTGGCCGTGTAGCGGAACTCTGGCCTGCCCTGATTACCGTACTGTTGCGCCGACTTGTCGGTAATCGCGGGCGACGAAACCGTAATCTCGTCCCTGCCGATACCGGCTGCCTCGAGGAAGGCGCGAATTTTCTGCGTACTGTCGTCGATCGAGCGGTACATTTCGGCGAGATCATTGCCGGCTGCAGTGAATTGCAACGGCCAGATGACGATATCGGCCTCGTATTCGCGCTCCGACAGCCCCTTCACCGTGACCGTGCGCTCGTATTCTTTGAACTTGATCGCCGCGGTACCGAGCAGGTAACCCAGCGATGACAGACCGATGACCAGGGACAGGCCCAGTATCAGCGAATTCAGTTTGCCATTACCCGGCATGCGGGTCTCCTCTCGATTACCACGCCGGGGGCGCGATTTCCGCCGCAGTATACCCGATTAGCCGCGGCTGCGAATACGCCTTGCCGTGGTCCGCAACCGGCTAGCCGCCGAGCAGGCCGCTGTTACCGATACCGTCGAAGATGAATTGCACCGCGAGCGCCGACAGCAGTACGCCCATTACGCGGGTGACGACGTGCATGCCGGTGACGCCGAGCAGCTGCTGTATCCGGCCGGCCAGCAACAGGGCCACGAAGGTCAGCAGTACGATCGACAGCAGCGAGGCGAGAACGATAGCCTGGCCGGTTACGTCGCCTTCCTGGTTGGCCATCAGCAGGATGGACGCGCCCATCGAGCCCGGACCGGCGATCAGCGGCGTCGCCAGCGGGAATACCGCGATATCGTCGCGGGCGCTCGCCTCGCGGGTTTCGTCGTCGGTAGTCGAGGTACCGCCGGAGGTGCGTGCGAACACCATTTCGATGGCGATCAGCAACAGCAGGATGCCACCGGCGGCTCTCAGCGCGGCGAGCGAAATGCCGAGCCCCGCCAGCAGGGACTCCCCGGCGAGTGCGAAGGCGACCAGGATGCCGCCGCCGATCAGCGTGCCGCGCAGCGCCAGCGCACGCCGCTGGCGCGGGCTTTGCCGGGCGGTCAGGGCGGCGAACATGGCGGCGACGTCGATCGGGCCGATGGTGGCGAAGAAAGTCGCCAGCGCGACGCCGGCGATTTCGTAGATGGCTGCAGTATCCAATTATTCTCGGCTGGCGCCGCGTTCGATATAGGCGGCCGGCTCCGTGGGAATTCGATCGATGCCCGCATGTTACCGGAGAACCTGAATCGATGCATATCGATTGCCGCTGACGCCATCCCCGGCCCGACGCCGCAGGCTGCACCGATCGGCTACCGGTAAAACGGAATTCGGTGCGCGCTCAGCGCGGGTAGAGCAGCGTAAATACCAGCCGCAGGCCCCAGCCTTCCGGTCCCGATTCCGGGCTGTCGGCCCAGTAGCGCAGGCCGCCGCCGATACTGGTGGTCTGCTCGCCGAACTTGACGACCCTGGTGACCAGCAGGTTGAGCGGAACGCTCCACTGCTCGTTCTCCCAGTCGTAGGTGCTTTCCAGGTTCGCCGTGTAGCTCACCGCGTTCGGCGTGGTGTAGGAAATAAACGGTTGCAGGTAGGTCGCGTTGATGTCGGGACGCTTGTCGTCGCCGGCCACCGACCAGATGTGATTCGCAAGTCCGCCGTAGGTCCAGGGGCCTTCCTGCCTGAGCGCGACTGCCGTCGGACCGAGGCCCCACTTGTCGGCCGTGAGGCGGTCGCTCGAACCGGTGGGCACCAGGAACACCGGGCCCGCGCCCAGAATCCAACCGTCTTCGGTCGGTTCCTTTGGCGAAAAAAACAGGCTTTGCAGGATATCGCCGACGCCGGAATCGTTTCCCGTGCCGGGCCTGACGTCGTCCTGCGAAGTCAGCGGCAGGATGGTCCGCGAGATCACGTTCCACTCCCGGTTGAGTTCGCTCGGGATCACCGGCTGGATATTGAGCTGCCAGCGCTCGCCCTCGTCGCGCGGCCCGATGTTTTCGTCGTAGTTGAGCTGCAGCGGCACGCTGATCAGCGAGGCGACGGGATTGGCCAGCTGCTTGGCCAGCTCGGCATTGTCGGCGGCACGCGCGGCGGGGGAAGTCAGCATGCCGGTAACAAGGCACAGGATGGCGATCGGCTGTATTGAAAGATGCATGTGGCTAGGTTTCATCCGGGTACTCTCTTCGTAAAATAATCGATTCGACCAGAACGCAAATAACCGGTTCGGCGATGTATCCATAAATATCAATACGAATCCCGGACGGCTCCGGTTCAGTTTTCCGGTTTGTCGCCGAGCTCGACGATTTCGAACTCGGCGAGGTCACTCCAGTGCGCTATCCACTCTGAAAAGGATTCGAATCGCCCGGTTTCCATCAACTGGAAGCAGCGCCTGCCATCCCTCGCCAGCCAGCTGTCGAGGTAAAACAGGTCTTCGGGCAGCATCCGGCCCTGCTTGTGAAAGCGTTCGTATATGCGCTCGAGGCAATTTTCGCGAAAGTGTTCGATGACCATGTAACGAGCCATCGCCTGGTTCCCCGAGCGGCCCTTGCCGATTAATCCAGGCGCCGCATCTGTGCGCGCAACCCGGGTGGTACGTCTTCGATCAGCACGATCGATATGCTGCCGTCGGCGCGAGAAGCCTGCCGGCCGAGGTCGGACTCGATCTGTTTCGGCGTCAGCGTGTACATGGCGCCGTTAAACGGATCGACGATGAACCAGCCGATAATGCCGCCGAAGATTATATTGCCGCCGATGTACCAGCCATTGGCACTGGCGGTAATCGGGATCGTCTGCGACGAGTAGCCCGGTTTGGTAATCGTCACCGCGTAGCTTTTCTTGCCCCAGTAACTGCCGTCGCTCTTGGCCAGCGTGACCGTGGTCGGGGTGGTACCCCTGAATACCTGCGAGCCTTTTTCATCGACGATGACGATCGACGCCAGGTCGGGATCGCTGGAGATCGGGATCAGCTGGGTCTTGTCGCCGACTATGGTCGCGCATCCGCCGAGCATCGCCGCCGACATCAGCAGCAGGCAAACGAATCTGGTCAGGCGGAAAAGTTTGGACATGTGATATTCCTTCTTTTCGAGTTGAATTCCGTTCGATCGGTTGCGATTATTTTTTAACCAGCAGGAACAGGCCGGCCACCACGCAGGCCGCGCCGCCGATATACAGCATCATTACCTTGTCCCCATGCGAGCCGGTGAGCGCCTCGTTCAATTGCGAGCCGAATGACCCGGACATCCGGTAAGCCCAGATCGCGAGGCCGATGCCGACGACCGTCAGCACCATGCCGATCAGTTTCTTGTTCTGCGAGGATTTCGCCATCGATTTCTTCTCCCGGGAGCGAATTGTCACGATTCCGTGGTCACTTATAACAGCTTCGGGGTGATTTATCACCGCTCCTGCGTTCGAGCAGGCATTACTTCACTTTTTGATCTCGAGTTTTTGCACCCTGATCGCGACCAGGCAAAGCAACACGATTAATACCCCCATCGCGAGCCATCCCTCCGTCGAATCGAAGGACCAGGTCGACTCGATAAAAAGTATCGCGACGATACCGCCGACCCACAGGTACAGCATCCGGTTGGCGTTGACGCCGAGCTCGACACCGCATTTCGGGCACTTGCTGGTTTTGGTGAGCCCCCAGAACAGCATTTCGAAATCGCCGAAGCGGTGTCCGCAGTTCGGACACTGGTTGTTGGCCGTCGCTTGCATGGTTTTTTGCCTCGCCCCGGCTTCGCCCGGTCCGGGAAATCAACAGGTGGAATGGAACAGGCCGCCGACGGGCAAGCCCTCGGCGCTCAGGCGGTTGTAAATTTCGGCCGCCTGCCGGGTCTCGGCGACATGCACCTCGATGCCCTCGCGTTGGAGCAATTCGAGTGTCTCGGGGCAGGTTTGCAGTCTTTCCAGCATGCCCCGGCTGAGCACGATCGTCCGGCAGCCCCTGTCCAGCAGCTCGGCGATATCGGCCGGCTGTATGCCGGGCACGTGCCGGGTGCCGGTTTCGCTCCAGTCCCAGGCCCTGCCGCCGCCGGGCCAGAGCTTGAAATCCTTGCCGCTGCCGACGCCGGATACCTGCATGCTTCCCCACTCCAGGCTGTCGATGCGGGGCGATTTCGGTTTCTCGTCGCTCATCCTGCCCTCCCGGGCCGGTCGCGTTCCCTTTTCGCGACAAGATACCGAATCTCCCCGGCGGCGGCAAACCGCCCCGTCATTGCGCCCACCGGCCGCTACGCCCGAATGGCGGAGAGAAGGCGTCATGCCGGCCACCGGGCCGATACGCCGGACCGCGGCATCCATTTATCAGCTTCCGCCAAAACCTGCCCGGGCTTCGCCCGGCAGGTCTCGGTGCGGCCTCTGCAATAGATTCCGGCCTGCGCCGGAATGACGGGGACTGGCCGCTCGGCGCTGCGCCTTATCCGCTCGAACGCCCGAAGAAATAGTGGGCGGCTCTCGGAGACGGCGTGTATTGCGTGCATTCGTAACCCAGCGCGGCCAGGTCCAGGCCGCCGAACAGGTGTTCGCCCGCGCCCAGCAAAACCGGCGACACCGCGATGTGCATTTCGTCGATAAGGCCTGCCTGGAGATACTGCCTTATCGTCTGCACGCCGCCGCCGATCCTGACATCGCCGCTTCCGGCAGCTGCTCTCGCCTGTTCGAGCGCCGACTCGATACCGCCGGCGACGAAGTGAAACACCGTTCCGCCCTTCATTTCGATCGCCTCCCTCGCGTGATGCGTCAAGACGAATACCGGGCAGTGATAGGGCGGCTCGTCGCCCCACCAGCCTTTCCAGTCGTCGTCGGGCCAGGGGCCGCGTATCGGTCCGAACATGTTGCGTCCCATGATCCAGGCACCGATATTTTCGAAGCCGCGCTCGACGATATCGTTGTCCTGCCCGGTCTCCCCGGACGCGTTGCCGATCATTTTCTGGAAGCGGTCGGACACATACATCCATTCGTGCAAGCCGAGAGCGCCGCGGCCCAGCGGGTTGTCGATGTCCTGCCCCGGACCGGCGCCGAAGCCGTCGATGGAAATCGTAAAACTCTCTACTCTTAACCGTTGCATATCGGCCTCCGAAATCGGTTTCGACTCTCAGCCGACAAGGAACTGCAGCCGCTCGTCGGCCATGCCCGGCGCGATCTCGAGAATTTCCGCGTCGACAATGCCCTGTTCCACGAACGGATCCGTATCGATACGCGCCTGGATCGTCTCGCGCGAATCGTCCTGCGCGATCACCGCGCCGCCGAGGCCGGTCTGCAGGCTGCCGGCCAGCAGGAACACGCCGTCGTCAAAGCCCTGTTTCAACCAGGCATTGTGGCCGTCCATGAATTCGCCGGCCCGGTCGCGGCTGGCGGAAAACTTCAGAAGTATGACGAACATGATTATTGTCCTCCAGGATTTCTGCCGATTGAAATTATCCCGGCGTTTCGCGCGCGGCGTCAATCAGCGGTTTCACCGCCGTCGACGACATGGATCGAACCGGTATGGTGCGTGTAGGCGCCCGCTCATTGGCCGTGTTCTTTCGCGGCGGAGACAAGCCCTCGGCTTACCTCGATACCGGCATCGAACTCATCGCCGACGATCTCGCGTAAAGTCCGGGGAGGTCGCTTTCGGGCTAACAATCGCCGGGGCGATTGAACGCGGACGGTCAGACGACGACCTCGAATAGCCGGCCCACTGCCGCGGTCAGGGCCATTGCCAGGGCGCCCCAGAAACCGACCCTGACCGCGGCCTTGAATATCGATGCGCCGCCGGCAAGGGCGGCGATACCGCCGAGTAGGCAGAGGAACACGATCGACAGCGCGGCGACCGCGGTAATCAACTGCGGCGACGGCGAAATCCACGCGGTCGCCAGCGGCAATGCGGCGCCGATCGTGAAGGTCCCTGCCGAGGCCAGCGCCGCCTGGATGGGCCGGGCTTTCGCAGTCTCCGTAATTCCTATCTCGTCGCGGGCATGGGCCTCGAGCGCGTCGTGCTCCATCAACTGCGTCGCGACCTGCCTGGCGAGTTCGGGTTCGAGGCCGCGCTGCTCGTAAATGTCCGACAGCTCGTCGATTTCGAACTCAGGGTTTTCTTCGAGCGAGCGCCGTTCCTGCGCGAGGTCAGCCTCCTCGGTATCCGACTGGGAGCTGACCGAGACGTATTCGCCCGCCGCCATCGACATCGCCCCCGCGACCAGTCCGGCCACTCCGGCGAGCAGTATGCCGCTCTTCGAAGTACCGGCGGCGGCAACGCCGATCACCAGGCTCGCGGTGGATACGATGCCGTCGTTGGCGCCGAGCACGGCGGCCCGCAACCAGCCGACGCGGTGCGCCCGGTGCTGTTCGTGGATGCTCATCCCTGTCTGTCGCCTGTTGCGTTTTGCCGGTCAGTTTTCATTCGTCACCCTGCCCCGGGTGTACTCGAGGCATTTACCGATTTTCGTTTCGTCGATTACTTCGTCCGGCTTCGATTTGAGTTTCAGCCGGATGGTATCTTCGCCACTTTCGATTTCCAGCGTATCCAGTTTCAAATATTCGCGGCTGGGGCAACTGCAGCGGCCCTGCTGGCACTCGCGAAATGCCTGCAGCAACTCTTGCTCTTTGCCCTCGGTCCCGACGACTTCGACGTGGACTTCGTTTTGCTTCGATTCGATTTTGTATTTCATCGCTCACCTCGACCGTTAGCCGTCGACTGGCGCCGCTACCGATCTATCGCCGTTGTCGCGACCACCTCGATCACCGTGCTCGCGGTCGGCAACTCCGAGACGGCGATACAGGCGCGCACCGGGTAGGGCCTGGTGAAATGGCGCTTGTAAATTTCATCCACCGCGGGCTTGTGTGACAGCGACGTCAGGTATATTTGCACGAGTACGACATCGCCGAAGTCCGCGCCTGCCGTCTCGAGGGTTTTTGCCAGATCGGCAAAGGTGACCTCGGCCTGCGCCACGGCGCTGCCGGTTTCGATCGTGCCGTCGGACCGGATCGGAACATGTACCGAGTAGAGAGTCCCGTTCGCGATGACCGCCCATTCGTGGGGCGCGTTCGGTTTCTTCCACTCGGTATTTACGATTCTGCGCATCTCTCGCCTCCCACCGGTTGGTCGAATCGTCCGGTGCCGCTTCGTGCGGTTTGCCGAACGCCGCCAGTTTAATCCGCCATGCGACACTTTTGAACCTTCGAGCAGGTATCGCGCGGGGACCGGTTCCGATGCCCCGGCGTCGGGCTATTCCGCGCCCTTTTTCGCGGCATTGAACATCTGCGCAAGCGGATTGTCATCCGATTGACACGGCCAGTGGGCGTCGAAAATCTGGTAAGTCCTGCGCCCGGGCGACAGCTCGCCGGTCCTTGCGTCGAAGCCCGATGACGCGTCTGGCGGATTATACGCTTCCCTGACCCGGGGAAGTGCGGATGGTTCGAAATAGTCGCCAGGGCCGGGGAAATCAGTCAACCCGGGGGTATTCCGGTATTTACCGGGAACGAAAAGCGAAGCCCGGGCCTCGAACGGGTATACTGCCGCCGAGCGCCTGCTACACGCGATTAAATTGCCTCGACCAGGGATACATTGAATGAAGACGTCGACCCACCCGAAGCCGAAATCCCCGGAACTGCGCCACCGGATCATGGCGGGGTTCATCGGCAACGTGGTCGAGTGGTACGACTTCGCGCTCTACGGCTACCTCGCCGGCGTGATCGCGCCGGTATTCTTTCCGGCGGCGAATCCGGCCGCCGGGCTGATCGCGACTTACGGTATCTTCGCCGCGGGCTTCGTCATGCGCCCGCTCGGCGCCGCCGTATTCGGCTGGTTCGGCGATCGTTACGGGCGCGCACGCACGATGCAGATCTCGGTCACGATGATGGCGCTGCCGACGCTGTTCCTCGGCATCCTGCCGTCCTACGAGCAGGTCGGTATCCTCGCGCCGGCGCTGCTGGTGCTGGTGCGCCTGCTGCAGGGCCTGTCGGTCGGCGGCGAATTCTCGTCCTCGGCGACTTACCTGGTGGAAACCGCGCCGCACGGCAAACGCGGCCTGACCGGCAGCTGGGCGAATATCGGCTCGATGTGCGGATCGCTGCTCGGTGTCGGCGCAGCCGCGCTGGTAACCAACCTGTTCGATGCGGCGACGCTTAACGACTGGGCCTGGCGCCTGCCGTTCCTCGGCGGCGCGCTGCTCGGCTCGACCGCCATCTGGTTGCGGCGCAACCTGCACAATTCGAAGCGATTTCTCCAGCACCACCAGGCGCGCGAAGAAAGCTCGCCGTTGCTGGAAGCCTTCACGACCAACCGCCGCGAGACCCTGCTCGCGCTCGCTTTTGCCGCCAGCTACGGCACCTGCTATTACATCGCCTTCGTCTACCTGCCGGAGTGGCTGGCGGCGCAGGGACTGATGGCACGGGGCACAGCGCTGGCGATCAATACCGTGATGGTGCTGCTGGTGATTCCGGCGATGCCGCTGGCGGCCACGGTCGGTGACCGCTGGCTGCCCCGGCGGACCTGGATCGCGCTGGCGATCTTCGTGCTCGCGGTCGCGGCCTGGCCCCTGCACGCCTGGATGCTGGACTCGGGGGGCTCGCTGGTCTCGATACTGGTCGCGCACCTGCTGACTTTCCTGTTGCTGTCCGTGCCGCTCGGCTCGGGCCCGGCGCTGCTGGTCGAACTGTTTCCCGAGCGCGACCGCCTGTCGGGTTACTCGGTGTCTTTCAACGTCGGCCTCGGCATCTTCGGCGGCCTGACCCCGATGATCGCCACCACGCTGATCGCCACCACCGGCGCGCCGACCGCGCCGGCCCTCTATCTCACCGTCGCCGCCCTGGTGGCGGTCGGCGCGCTCGCGGCGATGCCGGACCGCAGCCGCGCCCCGCTACGCTGAACCGTCAACTAAAGGCAGGGAGCAATTTTTCCATTTATCCTGCAGCCGTTTCTACCCGGATAAAGCCTCGCTTCACAGGCCGCCTCGCTTTCGAGACTGCCGAATCGAGCATCCTGCCCCCGAGTCGCTATACCGCTTCGCGGCGTTTTTTACTCTCGGCGACGAGCGCGGACAAATCCGCACTCGGCCGGATTTCGAACGAGCCCCCCATCTCCAGACTCGGATGTCTCGACATCAACTGAATGGCCTCGTTCAAATCCCTGGCCTCCAGGATCATAATACCGCCGAGAAATTCCTTGGTTTCGGCGAACGGACCATCGGTGATCTGGAGTTTTCCGTTTCGATGCCGCACCGTGGTAGCGGTATTTACCGGTTGCAGCGCTTCACCGCCGATCATATGACCGCTTTTCTGCAGCTCTTCGTCGTAGACGAAGCAGGCATCCATAAAGGCCTGCTGCTCGTGTTCGCTCAATTGGCCGAAGTACTTATCCTCGATATAACCCAGGCAAATGTATTTCATGGCATCCTCCGTATCAGGCCGTCTCGAAATCTTCGGCCGCGAAGATTTGCCGAATTTCGATGACATCACCATCTTCCGCCGGGCACTTTTGCGCCCATTCCACGACTTCATCCCTGGAGTCGGCTTCGAGCAGCCAGTAACCGCCCAGTACTTCCCTGGATTCGATGTACGGGCCGTCGGTCACGATCGGCTTGCCTTTGCCAAAAGCCACGCGCGCGCCGCTCGATGGCGGGTGGAGCCCGTTCAGATCCAGTATCTCGAGCGCCTCGCCCATCTCCTCGTTGAAGCGGGTCATTTGCTCGATCATCTCCGGGTCCGGAGTGAAATTTGGGCCAGGGTCTCTCCCATCCTGGTACACGGCGGGAATCATTAACATCATGAATTTCATAAGGATCTCCTTAAATTGTTGGCAGGTTTCGTAACTTAGTCGATTGGCGATCCCCGATTTCGACAATGGCTCG
>JASFKL010000078.1:0-13963 GCA_050118655.1 Gammaproteobacteria bacterium | reverse complement strand
TCGGGAAATTCGGCTTCAGGCACATGATTATCGACCGCTGCCTCGGAAAATCCGGCGTAAGGGTACTGGGCCAGAAACTGATGCAGGGCAAAATGACGGAGCAGGAGTGTTTCGCCAGAATCAGGGAAACTCGGCAACGGTATCATGATCAAATCTCCCAGAGCCTGATAATCGAAAGTTATTCTTTCTGGTGGCTTTTCGCCAGGCATCTCGACAGCATCTGGCCGCATGCAAAAATGGCAGGCGTTATCCGCGATCCCAGAACCTGGATCGACTCCTGGAAGCGGCATTCACCGGCGCGAAGAAAGCATAGCTCGCGTGATGGATTGATCCAGCCTCTGGTTACGCCAGGGAGTTTGAACGATAGCCGATGGTCGTCTCGATGGAGCGAGATTGGCCAGACGGGGAGACTGGCCTGGGACTGGTTTATGGTATATCGCGAGCTGACCGAGGCCGCGGATAATTCCGCCCGGGTATCAATCTTCAGATTCGAGGACCTGTTTACAGCCGGGTCACCGAAAATGGATTCGTTCGTCGAGTTCGTAACCAGCCACTCCAACCGGCATTACCGGCTAGTGAACCGGAACATATTGGATAGACCGCCAGTCAATGCAAGCGAATATACGGAGCGCTCGTGGCAATCGTGGTCGCCGGCGGAAGCCCGCATAGTCGACGATATTTGCGGTTCGATCATGCAGCTTTACGGTTACGGCACGGAGCCCGAATGGCGGAAACTGCTCGCCGGCGAGCCAGGGTAGTGCATTTTTTAAACTATAATCACAAGCATTCCGGAGCCTGATCCGGATTCGAGTTCCGGTACTTGAGATTTGAAGCGCAAAACCCATCTTTTCATATTGATCCACAGCCTGTTGGCCTTCCTGGCGATGTTGTACACATCGACGAGGATGCCGCTTTCCCTGAACGTGCTGGTTATACATCCCATGCTGGTGTGTGCGGTTTATACGCTGATTCTCTACCTTCTCCCGTCGGCGATGAAAATTTTTGCCGCCACGGCTATGACCCTGTTTCTTTGCGTTTTGTATTTTACCAACCTCATTGCCATTCAGTACTGGAACGAGCAAATATCCCTGTCGTTCCTGTCGATCAATCAGGAGGTAATCTTCGAGGAACTGGGCAGGTTCCCGGTCTTTTTGATCCCGGTATTCGCTATCTTCGTTTACCTCGTCTATGCCCTCTACCGGTTTCTACTATCCTCGCATCGCCACAGGGCCGGTGACTTCGGGATATTGCTCGTCACGCCCGTGCTGGTAACGGGTTTTGCCTGGTCCAGCTGGGTGATCTCGGAAGACATGGATATCATCTGGCAGGGGGAGCCGTTTTACGAATTCGTAAACACGCGCGCGGCCGGAGCCCAGATACAACAGGAAATTATTACCTCGCCGCGAAATCAGACGGTGGACGACGCGGGCTCGCCGCCCAATATCGTTTTCATACATGGCGATGCATTGCGAGCCGACAGGCTGGGCGCCTATGGCAACGACAGAAATACCTCGCCGTTTATCGACGGCATCATCGCGGCCGGCGCAAAACACATAGCTTTCGGCTTCTCGAACTGCAGCGAATCCATTTGCGGATTCTCGTCCGTGCTGACCTCTTCGTTTTCATTTCGCAACGCTCCCACCGGCCTCCTCGAAATATTGTCGGCGCGGGGATACGTCAATAATTTCATCGGTGCGGGCAGCCTCTATCATGCCGGGCTCGACCGCTATATCCGGCCGAGAGTCGATAATTTTTTGCGCGCCGACCTGGATGACAATTATTACATGCACGACGACAGGTACGTGCTCGACGCGCTCGAACAATTTCCGCAGTACGGTGGAGTGCCCAACTTTTTTTACCTGCGGATGATGTCTTCGCACGGATTGGGCAGCCATCCGCAAAAATACCGCAAATTCCAACCGACGCGGGACAGCCTGTTATCCATGCTGGGCGGCGAGTCGCAGCGGCAGGCGATGATCAACGACCACGATAATCGCGCGGGCCAGTTCGACGATTACGTCGGCAAGATCTTTGCGTTGCTCGACCAGAAAGGGTACCTCGACAATGCGATCGTGGTAATTTTCGGCGACCATGGCGACGCGATGGGCGAGCGCGGAACCTACGGTCATTACCAGACCCTGTACCAGGAAGAAGTGCACGTACCCCTGATTTTCTGGCATAGCGATAATATCGAAATGAAGATCGACACTCGATTTTTCGCCACCCTGATGGATGTCCCGGTAACGATTTTGCAGCAGCTCGAATTGCCGGTCCCCGATTCTTTCATGGGCAGTCCCCTGCAGCAGCCCAGGCAAAAAAAATACGCTTACCTGGATAGCAAGAAAGACACAATAGGCCTGGTCTACCAGGACGGGCAGCAATTGTTGAAGCTCATATTAGCGAGAGATGACGACACCCGGGCACAGCTCTACGATCTGCGCAAGGATCCCGGCGAAACGACGAATCTGTATCGCCAGCAGCCGGAACTGGCCAGGACGTTGATAAACAAGCGGATCTCGGCGCAGGAAAGCGTGCAGGCTGCCCGCTGAGACCGGATTCGAGCAAGACCGGGCGGTCGCCGGCCGTGCTTCCCTCCGGCGAAGTATTTCCGCTCAGGAAGATTTCAGGATTCGCGCCTGGTCGCGTTTCCAGTCGCGCTCCTTGACGGTGGCGCGCTTGTCGTGGGCTTTCTTGCCCCGGGCGATACCGAGCTTGAGCTTGGCGCGGCCGCGTATCCAGTAAGCCGACAGGGCGACCAGGGTATATCCCTTGCGATCGACCAGGCCGACCAGGCGGTCGATCTCGCCGCGGTGCGCGAGCAGCTTGCGAGTACGGGTCGGGTCCGTCTTGACGTGCGTGGAGGCGGTCGCCGGCGGGCTGATATGCGCGCCGATCAGCCAGATTTCGCCGTTCTTGACCATCACGTAGCTTTCCTTGAGCTGCAGGCTGCCGTTCCTGAGGCCCTTGACTTCCCAGCCCTCGAGCGCGAGGCCGGTCTCGATTTCGTCCTCGATGAAATAGTCGTGCCGGGCCTGGCGGTTGACGGCGATGGTGTTGTCTGGGAGCTTTTTCTTCCTGGTGCCCATGGGGTACTCTGTTGTGACGTCTGGCGCGCCATATTCTCGGGTTATTCGCCGGACAAGACAAGCGAATCGACCCGGACGCCTTGAAACCGAACCGGGCTTCGCTATACACTCGGAGTCTTGCAATGGTGACCTGCTTCGGTCCCTTCGCGACAATTATCTGTAAATCCCGCCAGGCCCGGAAGGGAGCAACGGTAGCAGGGACATTGGGTGCGGGGGTGTGCTGAATCAGGTCGCCGCCAATTTCCCGGTCGATGACACCATCTCCACTGAATCCGCATGAATTACCAGGTCCTAGCGCGCAAATGGCGACCATCCAATTTCCAGCAGTTGGTCGGCCAGGAGCACGTCGTACAGGCGCTGGTCAATGCTCTCGATGCCAACCGGCTGCACCACGCCTACCTGTTTACGGGCACTCGCGGCGTCGGCAAGACGACGATTGCGAGGATCTTTGCCAAGTCGCTTAATTGCGAGCAGGGTATCGTTTCCGCGCCCTGCGGCGAATGTTCGTCCTGTCGGGAAATCGACGAGGGGCGCAGCGTCGACCTGATCGAAATCGATGCCGCGTCGCGCACCGGCGTCGACGATATGCGCGAACTGCTCGACAACGTGCAGTACGCGCCGACCCGGGGGCGGTTCAAGACCTACCTCATCGACGAAGTGCACATGCTCTCCAGGCACAGTTTCAACGCGCTGTTGAAAACCCTCGAGGAACCGCCGCCGCACGTCAAGTTCCTGCTCGCCACGACCGATCCGCAAAAGGTACCGGTCACGGTGTTGTCGCGTTGCCTGCAGTTCAACCTGAAGCGCATGTCCCGCGCGCAGATACTCGGTCAGCTGCAGTACCTGATGGAGCAGGAAGGCGTCGATGCCGAAGCGGCGGCGCTCGGCCAGCTCGCCTCGGCCGCCGACGGCAGCATGCGCGATGCATTGAGCCTGCTCGACCAGGCCATCGGATACGGTGGCGGCTCGGTTAGCCAGCAGGCCGTCGAAGCGATGCTCGGCTCGATCTCGCACGATTACCTGTTGCGCCTGTTCGAAGCCCTCCAGGTCCGGCAGGCGCCGCAGATTCTGAAGGCCGCGCGAGCGGTCATCGAGCACAATCCCGACTACCAGCGAATCTGTGCCGATATGATCGGCCTGTTGCAACAGGTGGCGCTCTACCAGTGCGATCCGCAACTGGTCGACGGCGAAGAGTTTCCGCCCGGGATATTGCAGCAGTACGCCGAGGCCTGGGCGGCCGAGGAAGTGCAGTTGTATTATCAAATCCTGTTGCAGGGCCGGCATGACCTGCTGATTTGTCCGGACCAGGCCAGCGGGTTCGAAATGCTGATGCTGCGCCTGCTCGCCTTTACGCCGCCGGCAGCGGGCGAGACCGGTTCCGAAGCGCTAAAAAAAAAGCCTGAATCGCGGCGCGGCCTGAGTGACGGTCCAGCGGTCGCCGCCGGGCCGGCCGAAGTCGAAGCCGGCCCGCAAGAGGCAAAAGCGGCGCGGGCCGAACAACCGGCCTGCGCGAGGCAAACCGCGCCCAAAACCGTCGACACCACCCCGCCCACCGATCACCAGACTACAGCGGATCTCGACTGGAGCCAGCTGGCCTACCAGCTGGGGCTCGGCGGTCTCGCCCAGGAAATTGCCGCCAACAGCCAGCTCGAAACCTGTGCCGAAGGCAGGCTTCGCCTGCTGTTGCTACCCGAGATCCGCGAGCTGGCGACGGCCGCAATCGAGTCCGAAATAAGGCAGGCCCTGGAGCAAAAACTTGGGGTATCATTGCAGCTGGAACTGGCCGCCAGCGATTCGCTCGGCGCGGAGACACCGCTCGAGGCGAAAACACGGCGCCTGGAGCGGGAAAGGCTTCTTGCGATCGATGCCATCCGCGAGGATGAGGCGGTACTAAAGCTGAAACGCGCGTTTGCCGCGGAACTCGACGAGGCAAGCGTGGTCAGGATCGACAGTAACGAAAACCAAGAGGTGAGTTAAATGAAAGGCGCGCTCGGCGACATGATGAAGAAGGCCCAGGAAATGCAGGAAAACCTGCAGAAAGCTCAACGTGAACTGG
The DNA here is from genome assembly GCA_050118655.1 of Gammaproteobacteria bacterium. Taxonomy (GTDB): domain Bacteria; phylum Pseudomonadota; class Gammaproteobacteria. Next base: position 8,821 of record JASFKL010000078.1, on the reverse strand, counting down.
CCAACAAGGAAGTCACCGGAGAAGCCGGGGGCGGGATGGTGTCGGTCGTCATGCGCGGCACACACGAGGTCAGCCGCGTGACCATCGACCCGAGCCTCGCAGACGAGGATCTCGAAATGCTCGAGGACCTGGTAGCCGCGGCCGTCAACGATGCGGTGCACAAGATCGAAAAAACCAACCAGGCGGCAATGCAGGAAATGACCGCCGGGCTCAACTTGCCGCCCGGGTTCAAGTTGCCCTTCTAGTCGATGTCTTCGCCAAGCCTGGACGAATTGGTCAATGCGTTGATATGCCTGCCGGGCGTCGGGCAAAAGTCGGCGCAGCGTATGGCCCTGCACCTGCTCGAACGCGACCAGCAGGGTGCGCGACGTATCGCCGAGGCGATCGACGGCGCTCTCGAAAAGGTCCGCCACTGTAGCCGTTGCCGCAATCTTTCCGATGCCGAGTTGTGCGCGATCTGCGCCGACCCGGAACGCGAACAAAATATCATCTGCGTGGTCGAGACGCCCGCCGACGTGCTCGCGGTCGAGTCGTCGGCGGCCTACCTCGGCCGTTATTTCGTGCTGCTCGGGCGGCTCTCGCCCCTCGACGGTTACGGCCCCGGTCAGCTCGGGCTCGAGGAACTCGAGCAGCAGCTCGCGGACGGCGGCGTCGACGAAATCATTCTCGCCACCAGCGCGACGGTAGAGGGGGATATCACGTCCCGGTACATCGCCGATTTCGCGGCGCGGCACGGGGTCTCCAGCAGCCGCCTGGCGCGCGGCATCCCGCTGGGCGGGGAACTGGAATTCGTCGACGGGGGAACCCTGTCGCGAGCCCTGTCGGGCCGCCAGCAATTCGAATAGCGTTCAAGCAGGAGGTTTCATGTCAGAATCCATCTTCACCCGGATAATCAATCGCGAGTTACCGGCGGATTTCGTCTACGAGGACGACGAGATCGTCGCGTTTCGCGATATCAACCCGCAGGCGCCGACCCACGTGCTGGTGGTGCCCAGGGTGGAAATACCGACCGTCAACGATATCGAACCGGGGCAGGCCGAGTTGATCGGCAAGATGGTGCTGGTCGCGCAAAAAATCGCCGCCGACGAGGGTATCGCGGAAGACGGTTTCCGTCTGGTCGTCAATTGCAACCGGCATGGCTGCCAGGAAGTCTTCCATCTGCACATGCACCTGATCGGCGGGCGCCAACTGCGCGGAATCTCGGCGTCCTAGCCGGCGCGCGCCTGAGCGAGCATTTTCAGGTAGGACTGGTAGCGGCTATCCTCCACGCCGCCGCTGTCGAGCGCATCGATCACCGCGCAGCCCGGCTCGTTGCGGTGCGCGCAGTTATGAAACCGGCAATGCGCGGCCAGCCGGCGTATTTCCCTGAATCCCGAGTCCAGCGACAGGCTATTGTCGATGTAGGGACTGAAGCCCCTGACGCCGGGCGTATCGATCAGGTCGCCGCCGCCGGGGAGGTGGTAGAGCCGGCTGGCACGAGTCGTGTGGCGGCCTTCTTCGCTGGCCGCGGAAATGCTCGCGACCTTGATCGGTTCGCCGGGCAGAAGCCAGGAGGTCAGCGACGACTTGCCGACTCCCGATACGCCGCTCAGAACCGAGACCTCGCCGCGCAACAGTTCGCTGAAAGCATCCATGCCGTCGCCGGTGGTGACGCTGGTGGAAATAATCCGGTAGCCCAGCGGCCGGTAGATTCGCAGGATTCCGAACGGATCCTGCTCGCTGCCGGCCAGGTCCGTCTTGTTGATCAGGATACAGGCTTCGATTTCCTGCTGTTCGGCCGACAGCAGGTACTGGTCGAGCAGGAACAGGTTGGGTTGCGGGGAATAGGCCAGGCAGACCACCAGCCGGGTGATATTGGCCGCAATCGGCCGCACCTGGCCGAAACCGTCGACGCGTTGCAGCAGGTTGTCCCGCTCGAGTACGGCGATCACGCGTTGCTCCCCCTGTTCGGTGGTCTCGATGCTGACACGATCGCCGCAAACGATGACCCCGAGGTTGGATTTGATCTTGCACTCGATGCCGGCGCCGTCTTCCAGTTCGACGAGCACCTGGCCGCCCCGGTGAGACACGACCAGGCCGCGCGCGTGTTCGCTGCTTTGCGAATGCGCTTGCTGGTTGGCCTCGATGCGTCGTTTTTGCTGTCGGCTAAGTCTGCGCTTCGCCATGACCGGAATCTTTCATCGAGGCAGGGCCGGGCGCAATCGCAGCCTCAGGCGGACGACCCGTGGGTAGCGATGGTTTCCAGCCGGTTGATGCGAATCGTCGCCGGCGGATGCGAATCGTAAAACATCGAATGCAGGGGGTCGGGCGTCAGCGTACTGGCATTGTCGCGATACAGATTCACGAGTGCCGAAATCAGCGCCTTGTAATTGCTGTTCGAATGCGCGAATTCGTCGGCCTCGAATTCATGCTTGCGCGACAGTGCCGAGAAAAGCGGGCTGATGAAATAAGTGAATACCGGCATCACCAGCATGAACAGGATCAGTGCCGCGTGCGTCGAGGCAACCTCGACGCCGAGGCTGGAATAAAACCAGTCGGAGCGCATCAGCCAGGCGAGCAGCGCAAAGCCGAGCAGCGAAAAAACGCCCGACAACAGCAGGGATTTTCTCAGGTGGTTGCGCTTGAAATGCCCCAGTTCGTGGGCCAGTACGGCTTCGACCTCGTCTTCGCTCAGCGATTCGAGCAGGGTATCGAAAAACACGATACGCTTGTTTCTGCCGAAACCCGTAAAGTAGGCGTTGCCGTGCGACGAGCGGCGCGAGCCGTCGACCACGAACACACCCTGGCTCTTGAAACCGCAGCGCTGCAGCAATTTTTCGATACGCGTGCGCAAGCTTGCGTCGTCGAGCGGACTGAACTTGTTGAACAACGGGGCGATGAAAGCCGGGTAGGCCCACATCATTACCAGGCTGAAGCTCATCCACAGCAACCAGGCGTAGATCCACCATTCGGTACCCGCCCGGTTCATCAGCCAGAGGATGGCGGCGAGTAGCGGGATACCGATTGCGGCTACCAGCAGCGCGGTTTTCAGCAGGTCGAGCAGCCAGGTCCTGATGGTCATCTGGTTGAAGCCGAAGCGCTCTTCGATTACGAATGTCTGGTATAGCGAAAACGGCAGGTTGAGCAGCGACGAGATCGCGGTCAGCGAAAAAATCACCGCGATCCCGGTGACCAGCGGGCCGTATTCGAAAGCCGTCCACCAGCGGTCGATCAGGTTGATGCCGCCGCCCAGGGTCCACAGCAGGAGCCACAGGGTATCCCAGGCCAGCATGACCCTGCCCGTGCGGAGCTTGGCGCAGCTGTAATCGGCGGCGCGGTGATGATCCTCGAGCGCGATCTTGTCCGCGAAGGCCTCGGGTACTCGCGAGTAGTGCGCCCGGATGTGCCGGATCTGGCGCTGGCTCAGCCATAAGCGGACGCTTACCGAGGCAATAACGAATACCAGGAAGATGATTGTGAAAAGCTGCATCGGTCTACCGCGTGGGAGAAAACTGCTATAGTTTAACCCATATTCAAAGCAGATGAAGCCTGGAGCGCGGCGCACAGATGGACGATACCAACCTGATCTGGATCGATCTCGAAATGACCGGCCTGGACCCGCAACGGGACGAGATCATCGAGATCGCTACCGTGGTGACCAATGCCCGGCTCGAGGTGCTGGCGCAGGGTCCGGTGATCGCTATACACCAGCCCGAGTCGGTACTCTCGGCAATGGACGAATGGAATACCCGCCACCACGGCGACTCGGGCCTGAGCGAACGGGTCCGGCAGAGCAACAGCGATACGGCCTCGGCGGAACGCGAGACCCTGGATTTCCTGAAACAGTATGTGCGCGCGGGAAAGTCGCCGATGTGCGGTAACAGTATCTGCCAGGATCGGCGATTCATGGCGCGCCTGATGCCCGAGCTGGAAGCCTATTTTCATTACCGCAATCTCGATGTCAGCACGCTGAAGGAACTGGCGCGATTGTGGAAGCCTGAACTCCTCTCGGGTTTTGCCAAGAAAGGCGCGCACCTCGCGCTCGACGATATCCTCGAGTCGATCGAAGAGCTCAAATATTACCGCGAACACTTCATCCTCGTTTGACCGCCCGGCCGCGCTCCCGACTGCCGATTTCGGGGGCGGGGCCGCATCCGCAGCAAGGGGCGACCTGGAGTGAAGGTTTATCTTGCGTTTTACCCCCAAAATTCACTATCTTGTGGAAAATCGACTACACTCTTGAACACATGCACCAAAAAAAGGAAAACCGGGCGTGAGTGCCGGTCTACCGGGTGTCTGTACTTGGGATAGGTAAACGGCTTTCTGGCAGGGAAAACCCGCGGAAATCAGGCATTTATTGGGACAATCTCTTGAATCAGATTGATTTTCGTCCGGATTTCGTCCATCATTGGCGACCTGTTGGCGGTATAAGAACCACCAGAGCCAACTATCTGAATTTACTCGTATTTTTTGGGAAGCGGTCTTGATAAAACAGCGCACGTTGAAAAATGTTATCCGCGCCATGGGTGTCGGCTTGCATACGGGGAAAAAAGTTTATTTGACCTTGCGACCGGCGCCGATCGATTCCGGGATCCGCTTCCGCCGCATCGATCTCGAAACACCGGTAGAAATTCTCGCCAGGCCTGAAAAGGTCGGCGATACCAATTTATCCACCACGCTGGTCGAAAACGGGGTCCGCATATCGACGGTCGAGCACCTGCTTTCGGCAATCGCCGGTCTCGGAATCGACAATGCCTTCATCGATCTGAGCGCCGACGAGGTGCCGATCATGGACGGCAGTTCGGGGCCTTTCGTATTCCTGATCCAGTCCGCCGGCATCGTCGAGCAAAACCAGGCGAAAAAGTTCATCAAGATCAACAAGACCGTGCGCGTCGAAGAAGGCGACAAGTGGGTCGAGTTCACGCCTTTCAACGGCTTCAAGGTCAGTTTCGAGATCGATTTCGATCACCCCCTGTTTACCCGGCAAAAGCAAATCTGCCACATCAATTTCTCGACCACCTCCTTCGTCAAGGAAGTGAGCCGCGCGCGCACCTTCGGTTTCCAGAAGGACATCGAGTACTTGCGTGCCAACAACCTCGCTCTCGGCGGCAGCCAGGACAATGCCATCGTACTCGACGACTATCGCGTCCTGAACGAGGACGGCCTGCGTTACGACAACGAATTCGTCAAGCACAAGATCCTCGATTCGATCGGCGATCTTTACCTGCTCGGCCACAGCCTGATCGGCGCTTTCTCGGGCTACAAGTCGGGCCATGCGCTCAACAACCGCCTGTTGCGGGCGTTGCTGGCGGACGAGGATGCCTGGGAAGAAGTCACTTTCGAAGATGCTTCGACCGCGCCGATTTCCTATGCGCAACCCGTGGAAGCCGCGGTATAGGTGACCCGTGAATATCCTCTTCCTGTCATCGAATAGAGGTCAGATTTGCGGCTTGAACCTGGCAAAGCCGTTACATCTGCTGCTGCTGGCCCTGTGCCTCGGCCTGCTGGTTTCCGGATCGGCTTATGTCGGTTACAGCTTTAATCCCAATCAGGACCACCAGGCCCTGATCGACGAATGGCAGGCGGACGTGCACCGCCAGCAAGTCAAGCTCAAACATATTCGCGAAGAAGCCGAAGCCAATATCGATGCACTGTCGTCGCGCGTCGGCCTGCTGCAGGCACATGTCATGCGGCTGGACGCACTGGGCCGCAAGCTGGTTAACATGGCCAGTATCGACAAGAGCGAGTTCGACTTCGATCTGACGCCCGCGATGGGCGGACCCGAGACGGTCGCCAATTCGGGACTCAAGCCCGATGAACTCGAGATCGCCATCGACCAGCTGAGCTTCGAACTGGAAAGCCGCGAAAACCAGCTGGTGGTGCTCGAGAATCTGGTACTGGACGAAAACCTGCAAAAAGAAGTGCAACCCAGCGGACGGCCGATTACGCGCGGCTGGATATCGTCTTATTACGGCATGCGTACGCACCCGATTTCGGGTCGGCGCGAAATGCACAAGGGTATAGATTTCGCCGGCAAACTGGGAGGCGAGGTAATCGCCGTGGCCAAGGGCGTGGTAACCTATGCCGGCAAGCGCTGGGGATACGGCAACGTGATCGACATTGCGCACGGCAATGGATACACCACGCGCTATGCACATAATTCTCGCCTGCTGGTTTCAGTGGGCGATACAGTCGAGAAGGGTTTTCAAATCGCTGAAATTGGTTCTTCCGGTCGTTCGACGGGACCTCATGTTCATTTCGAGGTTTTGAAAAACGGTCGCGAAATCAATCCGGTAAAATTTATTCGTGCATCGAATTGATCGGCGGCGCTTTTTTTGGCGCCACCGCTTGAATCCTTTCAATCCGGTCTCCACCTCTGATAGATATCCTGTCATAGCGGTCGTACGATGTTGTCCAAGATAGTAAAAACCCTGTTCGGCAGTCGTAACGACCGCATCATCAAGAAACTCGGGCAGCGTGTAACGCGAATCAATCAGCTCGAGTCCGAGATGCAGGCGCTCGACGATGCGGCCCTGAGGCAGAAAACCGACGAATTCAAACAACGCCTGGCGGACGGCGAAACCCTCGATCAATTGCTCGACGAAGCCTTTGCCGTGTGCCGCGAGGCCTCGGTACGCACGCTCGGACTGCGGCATTACGACGTGCAGCTCATCGGCGGCATGATCCTGCACAATAACCAGATCACCGAGATGCGCACCGGTGAAGGTAAAACCCTGGTTGCGACCCTGCCGGCTTACCTCAATGCCCTGAGCGGCGAGGGCGTGCACATCGTTACTGTCAACGACTACCTGGCCGAGCGCGATGCCGGGTGGATGGGGCAAATATACAATTTCCTCGGGCTCGAGGTCGGCGTGGTGCTGAGCACCATGGATTACGAGACCAAGCGCGAATCCTACCGGGCCGATATCACTTACGGAACCAACAACCAGTTCGGTTTCGACTACATGCACGACAACCTGTGCTTTACGCTGGACGAGCGGGTGCAGCGCGGCCTGAACTACGCGATCGTCGACGAGGTCGATTCCATTCTTATCGACGAGGCGCGCACGCCGCTGATTATCTCCGGCCAGGCCAGTGACAGTTCCGAGCTCTACACGCGCATCAACAGTATTATCCCGCGCCTGACAAAGGTCGAAACCGAGGACGGTCCGGGCGACTACAGCATCGACGAAAAAACCAAGCAGGCCTTCCTGACTGAAAGCGGGCACGATAGCGCCGAGCAGCTGATGGTCGAGGCCGGCCTGCTGTCGGAGGGCGAGAGTCTCTACGACGCGGCCAATATTGCGCTCGTGCATCACTTGAACGCGGGTCTGCGCGCGCATTCGATATTCCAGCGAGACGTCGACTATATCGTACAGGACGGCTCGATCGTCATCGTCGATGAATTCACCGGCCGTACCATGCCGGGCAGGCGCTGGTCGGAGGGCCTGCACCAGGCGATAGAGGCGAAGGAAGGGGTCAGCATTCAGCACGAAAACCAGACCATCGCATCGATCACCTTCCAGAATTATTTCCGTCTCTACAACAAGCTCGCCGGGATGACCGGTACCGCCGATACGGAAGCTTTCGAGTTCCAGCAGATATACGGTCTCGAGGTGGTTGTCGTGCCCACCAATAAACCGATGATTCGCGAAGATCTCGGCGATCTCATTTACCTGACCAAGCGCGAAAAATTCGATTCGATCATCGACGATATTCGCGATTGCGTCGAACGCGGTCAGCCGGTACTGGTCGGCACGACCTCGGTGGAAACCTCGGAGTATCTGTCCGGGCTGCTCAACGATGTCAAGGTCAAGCACCAGATACTGAATGCCAAGCAGCACGAACGCGAGGCCATGATCATCGCCGATGCAGGTGTTTCGAGTACCGTTACCATCGCCACCAACATGGCCGGACGCGGTACCGATATCGTTCTCGGCGGTAACCTCGAGGAACAGCTCAAGCAGATCCCGGAAGACCAGGAAGCCCAGAGGCAACAGCTGATCGACGAGTGGCAACACCGCCACGACAAGGTCATCGAGGCCGGCGGCCTGCATATAATCGGTACCGAGCGCCACGAGTCGCGGCGTATCGACAACCAGCTGCGCGGTCGTTCCGGGCGCCAGGGCGATCCGGGCTCGACCCGTTTTTATCTGTCCATGGAAGACAGCCTGATGCGTATTTTCGCCTCCGAGAAGGTCGCCGGCCTGATGCAAAAGCTCGGCATGGAGGAAGGCGAGGCGATAGAGCACCCCTGGGTCAGCCGGGCGATCGAAAATGCCCAGCGCAAGGTCGAGGCGCATAACTTCGATATTCGCAAGCAATTGCTGCAATACGACGATGTCGCCAACGACCAGCGCAAGGTCATTTATCAACAGCGCGACGACCTGTTGCACAGCGAAAGTATCTCGGAAGCGATTACCGCGATGCGCAAGGACGTACTGAACGCGATATTTCGCGCCCACGTGCCGCAGAATTCGATCGACGAGCAGTGGGATATCGAAGGCCTGAAGCACACCCTGGCGAACGAATTCGGCGTCGAGCTGCCGATCGATCGCTGGATCGAAGAAGACGAGCAGATCGACGACGAGGATATACGCGACCGAATCATCGAGCACTTCGAGCAGGGCTACCGCGACAAGGTGGAGATGCTCGGCGACGAGCTGGTGGTTCGGCTGGAAAAGGAAATCACCCTGATGATCGTCGACCGCCACTGGAAGGAGCATCTCGCGGCGATGGACTACCTGCGCCAGGGAATCGGTCTGCGGGGATATGCGCAAAAGAACCCGGTCCAGGAATTCAAGCGCGAATCCTTCGAAATGTTCACCGGCATGCTGGACAG
>JASFKL010000077.1:0-13964 GCA_050118655.1 Gammaproteobacteria bacterium | reverse complement strand
GCCGGCCGTTGGCATCGATCGTATAATCGATCAGGTTTTCGTCCAGCGGCCAGGCATTGATCCGTCCTTCGGGCGAGCCGTAGGCATCGGCGACCCAGCCGGACTCGGCGTCGATCGGGCCGTGCGCCAGTCTGAAAATCTCGGTCACGCCGTAGGATTCGCGTGCCGCGAGCCAGGCGTCGCGCGCCGCAGCATAAGTCTTTTCGGTCGGATCCGCGGCGAACTCGCCGATCGCTTGCCGTAATTCGCGCACATCAGCGTAGGCCCGGTCGTAGGCATCCCCCGCGAGTTCGGCGTATACCTGCAACAGGGGCTGGACGTTCACAGCGGCAACGGCCGGTACGCTGACAGCCAGGCATGCGACTATCGATACGGCGGCTGCCGATTGGACAATTTTACTCATTTGCAGTGGTTCCCCGATATGTGGACAAGGACAGGGCCGGGAGTATAAATAATTTTATTGTAAATGCAAATGATTAGCATTTAGATTTACATTAACGGATTTCCATGCTTCAATGCAACCATATATCCGGGCCATCCTTTTTCTATCAGGGAGACAAGACATGATCTCGAACCTGCCGGCCGCGAGGCTGGAGATTATCGAGTTCGACTCGGTCGAAGACTCGATCGAAGACTCGGTCGACGATCCGTCTGTCGAGGAAGTCCCGCATTACCTGGAGCGGTTGATGACATGGTATTGCCGCGAGCCGTCGATGCTGCTCGCGACGATTATCGTATCTCGCCTCGAATGGTTGCGCGAATTCGAAGACCGCGGCGAAATCGCGCTGCCGGAATGGTCCTGCACGCGCTTGATCCGGAGCTGGAAATACCTCGCCGAGCGCTGTCGCCGCAACTAGTCCCGCCCGCGAGGCCTCGCGGTTCGGGCGGCTCCCGGCTTTGCCTTTGCGCGGGCAATAGCGGACAATCCCGGCATGAGTTTCGGCATCACCAAGACCGTCCCGGCGAAAGCCGGCCGCGATTTTCTCGAGTCGTTATACGACGGCCGTCTCGAAGAGTACGAATTTCACATGGCGGGAAGCCAGCCCAGGCGTCTCAAGGTAGGCGACTACGTCTACACCATCTTCAACGACGAGCTGCACGGCCGCCTGCCGATCAAGCGCTTCGTCACCGGCGCGAAGAATCCCTCGTCGGGAAAGCCGCGAATCCTGGTGATCGTCGAGGCGCCCGGGGAGCGGCTCGCGCGCCCGATACCCAAAAAGGGCCACCGGGGTACACGTTACACCGACGGCTCCGACTGGCCCGCCTGATCGGGCACCGGGGTGCCTTGCCCCTCCCTGCCCTCGTAGATGATCGAGGTTTCGAAGCGGCTGATCACCGGCCGGTGGGTGAAATGCTCGTAGGCGAGAGTCTTCAAATGGTCCATATCCCGCGCCAGTACCCTGACCATCAAGTCGTAGCGCCCGGTAATCAGGTAAGCCCCCTGCACTTCGGGTATGTGCTGCAATTCGTCGAGTAACGAATCGATCGTCTGGCGTTCGTGGCGCGAGGTACCGATCATGAAAAAGGCGGCGACACGGTAACCGAGACTCGCGGGATCGACGTTCGCCCGGGTACCGGTCAGCACCCCCGCGGACCAGAGCCGGCGCAGCCGCTCGTGGCAGGTCGATTGCGCGAGTCCCACGCTGGCCGCGAGCTGCTTGTTGGACAACCGCGCATCCTGCTGTAAAAGCCGCAAAAGCGCGTAATCCGTTCGGTCTAATTCCATTTTTTAGCCTTATTACCGAAAATTATTCGATTGAATTCATTATATTTCGTTAATTATACTCATATTTCAAATTCTATACGTATTTATGTCGAAATGCTTGATTCGCTTCCCGGCCCCGACAAGGCCCGCTTCGACGTCGACGGCTTCCTGCTGGTCGACCGGCTCATCGATCCCGAGCGGATTCCGCGTCTGCACCAGGCCTTCGAGGACCTGTTCCACGGCAGGTTCGAAACCGGCGTGCGCCCCGACGAGGTCAACTGGCAGGCCGGCACGAGCGATCCGAGCCTGTCGCGGCAAATCTGCAACGGCTGGAAAGCCGACCGAGAAATCGCTCGCGTGGTGCTCGACGAATCGCTGGGCGAAGCCATTGCCGGGCTGGCGGGCTGGTCCGGGACCCGAATCATGATCGACAACGTGATCTGGAAGCCGCCGGCGACCAGGTCTCTCGGCTTCCACCAGGACAACGCCTACCTGAGCTGGTTCAATCCGGGAGAAATCCTGACCTGCTGGATCGCGCTCGACGATACCCGTGCCGACGGCGGCACGATCGAATTCGTGCGCGGCTCTCACCGCTGGCAACTTGGCAAGCCGGAAGGAGAGTTTCACGCTCCCGACGATTACCGCAAGCCGATGCGCGAAGCCGCGGCCCGCGCCGGCGTCGAACCCGAGATAGTCCATGTCGAGGTCAATGCCGGCGGCGGCTCTTTCCATCATGGCGGCACCTGGCACGGTTCGGGCGCCAACACTGGCCCGAACCCGCGGCGCTCGCTGGTTTTGCACGCGATGCCCAGCGAGGTCGAGTACCGGCCGGAGCATTTCGACCAGGGTATCGGGCCGATCTACAGCCGCTACAAGCGCCTCGGCGACAACCGGCTCGACGAGAATTACTTCCCCGTCCTCTGGCGCGAGGACGGCTACCGGACGCCGCAAATCGACGCTTACCTGAACCCGGAATAAGGCGCGACCGTCCAGGCATCCGAATCGATCGCCTGCCCGCAAAGTTCGTGCCCGCCGGACTGAACCCGGCACCGTAACGGTGGTAACATCGTGGGCCCTTCAACCATCGCGGCAGCGCGGCGCTTTCCGTTTCATGACCGAGCCCGATCTATCCCTCGATTACTCGATCCAAAGCGAACGCTTCGATCTCGTTCCCCTGGTCGGCGACAACGCGCCGCTGTTCGCCGAGCTGGGCGCCGACACCGAGATCGTCAAAACCCTGATCGGCGACTGGTCGACCGCGCGCAAGCGGCTGGAAAACGCGCGCGCCTGGATCGCCGCCGCATCGAATTACGTACTCTGGGGCATCTACGACCGGGACGGCGCAATCGGTACACCCGGCGATTTTATCGGTATCTGCGGCGTCGAGGCGCCCTTACCCGGTGTCGGCAGAGGACCTTCCCTTTATTATGCCTTCGATCGGGCCGCCTGGGGGCGGGGCGTTGCCAGCGAAATAGCAGCCGCGGTGATCGACCATCTTTTCGACGAGACCGATGTCGACGCGGTCGAGGCACTGGTGTTTCCGCGCCTCAATCCGGCATCCGCGCGATTACTGGAAAAGCAGGGCATGCGCCTGGTAGGACGCTACCCGATTGCCGAATACGTCGGCGAGGACAGCCGGGCGACGATCGATTACGAAATCTGGCGCGCCCGGGTCGCGGTGCCGTCCGCCGCGAAGACCTGCCTCGCCGAGGCCGCATTCAAGATCGGTCAATTCGTCGGCGATGGCGTTTCCAGCAGCGAGGAAGCGGCCGACGCGTTACTGGTTTCCGCGCACGAAAACGGCCTGGTCGAGATGATCGGTACCGCCCAGGTCAAGAAACTGATCGCCCGGTCGCTGGACGAGGGGGCAACCGAGTCCGGCTGGCTCTATTACCGGGTCGAGCGCGACCAGCGACGAGCAATCAGCAACGATTGACCGGCCCGCGCGTCAGCGCCTACCGATTCGCAAATAGTGATACTATCGAGGCCGACCCGGAGCAGACTGATTCGATGACCGACCTAACCCAGCAAGCCCGGCGCTCGCTCGCCGGGACAAGATTTACGACCTACTGGCTCGATAGCCTCGAGACCGTGGAGGACGAAACTTCACTCTCGGGGGTCATCGGATGCGATCTGCTAATCGTCGGCGGCGGTTTCTGCGGCCTGTGGGCGGCGATCCAGGCAAAAGAGCAGGAGCCCGCCCGCGACGTGGTGCTGATCGAGGCAAAAAGCATCGCCAACGGCGCCAGCGGACGGCCCGCGGCAATCATGTCGACCTCGGTTATGCACGGCATCGACAATACCGAACGCATCTTCCCCGACGACGTCGCCGAACTCGAACGCCTCGGGCGCGAAAACATGGACGGCTTCAAAGCGACCCTCGAACGATACAAAATCGATTGCGACATCGAGTGGGGCGGCGAGATGAAAGTCTCGATCGGCGACGAGGGATTGCAGACCATCGACGAAGATTACCAGCTATACGTCAAGTACGGGCACGACGCCGTCAAGCTCGACAAGGCCGGGGTGCAAGCCGAGATCAAGTCGCCCATCTTTCACGGCGGCGCCTGGTCTCGGCAACGCAGTGGCACGGTGCATCCCGGCAAGCTGGTGCGGGGCCTGAAGCGCGCCGCGCTCGAACTCGGGGTGCGCCTGTTCGAAAATACGCCCCATCTGCGCAATCGCAAAACCGGCACCGGGGTCGTGGTCGAAACGCCGCGCGGGACGATTATGGCGGGCAAGGTACTGCTCGCGACCAATGCCTGGGCCGCGGGTCATCGACATATCAGCCGCCGGGTGGCGGCGATCCGCGATCGCATCGTGGTTACCGAGCCGCTGACTGACGCACAGCTGGAAGCGGTCGGCTGGCAGCACCGACAGGGCATCTACGATACGCGCACGCAATTGAACTACATGCGCCTGACGGCCGATAACCGGATCCTGTTCGGCGGCCGACTGGGATATTTTTTCGGTAACAATACCGACCCGGCGCAGGACAGGACCCCGCGGCCTTATATTCGGCTGGTCAAGTCCTTTTACCGCACCTTTCCGCAACTTGCCGACGAGATTCGCTTTTCGCACGCCTGGAGCGGCCCGATCGGCCTGACCACGCGCATGGCCGTGCACTACCAGAAGTATCACGACGGCGACATGGTGTTCGCCGGCGGCTATTCGGGTTTCGGTGTTACCGCCTCGCGCTTCGGCGCGCGCGTCGGGCTCGCGATACTCGATCGGGCCGACATCCCCGAAACCCGCATGCGTTTCGCGCAAACCCTGCCGGATTACATTCCGCCCGAGCCGTTTCGCTGGATCGGCGCTCAGATTACGATGTATGCGCTAGATACTCTCGACGAGAAGGGTGGCTGGCGCAAACTGTGGGTGCGCATGGTCCAGAAGATGGGTTTCCCGATAACACTCTGACCAGGAGGCTGGTTTGGAAATCGTACACGCAACACCCGACGACTGCCTGGCGATCGCCGAACTCGCGCAAATCGCCGGCGACAACATGCCCGGTTACTTCTGGGAAGAATCGCGCCTGCCCGGACAAACGCTCGAACAGGCCGGCGCCGAGCGCGCAAAAATCGCCAACGCCAATTTCTCGTATCGCAATACCCTGCTCGCCCGCATCGATGGCGACATCGCCGGCATGCTGCTCGCCTATCGCCTGCCGTCGGCCGCCGACAACGACGAGGACCCGGCGGATTTTCCAGAATTCGTGCAGCCGATAATCGAACTCGAGCAATGCGTGCCGGAAAGTTTTTATATCAATATGCTGGCCGCCTATCCCCGCTTTCGCGGACAGGGCGTCGGCAGCGCGTTGATGGCGAGGGCCGACGGATTGGCGCTGGAGGCCGAATGCGAACTTATCACGCTCGGCGTTTTCGAGACCAACGAGGGCGCGTTGCGCCTTTATCGGCGGCTCGGTTTCGAGTTAATCGAATCGCGGCCGATGGTCGCTTCGTCCTACCATCCGGCTTGCGACATACTGTTGCTCGGCAGGCCGCCGCGAGCGGGCTGAATAAAAGCGCCGATTCAGTCGTCGGTACAGGGCCAGGAAGTACTCGCCTGCAATCCCGCCGGTACGCGGGTCCCGGAGTCGCCGCAAGCCTGGTCGAGCTGCGCCTGGGTGAGCATTTTGACCGCCCGCAGGTCGATGCCCTCGAAGCGGGTCAAATAGGTGTAAGCGCCCTCGAAGTTGACCGCGGACAATTCGGCGTCATCGAAGTCGACCCTGGAAAGGTTGGAGTAGCTGAAGTCGACCTCGGCGAGCTTCGCCTCGGTAAAATCGACCCGGCCGAGTTCCGATTTGCTCCAGTCCACGTCCTTGATTTCAGCCTCGCGGAAACTCGCGCGAAAAAACTCGGACTTGGTCAGATTCGTTCTGATCATGCTGACCTCGTCGAAGGTCGCGCGGTATCCAACGGCCTTGGTCAGGTTGGCGTCCTCGAATCGGCTGCCGGTCGCATCGACGCGGGTAAGATCCGCCTTGATCAGGCTGGCGTCCTTGAAATTGCTGTCGCCAATCTTGCTCAGGGTCAGAATGGCATCGTCGAACCGGCTGCCTGTGTAATCGGTATCGCCCAGCAACTTGTTGATTTTCTTGCAGCCGGACCAGTCCATTCCGGCCGCGCGACGGTCGCTGCAATCCGCCTGTACGGTATTGAAGACGCCAGGCGCCAGCAACACGACCAGCAGCAGCGGCAATTGAAGAGTAAACTTGTCAGCCATCGGATCTTTCCAGTTCGCGGGTCAATACTCCAAACAGACATAATCCCCGGCAATTAATTGCAGATCTGCGCGTACACGCGCCGCTCGCTTCGCCCCGGGATTTCCCCGGTATCCGAATGCTATTCGCGGGAATCGGCCTGTTCGGCAACTATACCCGAATCGTCGATTTTTTGCTGCCTCATTACCTCCACCACCGCGGCCGAAACGATCAGTACCGCACCGGCCAGTTCACGCATCCCGAAGGGATCGCCGGAGAACAACGCGGCCGAGGCCACGCCGACGATAACCTCGACCATCAGCAACATGCCGGCGCGCGCGGGGCTGAGCAAGGTCGTGGGCCAGATAGTCAGATAGGTGATCGGAAGCATGGCCAGTGCAACCAGTGCGATCCAGTGCCAGCCGTCGAGCAATTGCCCGGTTCCCGGCACCGAGTCGAAATTGCCCTGCTGCCAGAGCAGCATCAGCATCGAAAGCAAGAGTGCGAAAAACACGAACATGGTGACTTTCTCGATCATGAACCGGGCGCCGCCCTGAAAAAGTTTTACCGATGCGATCGACCAGCATATACCCGACAGCAGCGCGAACCAGTCGCCCGTATTGCGCGGCAGGGGCAAGCCGTTTTCCACCACCAGAACGACATAAAGCCCGCAAAATGCCAGCAACAGGCCGACGACCCTGTTGATGGTGAGCCGCTCGTTGAGTACCAGGATTCCGAGCATCGTACTCCACAGCGGGGACAGGTAGAACAGCAGTATCGCGTGCACCACGTCGGTCAGATTGAGGCTGGCGATATAGAGCGCGAAAGCGAAACCCGCCAGCAACCCCGGGACCAGGGTGTGATGCCAGTGCTTCACGAAACTGCCGAAGCGGGCCAACACCAGCGGGACGAACAATAGCGTGGCGGCGCCGAATATAACCGGACCGGTCCACATCGCATCGATCCCGGCCGCCTGGATTCCGCGAACCGGAATCCAGTAAAGCCCCCACATGGCAGCACCGAAAGCCAGCGCGAAACTCGGCAGCAGGTCGCTGCGCATCGCCGCCGCGGACATCAGGCTATTGCAACCGGCTCGAGGCAACCCGGCACGGCGCTGGAAAACCGCCGGGTTGCAGCATTATCACCGCCGACCTTCCCGGCCCGACGCCAGATCGCTGAGCTTCGTGAACGCGCGTATATTGACGTCGTCGAGCTCGAGCCTGAGCGGCAGGTCCTGCGAGGACAATTTGACGATCGCGACCTCGGTAACCGGGTTGACGTATATCCACTGGCTGTGGATGCCGATCGCGAGCAGGGCCTGGTGCTCGTTACCGGTCTGGTACCACTTGTTGCGGTAGCGCCCGTCGGGAAAATCCTTGGCCGATTCGCCGCGCTGCCAGGCCTCGCGGCTGCCGCCCTGGCTGCAGTCGTCGATCCAGGACGCGGGTATCACCTGCCGGCCTTGCACCCCGCCGCGATTACGCACCAGTTCGGCGAAACGCAACAGGTCGCGCGGCACCACGCAAATCCCGCCCGCGGTGCGCGCGGCGCCCTTGCGGTCGACCGTGATATAGGCGTCTTTCTCGGCGCCCAACGGCTGCCAGAGATAACGGCTCATCAAATTCGCCAGGCGCTCGCCGGCGGCGCGCTCCAGCACCCAGCCGAGCAGGTCGGAGTTGGGCGACTTGTATTGCCAGACCTCGCCGTGCTCGCCCTCGGCGCGCTGCAGGCCGCAGAGAAATTGGTGCAGGCCCTGGTCGATCGCATCGACTTCGCAGGGATACCAGGCCGTGGCCGTGCGGTACTCGATGAACTTGCCAGAGGTCGCGAGATAATCCTCGTTGAAGTCGATACTGACCGTCATATCGAGCACCTGTTGCAGGGTCGCATCGCGGTACCCCGAATCGGCGAGCTCCGGGATGGTTTCGACCACCGGCCGAGACGGGTCGAGCAAGCCCTTTCCGACCAGCACCCCGGCGAGCGTGGCGGTAATCGACTTGCTGACCGAAAACACGATATGCGGGTTGGTTTCGACCTCGTCTTCTGCATACCATTCGTGTACCAGCCTGCCGCGATGGGCGACCAGCAGCGCGTCGGTCTGCGACGCGTCCATCCACTGCGCCAACGACCATTGTTCGCCCTCGGGCCCGGTCACCTCGAATCCTTCGAGGCTGGCGGGCGCGCGCGGCAGCTCCGCGGTCTCGTCGCCGCGCTCGATGAGTTCGGACGGCACGATTTCGCGTACGTGCTGAAAGGCCCAGCCGGCATTCGGGGGTAGGCGCCAGTTGGCAAGATTGAGCGCTGCGGGTCGTTCGGACACTATTCGATCTCGGTTATGATTTTCTGATTATTGGAGTCGAGCACGCTCTGGCACATCTCCAGGTGCAATCGGCCTCCGCTGGCATAGGGGTGCGATTCTATCACCGCTTCGTTGAGCGTGATCCCGAGTCCCGGCTCTCCCGGGGCCGGCATATAACCGGCTTCCCAGTCCAGCGGACGTTTCAGAATCGCGTCGTGGAATTCGGTCTGAATGGTTTCCAGGATCAGGAAATTCGGACAGCTGAAGGCGACGTGCGCGGCCGCCGCGTGCGCGATCGGCCCGCAGTAGATGTGCGGCGCGATCTGCGCATTGAACAGTTCTGCGAGCACGGCGATCTTCCTGGTTTCCCAGATACCGCCGCTGCGCCCGATGTCGGGCTGCAGGATCGCGACCCCGGCTTTCAGCGCCTGGTGGAATTCGACCCGCGTGGTCAACCGCTCGCCGGTGGCGACCGGGATGCGCGTCGACGACGCTACCCGGCCGATGGCTTCCATCTGGTCCGGGGGGCAGGGTTCCTCGAACCACAAGGGGTCATAGGGCTCGAGCCGGCGCGCGAGGCGGATCGCCGACGAGGTCGTCATTTGCCCGTGGGTACCGAACAGGATATCGGCTCGGTCGCCGACCGCCTCGCGGATCTTGCGTACATTGTCTTCGCAGCGTGAAAGTTCGGCCAGCGACAGCTCGCGGCCGCCCTGGAATCCGTAAGGCCCGGCCGGGTCCTGTTTGACGGCCGTAAAGCCCATATCGACATAATCGAGTGCGCGCGCCGCCGCGGCGTCGCCGTCGTGATAGACGTCTGGCGCATCCCTGCCCGGGTTGCCGTCGCTGTCCAGCGCTTCCGGGTAAAGATAGGTATAAGTTCGAATGCGCTCGTGGAACTGGCCGCCCAGCAACTGGTAGACCGGCAGGTCGTGCGCCTTGCCGAGAATATCCCAGACGGCGATCTCGATGCCGCTGAACACCCCCATCATGCTGATGTCCGGGCGCTGCGTGAAGCCGGCCGAGTAAACCCGCCGAAACATGGTTTCGACATGGTGCGGATCTTCGCCGGCGATATAACGCTCGAAGGTATCCTCGACCATTGCGCAGGCGATATCGCCCGATACCGGGATTCCGTAACACTCGCCGATACCTTCGATGCCGTCGTCGGTGGTGATCTTGACGATCACCCAGAAGGCGCCGCCGATACCGCTCGGGGGCACCGTGACCCAGGTTTTTATGTCCTTGAGAATCATGATTTCGCCCGGCTTGCAGAACTGCCGCTAACTTACTCCAAACCGCTGGTTTACGAAACCGGTTTTAACTCCTGCCTGATCAATTCCAGCAGCTTGTTCATTTGCTGGGTCGGGATACCGGCGGAAAAACGCGCCACGTGCTGGATCGGCGGCGGCTGCGGCAGGGTTTTCTCGAAGGTCAGCCCGTGACCGTCGACGCGCTTGCCGGCCTGGCGCTGCTCGAACACGTTGTAATTGACCAGGCCGATGCCGAGGCCGTTGTGCACCGCGTTGACCATGCCTTCGAGACTGGGGCACTCGAACACCACGCGCAAGCTGCGATCGATACGCGCCAGTGCCTGCTCGGCCCAGTTCTTGTAAAAGCATTCGCTGTGATAGGTCACGTAGGGGATCGGGCCGTCTTCGAGAATGAAATCCTCGGCCTGCAGCCAGACCACCTGCTGCCGTCCCAGCGGATAGTCGGTCTCGAGCACCTGCGATTCGAATACTTCGATCAGAGCCATGTCGATATCGCCCCGGCCGAGCCAGTTGATCAGTTCCGGGGTATGCGCGACGCGCGAGGTCAGCGCGACGTTCGGAAAACTGCTGGAAAAATTGGACAGGATGCGCGCCATGTCGGGCGCGGAAATATCCTCGGTAATGCCGAGACGCAATTCGCCGGACAGGTCGCTCTGGTGAAAGCTCATCCACGCCTCGTCGTGCAGGCGCACCATGCGGCGCGCGTATTCGAGCAGCTTTGCGCCGTCGCGCGTGAATCCCGTCCTGCCGTCGATCCGCGTCAGCAGGTTGCGGTTGAGCCGCTGCTCGAGCCGCTTGACCTTGTGGCTGACGGCCGACTGCGAGAGGTTGAGCTTGCTGGCCGCGCGCGTGATACCGCCGGTATCGGCAATCGCGGTGAGGGCGCGCATGGAGTCGATATCGAGTCGAGACATATGACTAAATTCGATTGAATTTATGAAAATATATCGTTTTGTTCATAAAGATACAATGCGTATATTCATTTAACGACTCTAACCGTGCTCTAGCCATGACCGAATACCGCCACCTTTTTCAACCGCTGGAACTGCGCCACCGCAAGCTCGGCAACCGCGTCGTGTTCGGCGCGCACACCGCCAACATGTCCGATCTCGGACTGCCGGGGGAGCGGCACCGCGCCTACTACGAAGAGCGCGCCATCGGCGGCGCGGCGATGATCGTCGTCGAACCCATGCCGGTACACGCGACCGCGGTACTGACACGCGGCAATTTCAGGCACTGCGATGACGAGGTCGTACCCTGTTTCCGCAAGATTACCGACGCGGTGCACGCGCACGGCACGACTATCTTGCAGCAGCTTTACCACGTCGGGCAACACGGCGATTCGGATCTCTCTTTCATGCCGCACTGGGGTCCTTCGGGCCTGCAGTCGTATCACGATTCCGACGGCAGCCACGCGATGCGCGAAAGTGAAATTCTCGAAATCATCGATTGCTTCACCGCGGCGGCCAGGCGTTGCCAACAGGCCGGCTTCGACGGCGTCGACCTGTTCGCGGCCTACCACGCGCTGCTCGACCAGTTCTGGTCGCCCTGGTCGAATCGCCGCGACGACCGCTGGGGCGGTTCGCTGGAAAATCGCTGCCGCCTGTCGATGTCCATCGTCGATTCGATCCGCGCTGCCTGTGGCGAGGATTTCATCATCGGCATGTCGATCGGCTATGCCGACAACACGCCCTTCGTGATGTCGCTGGAGGATTTCCAGGAAGTCATCGCCCATCACGACGCGGGCGGCAATCTCGATTACGTCTCCTGCGGTTCGGGCAATTACGTCGACGTCGACCGTATCATGCCGACCTTCGTATACGGCGAGAAACAGGGCGTGCCGCTGGCTGCGGCCCTGAAGCAGGTCGTCGGTCACGCAAAAGTAACCGCGGAAAGTCATATCCGCACCCCCGAAAACGCCGACTACACGATCGCCAGCGGCGATGCCGACCTGGTTTCCATCGTGCGCGGGCAAATCGCCGACCCGCAGCTGGTCAACAAGGCACGCGCCGGACGCGAGGAGGACATTCGCGGCTGTATTTCCTGCAACCAGATGTGCTGGGGCCGGCGCTCGCGCGATTACTGGATTTCCTGCCTGATCAACCCGTCCGCGGGGCGGGAATTCGAATGGGGCGGCGATCGTTTCGAAAAGGCCGCCGTCAGCAAGAACGTACTGGTCGTGGGCGGCGGACCCGCCGGTATGGAAGCCGCGCGCGTGGCGGCCGAACGCGGCCACCGGGTCACCCTGGTCGAGGCCCTGGGCGATCTCGGCGGCCAGTTCCGGCTCGCCGGCCTGGCGCCGCGCCGCGGACAGATTACCGAGTTGATGGGCTGGTACCTGCGCCAGTTCGACCGGCTCGGCGTCGAGGTGCGCTACTTCTCGCCGATGGACGAGCAGGATATCGTCGCATTCGGCGCCGACGAGGTAGTGCTGGCCACCGGCTCGCTGCCCGATGAAAGCGCCCGCCAGCGCTGGCTGCCCGAGGCGGGGGAATTGCCCGGACTGGAAAACGGTAATGTCTATCCCTGCGAGGAAATTTTTCGCGGCCAGGCCGAGCCCGGCAAGTCGGTCGTCGTCCTCGACGAAGGCGGCAACTGGCGCGGTGCCGGCACGGCCTGGTATCTGGCCGACCGCGGTCACGAAGTCACCATCGTGACTCCCGATCCGATGATCGGCAAGGAACTGGTGCGCACCGCCGCCGACCTCAAGGTTCGCGCCAATCTCGCGAAACTGGGCGCGCGCTTCATGCTCGAATCGGTAATCGCGCACTGGCACGGCGACCGCGCGGAAGTGCGCTCTCTGCTCGACGGCTCGGTCACCGAGATCGAGGCCTCGGCGATCGTCACCGCGACTACCAACGTTGTTTACAACGACATCGAACTCGCACTGGCCGGGGCCGGTGTGAATTTTCACCTGATCGGCGACGCGGCAGCACCGCGCCAGGCCCCTTACGCATTTCACGACGGCCGCAAGATCGGCCTCGCACTTTGACCATGGAGAATCGAATGACCGCTACCCCAGCAAGACGCAGAAGACAGGGTGGCAGCGCCGCGCGCCGCGCCGCCGTTGCCGGCGCCGCGATCGTCCATCACCCGGAAATCCGTCGCGGTATCCCGCTGATGGAAGTCACCAACCAGGAAGGGGTCGAGATGATCCACGACTTCGCGATGCGCGTCGTCGAGCAGGTCGGTTGCGACTTTCAGGATTCCGAGTCGCTCGACTACTGGCGTAAAACCGGCGCCGAGATCGACGGCGAGCGCGTGCGTATCGGCCGCGACGAACTGATGCAGTTGATCGGCACGATCCCGTCATCCTACGTGCACCACGCCCGCAACCCGGAGCGTACGGTACGCGTCGGCGACGGCCACGCGGTGGTGTCGCCCTCCTACGGCGCGCCCTTCGTGCGCGACATGAACGGCGTACGCCGCTATGCCACGCTCGAAGACCTCAACAACCTGCAAAAGCTCAACCACATGGCGTCGACGATTCACATCGCCGGCGGCACCATCGTCGAACCGGTCGATATCCCGGTCCCGCATCGTCACCTGCACATGGCCTACAGCGGCCTGAAATATTCGGACAAGCCGATCATCGGCAACGTCACCGCGCGCGAGCGCGCCGAGGACACGGTGGAGATGATGAAGATCGTCTTCGGCGACGAATTCGCGGTCAACAATACCTGCACCACGTCGCTGATCAACGCCAACTCGCCGCTGGTCTGGGACGAAACCATGCTCGACGCGCTCAAGGTCTACGCGATGAACAACCAGGCGGTAATGGTATCGCCGTTCTCGATGGCCGCGGCGAGCACGCCGGCGAGCAACGTCGGTACCGTCGGCGTGGTGCTCGCCGAGGCGCTGATGGCGATGGCGATGACGCAAGTCATCCGCCCCGGCTCGCCGATGCTGTTCGGCGTGCCGGCGATGACCGTGGCGCTCAACAGCGGCGCGCCCGTGCACGGTTCGCCGGACTCGGCGATG
>JASFKL010000076.1:0-14077 GCA_050118655.1 Gammaproteobacteria bacterium | reverse complement strand
TCATCTGCATGCCGACCACGTCGGAACCGGCGCCCGGCTCCGACATCGCCAGCGCGCCGATATGCTCGCCGCTGATCAGTTTCGGCAGGTACTTTTGCTTTTGCGCCTCGCTGCCGTTGCGGTTGATCTGGTTGACGCAGAGATTGGAATGCGCGCCGTAACTGAGGCCCACCGAGGCCGACGCGCGGCTGATTTCTTCCATCGCGACGATGTGCGCGAGGTAACCCATGTCGCTGCCGCCGTAGGTCTCCGGCACGGTTATCCCGAGCAGGCCCATGTCGCCGAGTTTCGGCCACAGTTCGTTGGGGAATTCGTTGCTACGGTCGATTTCGGCGGCGCGCGGCGCGATTTCGGCGCCTGCGAAATCCTGCACCGCGTCGCGCAACAGATCGGCGGTTTCGCCGAGATCGAAGTTGAGCGAGGGAAAGTGAATCATCGCGTGCCTCCCGGATCAGCCGCTACCCAGCTTGCGCCGAGAAGTTTGAATGTCGCGCAGCGCGGCATCGGCGTCGGCGGCCAGGCGCTCGACCTCTTCCAGCGCGTGTTCGACGTCCTTTTTCTGCGCCAGTAACGATTCGCGCCGCTGCGCGAGTTTTTCCAGCATCCGCTCGAGCTGCGCTTCCTCGCCCTGGTCGGAATCGTACAGGTCGAAGGATTCGCGGATTTCGGCCAGCGACCAGCCGAGGCGCTTGCCGCGCAGAATCAATCTAAGCCTGACGCGATCGCGTTCGTCGTAGATCCGCCGCGTGCCGTCGCGCAGCGGATCGAGCAAGCCTTCTTCCTCGTAGAGTCTGAGCGCGCGCGAGGTGACGCCGAATTCCTCGGCCAGTTCGCCGATGCCGTAAGTCCTGTCGCCGCTGTCGTCACGCATCACGTCACCGGATCCGTTCATCGCGGGTAGATCGCCATCAGGGTGCCGACCATGGTGGCGACCAGTTTATCTTCGGCACCGCTCCTCGCATAGAGTTCCCCCTCGGCAACGAATACGCTGCGCCCGGGCTTGCGCACCCGGCCGTGGGCACGAAAATGCTCGCCCGCCGCCGGGGCCAGCAGGTTGATCTTGAATTCGATCGTCAACACGCGCGCTTCGGCCGGCATCAGCGTGAAAGCGGCGTAACCGCAGGCGCTGTCCATCACGGTCGATGAAATACCCGCGTGAATAAAGCCGTCCTGCTGGGTCAGCGAGGGCTGGTAGGGAAATTCGATTCGCACTTCGCCCGGTTCGACCAGGGCGAGACTGGCGTTCAGGGTTTGCATCACCGCCTGCTCGCGGAAACTGCGCGTCACGCGGGATTTGAATTCGGGATCGCTGGGGTCGAATTGACGGTTCATATCGATGCGAGTACAAAGTTGTGATTCAACGCGTCGCCGGTAAGCCAGGATAGTTGACGTTAACGTAAACGTAAGGTAATTTAACCCAACGCAAATTGCAACCGAATTCATTCAACCCGCCGAGGCTCCCATGAGTTCCGCCGAAGAAAAGGTCGTTCCCCTGCCGTCGAGTTCCACCGCCAGGCCCAGGATCCGTTTCGTGACCGCGGCCAGCCTGTTCGACGGCCACGACGCGGCGATCAACATCATGCGCCGCATCCTGCAATCCACCGGCGCCGAGGTCATCCATCTCGGGCACAACCGCTCGGTGGCCGAAATCGTCGATGCCGCGATCCAGGAAGACGCCCATGCGATCGCCCTGTCCTCTTACCAGGGCGGCCATGTCGAATACCTGAAGTACATGGTGGACATGCTCAAGGACCGCGGACGATCCGAAATCCGCGTCTTCGCCGGCGGCGGCGGGGTCATCATCCCGTCCGAAATCGAGGACTTGCAGGAATACGGCGTGACCCGCATCTACTCGCCCGCCGACGGCCAGTCGATGGGCCTGCAGGGCATCATCGACGACATGCTCGGGCAATGCCGCTTCGATCCCGGCCGCGCGGCTCCGACCTCGCTGAAAGCGCTCGAAAAGCACGACACCGGCGCGCTCGCGAGCCTGATTACCGCGCTCGAAAACGATACCGTCGAGGAGGCTCTGCTCGACGAAATCCGCAAGCAGGCGGCGGCACGCAAAATCCCGGTGCTCGGCATCACCGGTACCGGCGGCTCGGGAAAATCCTCGTTGACCGACGAAATCGTGCGCCGCTTTCGCCTCGATCACGGCGACCGGCTGAAGATCGCGATCATCGCCGTCGACCCGACGCGGCGCAAGACCGGCGGCGCGCTGCTCGGCGATCGCATCCGCATGAACGCGATCGACCATCCGAATATCTACATGCGCTCGCTGGCGACGCGCGACGCGGTCGGCGAAATCCCCGGGGTGGTCGGCGACGCGATCGCCGCCTGCAAGCTTTGCGCCTTCGATTTCATCATCGTCGAAACCCCGGGAATCGGCCAGGGCGACGCCGCGATCGTGCCGCTGGCCGACGTTTCCATGTACGTGATGACGCCCGAATTCGGCGCCCAGAGCCAGTTAGAGAAGATCGACATGCTCGATTTCGCCGACCTCGTGGCGATCAACAAGTTCGACCGCAAGGGCGCCGACGACGCATACCGCGACGTCTGCAAGCAAATGCAGCGCAACCGCGGGGCCTTCGGCCAAAAGGCCGAGGAAATGCCCGTCTTCGGCAGCATCGCCTCGCGCTTCAACGACGACGGCACGACCGCGGTCTACCAGGAAATCCTCGCGCGCCTGCAGTCGCTCGGCCTGGAAGCCGGCGACAGCCGGCTGCCGCGCGTGACGACGCGCAAGCCGACGTCGGCGACCGTCATCGTGCCGGCAGACCGGGTGCGTTATCTGGCCGAGATCGCCGGTACGCTGCGCGATTACCACGACCACGCCCGGCAGCAGGTCGAGGCCGCGCGCGAGCGCCAGCAGTTGAGCGAAACCCGCCGCATGCTTGCCGACGAGGCCGGTGCCGGCGACCTGGAAGCGCTCGACGCGCTGCTCGAAAAACGCGAAGCGGCGCTCGACGCGACTTCGCTGAAGCTGCTCGAACAATGGCCGGAAACCCGCGAACGCTACGCCGGCGAGGAATTCGTGGTCAAGGTACGCGAGCGCGAAATCCGCACCGAGCTGCGCTACGAGACCCTGTCCGGCAACAGCATTCCCAAGGTCGCGCTGCCGGCCTGGGAAGACCACGGCGAACTGCTCAAATGGCTGCTGCTCGAAAACCTGCCCGGCCGGTTTCCATTCACCGCCGGCGTGTTCGCATTCAAGCGCGAGGGCGAAGACCCGACGCGCATGTTCGCCGGCGAGGGCGACGCGTTTCGTACCAACCGGCGCTTCAAGCAGTTGTCGGAACATTCCGAGGCCAAGCGCCTGTCGACCGCCTTCGATTCGGTCACCCTCTACGGCTGCGACCCCGACGAACGCCCCGACATCTACGGCAAGGTCGGTAATTCCGGGGTTTCCATCGCCACCCTCGACGATATGAAAGTACTCTACGACGGCTTCGACCTGTGCCAGCCGTCGACCTCGGTGTCGATGACCATCAACGGGCCCGCGCCGATCATCCTCGCGATGTACCTCAACGCGGCCATCGAGCAGCAGCTCGACAGGTTCGAGGCCGACAACGGCCGCAAGCCGAACGACGAAGAGGCCGCCGGGGTCCGCGCGCGGGCGCTCGAAAACATCCGCGGCACCGTGCAGGCGGATATCCTCAAGGAAGACCAGGGGCAGAACACCTGTATCTTTTCGACCGAGTTCGCGCTCAAGATGATGGGCGACATCCAGCAGTATTTCATCGACCACCGGATCCGCAATTTCTACTCGGTGTCGATCTCGGGCTACCACATCGCCGAGGCCGGCGCCAACCCGATCTCGCAGCTCGCCTTCACACTCGCCAACGGCTTCACTTTCGTCGAGGCATACCTGGCGCGCGGCATGGATATCGACGAATTCGCGCCCAACCTGTCGTTCTTTTTCAGTAACGGCATGGACCCCGAGTACACGGTCATGGGACGCGTCGCGCGGCGCATCTGGGCGGTGGCGATGCGCGATCGCTACGGCGCCAACGAGCGCAGCCAGAAACTGAAATACCACATCCAGACCTCGGGCCGCTCGCTGCACGCCCAGGAAATGTCGTTCAACGACATCCGCACCACGCTGCAGGCGCTGATCGCGATCTACGACAATTGCAACAGCCTGCACACCAACGCCTACGACGAGGCGATCACCACGCCGACCGGCGAATCGGTGCGCCGCGCTCTCGCGATCCAGCTGATCATCAACCAGGAGTGGGGTCTGGCGAAAAACCAGAATCCGAACCAGGGCGCGTTCATCATCGACGAGCTGACCGACCTGGTCGAGGAAGCCGTGCTGCAGGAATTCGAGCGCATCTCCGAACGAGGCGGTGTGCTCGGGGCGATGGAAACCGGTTACCAGCGCGGCCGCATCCAGGACGAATCGATGCTCTACGAGCATCGCAAGCACGACGGTTCGCTGCCGATCGTCGGCGTCAATACCTTCCTGAATCCGAATCCGCCCGAGGAACGCGAAATCGAACTCGCGCGCTCCACCGACGAGGAAAAGCAGAGCCAGATCAAACGCCTGCGCGAATTCCAGCAGCGCCACGCGGATTCCGGACCGGCCGCGCTCGAGCGCGTTCGCGAAGCCGCGATCAACAACGAAAACATCTTCGCCGCGCTGGTCGACGCGGTGCGCCATTGCTCGCTCGGCGAAATCACCAACGCGCTGTTCGAGGTCGGCGGCCAGTACCGCCGCAACATGTGACATTCCCGCGCAAGCGGGAATCTTTTAAACTAGCCCCAATTGAAAATTGGGGACAGACCCCGTTTTTTGTGTAGCAAAAAAAAGGGGTCTGTCCCCTTCGAAGAGGCGAGACATGAAGATAAAAACCGTTGGCGTGGTCGGCGCCGGAACCATGGGCAACGGCATCGCGCAGGTCTGCGCGGCCGCCGGGCTCGAAGTCATCATGCAGGATATCGGCGAGGCCCAGGTCGAGCGCGGCCTGCAAACCATCTCCGGCAGCCTCGACCGGCTGATCAAAAAGGAAAAAATCACCGAGGCCGATAAAAAATCCGCGCTGGACAGGATCGCCACCGCGACCTCGCTGGAAAAACTCGCCGATGCCGATATCGTCATCGAGGCGGCGACCGAGGACGAGGCCCTCAAGCTCGGCATCTTCGAGCAACTCGATACTCTCTGCCAACCGCAGGCGATCCTCGCCAGCAATACTTCTTCGATCTCGCTGACCCGCATCGCCGGGGTCACGCAGCGCGCCGACCGTGTGATCGGCATGCACTTCATGAACCCGGTGCCGATGATGACCCTGGTCGAGGTGATCCGCGCGCTGCAGACCGGCGACGAGACTTACCGTACCGTGCACGAACTGAGCAAATTTATCGGCAAGGTCCCGGTGGAGGCGAAAGACAGCCCCGGCTTCGTCGCTAACCGGATCCTGATCCCGATGCTCAACGAGGCTGCCTATGCCTATTACGAGGGGCTCGCCAGCGCCGAGGGCATCGACGAAATCATGCAACTGGGCATGGCTCACGCGATGGGTCCGCTGGCGCTCGCCGACCTGATCGGCATCGACACCTGCTACGCGGTAATCAAGGTACTGCACGAGGGCTTCGGCGACTCCAAGTACCGGCCCTGCCCGATCTGGCGGCAAATGGTCGACGCCGGCTACCTGGGCCGCAAGAGCGGCCGCGGTTTCTACAACTACGAGGAATAACGCGGTATTTCGTAAATAACCGCGCATTCGGCGGTGCGAACCGCTTTCCTGCCCCGAAACGGGATTTTCAGGGGCGCCCGGCCGGGCCGACGGGGCGATCGAGCTGATAAATAAATTTTACAGAACGATAAATAAACGTTGTAATAAGCGTTTTCGAACCTGCTTTACAACCGGATTCAGAATAAGAACTACTAGCTGATTATGGACGCGAAGGACCAGGAGCGCGTGCTCGACACTTTTCCCAAGCTGTTGCAAAGCCACGTAAAACTGCGCCCGGACCGGGATGCGATGCGCGAGAAAGACCTCGGCATCTGGCAATCCTGGACCTGGGCCGAGGCCGCGCGGGAGATCCGCCTGCTCGCCTGCGGGCTGGCCAGCCTCGGCCTCGAGCGCGGTGACAAGCTCGCGATCATCGGCGACAACCGGCCCAGGCTCTACTGGAGCATGACCGCGGCACAGGCGCTCGGCGCGGTGCCGGTACCGCTCTACCAGGACTCGGTGGCCGACGAAATGGCCTTCGTGCTCGACAATGCCGACGTCAAGATCGCGATCGTCGAGGACCAGGAGCAGGTCGACAAGATGCTCGAAGTGCGCGAGCGCTGTCCCAAGGTCACGCATATCGTCTACGACGATACCCGCGGCCTCGAAAAATACGCGCAGGATTTCCTGCACGAGTTCGAGTCGGTGCAGCAGGCCGGCAAGATCCTCGATCGCGACCACCCCGGCTTCTACGATCTCCAGGTAGCGGAAGGCAACGGCGCCGAGGATTCCATCATGCTCTATACCTCGGGCACTACCGGCAATCCCAAGGGCGTGGTGCTGTCCAACGATAATGTCATCATTACCGCGCGCAACGGCATCGAACGCGAGCATCTGACCGCCGACGAGGAAGTGCTCGCCTACCTGCCGATGGCCTGGGTCGGCGACAATCTGTTTTCCTACGCGCAATCCTATGTAGCCGGGTTTTGCGTCAGTTGCCCGGAAGACCCGACCACGGTATCCAACGACCTGCGCGAAATCGGTCCGACCTATTTCTTCGCGCCGCCGCGGATCTACGAAAACATGCTGACCCAGGTCATGATCCGCATGGAGGACGCGGCCGCGATCAAGCAGCGGCTGTTCCATTACTTCATGGGTCTCGCCGGCAAGGTCGGCGTCAGGATTCTCAACGGGGAGCCGGTGTCGCTGAAGAACCGCCTGCTCTACAGGCTCGGCGATATCCTGATCTACGGCCCGCTCAAGGACGTGCTCGGACTCGGGCGCACGCGCCTCGCCTATACCGCTGGCGAGGCGATCGGACCCGAGATCTTCGATTTCTACCGCTCCCTCGGCATCAACATCAAGCAGTTATACGGCCAGACCGAATGCATGGTGTTCATCTGCGTGCAGCCGGACGGCGAGGTTTACGCCGACACCGTCGGCACCCCCGCGATCGACGTCGAGATCAAGATCGACGACAACGGCGAAATCATGTATCGCAGCCCGGGGGTATTTCAAGCCTATTACAAGAACCCGGAATCGACCGCCAGTACCAAGACCCCGGACGGCTGGGTGCATACCGGCGACGCCGGTTTCTTCGACGAGCACAGCGGCCACCTGAAAATCATCGACCGCGCCAAGGACGTCGGCAAGCTCAACGACGGCACGCTGTTCGCGCCCAAGTATATCGAGAACAAGCTCAAGTTCTTTTCCTATATCCGCGAGGCCGTGGTGTTCGGCGACGGCCGCGATTACAGTACCGCGTTCATCAATATCGATCTCGACGCGGTCGGCAACTGGGCCGAGCGCCGTAATCTCGCCTATTCCGGCTATATCGATCTCGCCGGTCTCGACGAGGTCTACGAGCTGGTCAAGGAATGCATCGACAAGGTCAATCTCGACCTGTCGCAGGACAGCAAGCTCGCCAATTCCCAGATTCGCAGGTTTCTGATTCTGCACAAGGAACTCGACGCCGACGACGGTGAGCTCACGCGGACGCGAAAAGTACGGCGCAGCACTGTCGGCGAACGCTACGGCGATCTCGTCGACGCGCTCTACTCGGGGCAGGACGAGTGTCACGTCGAAACCCGCGTGACCTTCGAAAACGGCAGTATCGGCACGCTGAAGGCGGACGTGCGAATCCAGGCAGCCGAGTATTACCCGCCCGAGAGCGTCGCCCGGGAGGCCGCCGCATGAGCGAACAGCGTGCCGACGAAGTCATTCTTTCGGTAGAGAACATCGGCCTGTCGTTCGGCGTGATGAGGGTACTCGACGATATCAGCTTCGATATCAAGCGCGGCGAGATTCGCTCTATCATCGGCCCCAACGGCGCGGGCAAGAGTTCGCTGCTGAACGTCATCAACGGCTTTTACCACCCGCAGCAGGGCACGATTACCTTCAAGGGCGAAACCCGCCGGCAGATGGCGCCGTATGTCGCGGCACGGGACGGCATCGCGCGCACCTTCCAGAACATCGCGCTGTTCAAGGGCATGTCCACGCTCGACAACATCATGACCGGGCGCAACCTGAAGATGAAAACCAATATTTTCTGGCAGGCGCTGAATATCGGCCCGGCGCGAGCCGAGGAACTCGAAAACCGTCTCGAAGCCGAGAAAATCATCGATTTCCTCGATATCGAGGCGATTCGCAAGAAGCCGGTCGGCAAGCTGCCCTACGGCCTGCAAAAACGTGTCGAACTCGGCCGCGCGCTGGCTGCAGAACCCGAATTACTGCTGCTCGACGAGCCCATGGCCGGCATGAACAGCGAGGAGAAAGAGGACATGTGCCGCTTCATCCTCGACGTCAATGCGCAGTTCGGCACCACGATCGCGCTGATCGAACACGACATGGGTGTGGTCATGGATTTGTCCGACCGCGTGCTGGTGCTGGATTACGGCAAGCAACTCGCCGACGGCCTGCCCGCAGAGGTGCGCGGTAACCAGGACGTGATCGACGCCTACCTCGGTGTGCCGCACGAGGAGAAGGTCGCCTGATGCAATCGGATCGCATCCCGCCCTCCCCCATCGTGATGCCGGCGCAGGCCGGGACGACGGGTTACCTGGAGGTGCCGCATGAGTCCTGATGTGCTGTTTTTCATCGAAGTCGTGCTGTCGGGCCTGATGGCGGGCGTGATGTACTCGCTGGTGGCGCTCGGTTTCGTGCTGATCTTCAAGGCATCCGGCATCTTCAACTTCGCCCAGGGCGTGCTCGCGCTGTTCGCCGCGCTGACCCTGGTCGGACTGATGGAGAAATTCCATTTCCCGATCTGGCTGGCGATCGTCGGCACGGTCGCGGTGATGATTCTGCTTGCCTGGCTGATCGAGCGGCTGATGCTGCGCCACCTGGTCAACCAGGAGCCGATCATCCTGTTCATGTCGACCATCGGTCTCGCCTATGTGCTAGAGGGTGTCGGCGATATCCTCTGGGGCTCCGACGTCAAGGTGCTGGACATCGGCATCCCCCAGGGGGCCCTGGACTGGCTCCTCGACGGCCCGGGTATCTATGTCGAGAAACTCGAACTATTCGCCGCCGCGACAGCCGCCGTGATGGTCACCTTCCTGGCGATCTTCTTCCAGAAAACCCGTATCGGGCGTGCGCTGCGCGCGGTCGCGGACGATCACCAGGCGGCGCTGTCGGTGGGCATTTCGCTGCATACCATCTGGGTCATCGTCTGGTCGGTCGCCGGTATCGTCGCGCTGGTCGCGGGCATCATGTGGGGCTCGAAATCGGGGGTCCAGTTCTCGCTCTCGCTGATCGCGCTGAAAGCGCTGCCGGTACTGATCCTCGGCGGATTCACGTCGGTGCCGGGCGCGATCGTCGGCGGCATGATCATCGGCGTCGGCGAAAAGATCGCCGAGGTTTACGCCGGGCCTTTCGTCGGCGGCGCGATCGAAAACTGGTTCGCCTACGTGCTGGCGCTCGCCTTCCTGCTGGTGCGCCCGCAGGGGCTGTTCGGCGAAAAGATCATCGAGCGAGTATGAAACCGGCAGCAGAAAATCGGGGACAGACCACGTTTACACCGCGAGGAAAACGTGGTCTGTCCCCATTTTATGGAATCAACAAAGCATGATTTATCGCGAGACCGGTCAGTTCAAGGCGACTTACGAGGGAGACCAGGCGCTGTTTCCGATCCAGCAGGATCGCTACGTGGTGTTCGGAATCCTGTTCGTGGTCTTCGCCGTCGTGCCCTACCTGCTCGACGAGTACTGGCTCAACGCGATCTTGCTGCCGTTTTTGATCTACGCGCTGGCGGCGCTGGGATTGAACATCCTGGTCGGTTACTGCGGGCAGCTCTCGCTCGGCACCGGCGCCTTCATGGCGGTCGGCGCCTATTCGATCTACAAGCTGATGGTAGCGGTACCGGAGATCGGCTTTATCCCGATGGTGATCCTGTCGGGTCTGATCACCGCCGCGGTCGGCACCATCTTCGGATTGCCGTCGCTGCGCATCAAGGGATTTTACCTCGCGGTCGCGACCCTGGCCGCGCAATTCTTTCTGGTGTGGATGTTCAACAAGGTCGGCTGGTTCTTCAACGACAGCGCCTCGGGCATGATCAACGCCCCGCCGATGACCGTGCTGGGATTCGAAATCACCGGCGCCGAGGCGAACTCGGTCGCCAAGTATTACCTGGTCGCCGCGATCGTGACGATTTTCGCGCTGGCGGCCAAGAACATCGCCCGCGGCCGTATCGGCCGCAACTGGATGGCGATTCGCGACATGGACATCGCCGCCGAACTGATCGGCGTGCGCCCGCTCTACGCCAAGCTTTCGGCGTTTGCGGTGTCGTCGTTTTACATCGGCATGGCAGGTGCGCTCTACTTCGCCGTCTGGCTCGGATCCGCGGAGGCGACCGAGGCTTTCGATATCAACCAGTCTTTCCTGGTGCTGTTCATGATCATCATCGGCGGCCTGGGCTCGGTGCTCGGTTCGTTCCTCGGCGCCGGGTTCCTGGTCGTGATGCCGATCCTGCTGAAAAACGTCATGGTCGATTACCTAGGCACCGACAGTGCGCTGGCCGAGCATATCCAGATCATCACCGTCGGCATCCTGATTATCGTATTTCTGATTGTCGAACCTCACGGGCTCGCGCGCCTGTGGCGAATCGGCAAGGAAAAATTGCGCCTCTGGCCGTTCCCCTATTAGCGGGTGGACGGGTCGCGGGTGCGTCGCATAGTATATTGCTACAACATAAAAACTGGAGGACGTAATCTTATGAAAAGACTGACAACAACCATCGTCGCGGCGCTGCTTTCGCTGCCGTTGACGACCGGCATCGTGAGCGCATACGAGCTGGTCATGCCGACCCTCGATTATCGAACCGGACCTTATGCCCCCAACGGCATTCCGTTCGCAAACGGCTACGGGGATTACCTCAACATGCTCAACGAGCGCGACGGCGGGATCAACGGCGTACGCATCAGCCTGATTCCCTGCGAAACCGGATACAACACCAAAAAGGGTGTCGAATGCTACGAAAATACCAAGGCCGAGGGACAATCCGGCGCGCTGGTCTATCAGCCGCTGTCCACGGGTATCACCTACCAGTTGATTCCCAAGGCCAGTGCCGATGAAATCCCGATCTTTTCGATGGGCTACGGCCGTACCTCGGCCGCCAACGGCAAGATCTTCCCGTGGGTATTCAACTTCCCGGCCACTTACTGGGACCAGGCGACCGTGTTCGTACAGTACATCGGCGACCGGGAAGGCGGCATGGATAATCTCAAGGGCAAGAAAATCGCCCTGGTCTACCACAACTCGGCCTACGGCAAGGAACCGATCCGAACGCTGGAAGTGGCTTCCGAAAAGTACGGTTTCGAGCTGATGCTGCTGCCGGTCGACCATCCCGGTCAGGAACAGAAGGCAACCTGGCTGCAGGTTCGCCGTGAACGCCCGGACTGGGTACTGATGTGGGGCTGGGGTGTCATGAACCAGGTGGCGATCAAGGAAGCCGCGTCTATCCGTTACCCGATGGACCACTTCATCGGTGTCTGGTGGTCCGGTTCCGAAAACGACGTGCTGCCGGCCGGCGAGGCCGCCGACGGCTACCTGTCGGGTGCGTTTCACCAGCCCGGCGGTAACTTCCCGGTACACGACGATATCCGCAAATACGTCTACGACAAGGGCATGGGACTCGGCGATCGCGACCGCATCGGCGAGGTTCTCTACAATCGCGGCCTGGTCGCCGCGATGTGGAGTTCCGAGGCGATTCGCAAGGCGATGGAAATCCACGGCACCACTGAAGTTCGCGGCAAGCAAGTGCGCGACGGCTTCGAAGCGCTCGACGTCGACGAGGCGCGCCTGAAGGAACTCGGCCTGGCGAACTTCACCATTCCGGTCAAGATCACCTGCGCAAACCACGAGGGACCGGGCAAGGTGGCGCTGCAGCAATGGGATGCAAAAGCCAAGAAGTGGAGTCTCGTGACCGACTTCTACGAGCCATTGCGCGATATCACCGGCCCGCTGATCGCCGAGGATTCGGCACAGTACGCGAAGGAAAACAACGTCACCCCGCGCGACTGTAACTAGGTCGTACGAGGAACCAGGAAAAGAAACGGCGTGGGCGAAGCAGCTACCGCGATCGGTACCGGCCCGTTGTTGTCGGTCAACAATATCGAGGTGATCTACGATCACGTCATCCTGGTGCTCAAGGGCGTATCGCTGGAAGTTCCCGAGCAGGGCATCGTCGCCCTGCTCGGGGCCAACGGCGCCGGCAAGACAACGACGCTGAAATCGGTTTCCAACCTGTTGCGCGCCGAACGCGGCGACATTACCAAGGGCAGCATCGAGTTTCGCGGCAAGCGTATCGACCGCCTGAGTTCGGCCGAACTGGTAAAGCAGGGTGTAATCCAGGTCATGGAAGGCCGCCATTGTTTCGAACACCTGACGGTCGAGGAAAACCTGCTCACCGGCGCCTACACTCGCCCGGACGGCAACGCGGCGATTCAAAAAGACCTGGAACTGGTTTACGGCTACTTCCCGCGCCTGAAGAATCGTTACCGCGCCCAGGCCGGTTATACCTCGGGCGGCGAGCAGCAAATGATCGCCATCGGCCGCGCGCTGATGTCACGGCCGAAAATCATGCTGCTCGACGAGCCGTCGATGGGCCTCGCGCCGCAACTGGTCGAAGAGATTTACGAAATCGTCGGGCTTCTCAACAGCGAAGAGGGAGTCACTTTCCTGCTCGCCGAACAAAACACCAATATCGCGCTGCGCTACGCGGATCACGGTTACATTCTCGAGAACGGCCGCGTGGTGCTCGAAGGCAAGGCCGCCGATCTGCGCGAGAATACCGACGTCAAGGAATTCTATCTCGGCATCAGCGGCAGCGAGCGAGTCAATTTCCGCGAGGTCAAACACTACCGCCGCCGCAAGCGCTGGCTGACATGAAGACAATGACAGAAAACGGGGACAGACCACGTTTTTATGGTGCAAAAACGTGGTCTGTCCCCGATTAATAGCATGACTGAGTATTACGATGAGCTGGAGACACGCAGCGCGGACGAGCGCGAACGGGCGCAATTCGAGGCGATCCGCGCCCAGATCGAGCACGCACAAAAACACGCCCCGGCGTATTCGGAGAGCCTGAAGAATTTCAAAGCCAGCGAGATAACTGACGCGGCCTCGTTCAGCGCCCTGCCGCTGACGCGCAAGTCGGAACTGATCGAATTGCAGCGCGCCCACCGCCCGTTCGGCGGTTATGCCCCCACCGATCGCGCGCAATACTCCCATGTATTCGCATCCCCGGGCCCCATCTACGAGCCAGGATACCCGGTGCCCGACTTCTGGCGCTTCGCGCGCTCGCTCCATGCCTGCGGCATTCGCGCCGGCGACCTGGTACACAATTGCTTCAGTTACCACTTCACCCCGGCCGGGCAAATGTTCGACAGCGCGGCGGCGGCGCTCGGCTGCGCGGTCATTCCGGCCGGCGTCGGTCAAACCGAGTTGCAGGTGCAAACCATCGCCGACCTCGAACCCGACGCCTATGTCGGCACGCCGTCGTTTCTGAAAATCATTCTCGAACAGGCCGACGAACTCGGCAGCGACGCGAGTTCGATCAAAAAGGCGCTGGTCAGCGGAGAAGCCCTGCCGCCGCCGCTGCGCGACGGATTTGCGGAGCGCGGCGTCAATGTCCTGCAATGCTACGGCACCGCCGATCTCGGTCTGATCGCCTATGAATCCGACGCCCGCGAGGGCCTGATTCTCGACGAGGGGGTGTACGTCGAAATCGTCCGCCCGGGCAGCGGCGACCCGGTCGACGAGGGCGAGGTCGGCGAGGTCGTGGTGACCAACCTGGGCAAGGATTACCCGCTGATCCGTTTCGCGACCGGCGACCTGTCCGCCTTCCTGCCGGGCCCGAGTCCCTGCGGGCGCACCAACCGGCGTATCGCCGGCTGGATGGGACG
>JASFKL010000075.1:0-14111 GCA_050118655.1 Gammaproteobacteria bacterium | reverse complement strand
TTTCCCGGAATTGGCGATTCGGATAACTGTTGCCAAATTAGGGGGCACATTACCTTCGCTACCACTATTAAATTTCAAATAGAAACTTAATTAGGGTAATTGAGTATTGTGTCCCCCTAATTGGGGGGGTCGGCGAAGTCTTTGTGTTCTCGGAATTCCTGGTCTGACCCCGAATGTCCGGAGTTTTTGATCTGACCAAAAACTCGCGGCTATGGTATCGTTCGATTCATGCAGAAAAACGACACTACCGACTTCGGTTACGAAGAAATTCCATTCGCCGAGAAGCAGCGCCGGGTCGGCGAGGTTTTCACCTCGGTGGCACAAAAATACGACTTGATGAACGATCTCATGTCGTTCGGCATTCATCGGCTGTGGAAACGATTCACGCTCGAAATGTGTGCCCTTCGGCCCGGTCATCGGGTTCTCGACCTGGCCGGCGGCACCGGCGACCTGGCGCTCGCGGAAGCCCGCCGGGTCGGCGATAAGGGAAAGGTGGTACTCGCCGACATCAATGCCGAGATGCTGTTGCGCGGGCGGGACCGCTGTATCGACGAAGGCATGCTCGGCCGCGTCTCGGCGGTGCAATGCAATGCCGAGACGTTGCCCTTCACGGACAATTATTTCGACTGCATCACCATCGCCTTCGGCCTGCGCAACGTGACCGACAAGGGCAAGGCGCTGGCATCCATGCAGCGGGTACTGAAACCCGGCGGCCGATTGTGTGTGCTCGAGTTTTCGAAGCCCCTCTGCGAGCCGCTGGAAAAGCTGTACGACCTTTACTCCTTTCAGCTGTTACCGCGGATGGGCGAATGGGTCGCGGGCGATCGCGACAGCTATCGTTACCTCGCCGAATCGATTCGCAGGCATCCGGACCAGGAGGCGCTCAGGCGGATCATCCTCGAAGAAGGCGGTTTCGACGAGGCCGAGGTACACAAC
Organism: Gammaproteobacteria bacterium; assembly: GCA_050118655.1. Taxonomy (GTDB): domain Bacteria; phylum Pseudomonadota; class Gammaproteobacteria. Next base: position 13,175 of record JASFKL010000075.1, on the reverse strand, counting down.
CTGAGCGGTGGAATCGTCGCCCTGCACCGCGCCTTCAAGTACTGAAACCACCGTGCAGACCGCCGATTCTACCAGCGCCGCCCTGATGGATACGATTCGCAATTCGCTGCTGGCGGCGGCCGAGATCGGCGGCAACCGCCTGCTCGCCTACGACGAGGCCGCGCTCGCGGGCTGCCGCGAATTGCAGGGTCATTGCATCGCGATCGAAATTACCGACCTCGATTTCCGGGTTTATTGTCACCCCGGCGACTGGGGTATCCGCCTGTCGCAAAATCCTCCGCCGCGCGATTCAGAGGCCAGCATCAGCGGCAGACTGATGGCGCTCGTCAACCTCGCTTCGGAGGAAGACAAGCTCGCTACCTCGATGCAGGAACGGGTCGCATTTCACGGCGACGTCAAGCTCGCGCAAAAGCTGCAGCGCATACTGGCGGGTCTCGACATCGACTGGGAGGAAGCGCTCGCCGACCATATCGGCGACGTCGCCGCCTTTCAGGTTTACCAGGGCGCGCGCCGTCTCCGCGAATGGTTGAAACAGGGCGCCGACTCGCTGTTGCGAACCACCAGCGACTATCTGCGCGAGGAAGCGCGGGCGAGCCCGACCGGGGTCGAATTCGAATTGTTCCAGGCGGGCGTAACCGGGCTCAATCAAGATGTCGCGCGCGCCGAGGCCCGCCTGGCAAGATTGCTCGAGCGGGCGCGCTCGCAGTAATGCGCAAGCTGCTCCGCCTGATTTCGATCAATTTCACGATGGCGCGCTTCGGGCTCGACGAGGTAGCGCTGTCGATGCATTTTTTCCGCCCGCTACTGTTGCTCGCCAGAATCAATCCATTCAACTGGTTTCGCAGCGACCTGCTGGGCCGCGCCGAGCGCCTGCGGCTGGCAATCGAGGAACTGGGGCCGATCTTCATCAAGTTCGGACAGATGCTGTCGACGCGGCGCGACCTGCTGGGCGACGAAATCGCCGACGAACTCGAAAAGCTGCTCGACCGCGTGCCGCCTTTTCCGCTCGCCCAGGCGCGCGAAATCGTCGCTGCACAAATCGGCGTTCCACTCGAGGAAGTCTTCGAATCCTTCGACGACGAGGTGCTCGCATCGGCCTCGATCGCCCAGGTTTACGGGGCACGCCTGGCCGGCGGCCAGGAAGTCGTGGTCAAGATCGTACGTCCCGGCATCGAGCGCCGCATCCAGAGGGATATCGAGGTCATGATGCTGCTGGCGAAAATGGCCGACCGCTACTGGCGCGAGGCGAAACGGGTCAAGCCGCTGCAGATCGTTCGCGAGTTCGAGACCACGATTTACAACGAGCTCGACCTGGTGCGCGAGGCCGCCAACGCCAGCCAGCTGCGGCGCGACTTCGAGGGCTCGAACGATCTTTACGTGCCGGCCGTATACTGGGATTACTGCCGCGAGAAAGTGATGGTCATGGAGCGCATCAGCGGCATCGCGGTTTCCGACCTGGCGAAATTGCAGGCCCGGCAGATCGATCTCGAATTGTTGTCGCGCAAGGGAGTGGAAATCTTTTTCACCCAGGTATTCCGGCACAATTATTTTCACGCTGACATGCATCCGGGGAACATATTCGTCGATCCCGACCGGCCCGAAGACCCGAGGTATATCGCCGTCGACTTCGGTATCATGGGTTCGCTGTCGACCAGCGACCAGCGTTACCTGGCGGAAAACTTCGCGGCTTTCTTCAATCGCGACTACCGCCGCGTCGCCGAGCTGCACGTGGATTCGGGCTGGGTCGATCGCGACACCCGGGTCGACGAATTCGAGGCCGCTATCCGCAGTGTCTGCGAACCCATGTTTCAGCGGCCGCTGGCCGAAATTTCGTTCGGCTACCTGCTGTTGCGCCTGTTCCAGACTGCGCGCGCCTTCAACATGGAGGTGCAACCGCAATTGCTGCTGCTCGAAAAAACCTTCATTCACATCGAGGGAATCGGCCGCCAGCTTTACCCGCAGCTCGACCTGTGGACGACGGCCAAGCCGTTCATCGAGCGCTGGCTGTCCGAGCAGCTCGGATTCAGCGCGCTACTCAAGGGCATGAAGCAAAATTTGCCCTATATCGCCGAGCACCTTCCGGAACTGCCGCAACTCGCGTTCAAGGCGCTCGAGCGCATCGCCAACGACGAGCTGCGAATCGAGATGGAATCGCGGCAACTGGCGGAGTTGAAACAGGAGATCCGGCGCGCCAACCGGCGCAGCATCCGCGCCGTCATCGGTGCCAGTTTCGTGGTCAGCGCGAGCATCGTGCTGGGGCTCGACGGCCTCGCGCCAATCATGGTGGGCAGCGGACAGTTCCTCGTGCCGCTATTGAGCGCGGCCCTGTTCATACCCGGGTTTTACCTGCTGATCAGCAGTTATCTGGACGATTGAACGCGCCGGGTCAGGCTTGCGGGCACTGATCGCGCGTAAAATCCTTGTTCAGGATCTTGCCGTGCCTGTAGCCTTTCCAGTAAGAGGTCTTGGCTTCTTCGCGGTATTCCTCGGGAACCGATTGGAGGTATTCGTTGTAATCGCGGTTGAAAACCTTTTCTCCCTCGCAGATCCGCCGCCGAAAGGCCAACTGGCCGGATAGTTCGGCGATGCGCAGAAAGCGAAATTTCGGATCCTCGGCCGGGGTCTCTTCGGCGACTTTCTTGGCAGACTCTTTCTCGGCCGCGGCCTTGTCCCCGGTTTCCTTGACGTTGGCATCGGCATCGGCCTCGGCCTCGCGCCGCTTACGCGAAGCGGTCAGGCGCTCGCATTCGTCCTGGGACAACAGCGGCGCCTCTCCCTTGCTCTTGTCGAATCCTTCCTGGAAGGCGTCGCGCATCGGGTCGCGGCTTTCCTCCGGCATCAGTTGAACACGGCTGGTAAACTCGGCGAGCACGCCGGCCTCGCCGCATTGCAGGCGGGAAAAACTCAAGGTACCGAGGGTGCGCGACAGGTTGATCACGGTCGAGATCGCGTTTTGCTGTTTTGCGGGATCGACCTCGGCGCCATCCTCTGCAGGTTTCGCCGTGATCTCGGCAATTGCCTTGTCGATGATATCCATGATCGAATTCAATCCCTGGTCCTGCAGTTCCGCGCGCGCGGTCTGGACGCACAGGAGCGCCAGAAATATCGTTGCGGGTAATACCAGGAATTTCGTCATGTCATCGCAATCTGCTGATCTCAAGGATTAAATCACGGATACTCCGTTTCATCCAGTCTAGTTATAGCTGCATTTTTGCGCTGCTTCACGTTTTCGACGATAATGCGGCGTCTTTCGTACTCCGGCCCCCGCTTGAAACGCCTGCCCAGACCAGAATCCAGCCCGATCGATGCGCCGGCCGCAAAGCATACATCGCACCGCCCGACGGGCAATGGCCCCCGAATGCCGGATACTGCCCGATGAACGGCACCGCGCCCAGTATCGGCTTCGTCAGTCTCGGCTGCCCCAAGGCGACGGTCGATTCCGAGCACATCCTGACCCAGTTGCGCGCCGAGGGATACGCCATCGTGCCCGACTACGACGCGGCGGACATGGTCATCATCAACACCTGCGGCTTTATCGACGCGGCCGTGGAGGAATCGCTCGACAGCATAGACGAGGCGCTAGAGCGCAACGGCCGGGTCATCGTCACGGGCTGTCTCGGCGCGCGTGCCGAGTTGATTCACTCGCGCTTCCCGTCGCTGCTCGCGGTCACCGGTCCGCAGGCGCGCGACCAGGTCATGCAGGCCGTACACCGGCACCTGCCGGCGCCGCACGACCCGTTCATCGACCTGGTACCGAAACAGGGCATTCGCCTGACGCCGCGCCATTACGCTTATCTCAAGATTTCCGAGGGCTGCAATCACCGCTGCAGCTTTTGTATCATCCCGTCGCTGCGCGGCGATCTCGTCAGCCGGCCGATCGACACGGTCATGGACGAGGCGCAAATTCTCGTCGAGGCCGGCATCCGTGAAATCCTGGTGATTTCCCAGGATACCAGCGCCTACGGTGCCGACCTGGGCTACGCGACCCGCTTCTGGCAGGGACAGCCGCTGCAAACCCGCTTCATCGACCTGGCGCGCGCGCTCGGCCAGTTCGGCGTCTGGGTGCGGTTGCATTACGTCTATCCCTACCCGCATGTCGACGAGGTGATCCCGTTGATGGCGGAGGGTGCAATCCTGCCCTACCTCGACATCCCCTTCCAGCATGCGAGCCCGGCCATCCTGAAAGCGATGAAGCGGCCCGCGAACCGCGAGCGCGTGCTCGAGCGGATAGCCCGGTGGCGTGAAATCTGCCCCGAGCTGGTCATCCGCAGCACCTTCATCGTCGGCTTTCCGGGCGAAAGCGAGGGCGATTTCGAGATCCTGCTGGATTTTCTCGACGAGGCCCAACTCGACCGCGTCGGTTGTTTCACCTATTCGCCGGTCGACGGCGCCGCGGCCAATGCCTTGCCCGACCCGGTGCCGGAGGAAGTCATGCAGGAGCGCTACCATCGTTTCATGTCGAAGCAGCAGGAAATCAGCGCGAACAAGCTCGCGGCGCGCGTCGGCCAGCAGCTGGACGTGCTCGTCGAATCGGCGAGCGAGCAGGGATTCGTCGGCCGCAGTTATGCCGATGCGCCCGAGATCGACGGCCTCGTGCATATCGATACCGCGGACAGCCTGGCAAGCGGTGAAATTTACCGGGCCGAGATTACCGGCGCCGACGAATACGACCTCTACGCGCGCCCGACCAGGTAAATATTGTCGTCCGCAACGCGGATCGGCAGCGATTCGAGGCTCGCGCCTGGACAGGGGCCGAGAACGCATTCACCGGTATCGATCAGGAATCGCGCGTCGTGTACCGCGCACTGGATCAATTCGCCGTCCAGATCCAGGAACTGGTGCTCGACCCAGTCGAGCGGCGAACCGGTGTGCGGGCAGCTGTTGAGATAGGCATAGCATTCGCCGTCGCGCCGGACTACGAAACCGTCGATCCGCCGGCCCCCGGATTCGAGCGAAAACCCGTAAGAGCCCGGGTCTGGGAGACGGTCCAGGGGACAGATCAGAATCAGCTTGTCGGTGGTCAATCCGGCGTCCGCTCAGCTCGGGCGTCCGCGCGGTCGGCGGCGAACACCCCTCCCGGTTCAACCCAGTTCGGCGGGCGTTTTGGCGACGATGGTCAGGGCATGCAATTCGCCCGACACGATTTCGTCGTTGACGCAGGCGTAGACCAGCTTGTGCCGCTTGATCGGCGACAGGCCTTCGAAGGCATCGCTGGTCACGTTGGCGACGTACTTGCCTTCGCTGCCGCTGACTTCTACCGCGGCATCGGGCATCTTCGCGGCGATTAACTGCTGGATCTTTTCGGGTGTCATGTAGCTCCTTTGCGGGATCGGGGAATTCGACAAATTATATTACAGCAGTCGAAACTAAATTCCATGATAAGGCTGGGGTCCCGGGATTCGCGCGGCGCGGCGCGGACGGCTTCAGCCGCCGGCGGGGCCCTGCAGGAACCGCTGTTTGAGCGCCTCGACGCGTTTACGGTTGACACCCATGTCGTTGTAGCCGATCCGCGAGGACGAGCGAAACTGGATCTTTCCCGCTTGCGTATCGATTCTGACTTCGAGGTCGTCGACGAAGCCGAACAACGACGAGGTAAAAGTCGCCCAGATATAATCCGCACGCTCCGACCTGACGGTTCCCCCCAGTTCGACGATCGCGGCACGCATCCGCGCGCTCAGGTTTTCGTCGGCCTGCGAGGGTATGTCGAGCGGCGCGACGAAGTGTTCCGACGCGTCGGGATACTCGCTGCAAACGCAGTGCGGCGCACCGGGGCAAGGGCTCAGGCGGCCATCGGCAAGACCCGGGGCCTGTCCTTCGCGAGACATTCTGGCGGTTACCAACAGCAGGATCACGATCGCTATCGCCAGCAGGATGATATAAACAGCGATCTTCTTCATCTCCTTTCCGCGAGCGGGTCGACTCGGGCCCGGCATCCGCGAGGCGCCGGCCGTGGATTGCCGATCGGATCGATGGTCATTCCGATTCTCCCGACGACAGTTTTCTTTCCAGGTGGATATGCTGGTCGTCGACGGCGATCACGGCCTGGCCGTGCATGAACTCGAGCAATTGTTCGCCGGCCATCTCGAACCGCCAGCCCTGGGTCAGGCGACTGCTTTTGCGGTTGAGAATCAGGTTGTCTATATCCTTGCGGGTTGCCAGCGACGCCAATGCAATGCTGTTGCTCTCGGCGATCGACCGGCACAGCGCCATCAGGCAGTCGCCGAGCGCCATTTGTGCCGGGTCGAGTTGCTGTCGCTGGTCGTGGCGCGGCCAGTCCGCGGGATCGACCCGCGTGGCGGCGGCAACCACCTCGAGCAATTTTTCGCCGTGACGCCTGACGGTCTTGTCGCTGAGCTCGGGGATGGCAGCGAGCGCCTCGAGATCGACCGGTTTTCGACGCGCGATCTCGACCAGGGTATCGTCCTTGGCAATCCAGCGCCGCGGCCGATTCTGCCGCTGCGCGACCTGTTCGCGCCAGCGGCACAGTTCGCTGGCAATCTGCAGCTTATCGCCCTTGAGCTTTTGCACGCCTTTCAGGCGCTTCCACAGTTGGGCCGTGTTCACCTCGTAGTTGGCCGGATCGCTCATCGCCCGTAGATCTTTTTCGATCCAGCTGCGGCGGCGGGTTTGTCCGAGCCTGTCGTCGAGGTGCCGGTAGACCTCCAGCAGGTAGCGCACGTCGTCCATCGCGTAATCGAGTTCGTCGCTCGACAGCGGTCGGCGGGTCCAGTTGGCACGGGTATGTTTTTTTTCGAGAACGACGCCGGTGACCTGCTGCACCAGGTCGGCATAGGAAATCTGGTGATTGTATCCCAGCACTGCCGCGGCGAGCTGGGTGTCGAATACCGGCGACGGCACCTTGCCGAACCTTTGATAGAGGATCTCGAGGTCTTGCGACGAAGAATGGAACACCTTCAGCAAGCCGGGCTCGACGAGTATCTCCTCGAACGGCGAAAAATCCTCGACCGCGAGCGGATCGATGCAGGCGAGCTGCGTGTCGCTGGCGACCTGGATCAGTGCCAGTTCGGGGTAATAAGTGCTTTCGCGAATGAACTCGGTGTCGATCGCGCAGCAGCCGGCGGCGCCGAGCGCGTCGCAAAAACTCGCCAGGCCGGCGTCGGTGTCGATATAGTCGTAGTCGCTGTCTGCCAAGATGTTAACTCAATGCCGCCTTGCGGCGGATATCGCGTAATACGACGAATACCCACGGCCAGATCAGCATGCCGACGAACGGGGCGCCGAAATAACCGAGCAGCGGGGTCGGCCGGCCGAGAATTCCCTCTACCCAGGCGACCAGGCCCTGGTTGACCAGTAGCAGCACGAACACGTAAACGGCCTGTTGCGGAAGCACCAGCACGCGGATGCGCTGGTAGAAATTCATATTCAGAAATACCACCACTACCAGCGCCAGTGTATGCTGGCCGAGCAGGGTTCCCTGCGAGGTATCGAGAACAATGCCGGTAAAGAACGCGAACCAGAGCCCGACGCGCTTCGGCAGCGCCATGCTCCAGTAGATCAATACCAGCGCGACCCAGTTGGGGCGGTAAAGCTGCACCCCGTCGGGAAGCGGCAGGATCATCAGGATCAGCGCCACCAGCAGGCTCAGGTAAATGACCAGGTACTTGAGCGGCGGCATGCTATTGCCGGGGCTTGATCACGAGCACTTCTCGGCTCGAGTCCAGGCGCGCCCGGGGCTCCGCGTATACGGTGACGAAACCGCGCACCCGGTCCTCGTCGATTTCGGTAACCCTGGCCACCGGGTAGTCGGGCGGGAAGCGGTCTCCGAGCCCCGAGGTGACCAGCTCGTCACCGACCTGGATATCGGCCGTGGCCGGCAGATAGCGCAGTTCGAGCTGGGAGGTGGAACCGCGTCCGAAGGCGACCGAGCGGGTACCGCTGCGGACGAATTGCACCGGTATCGCATGTTCCGGATCGGAGATCAGGATGATACTCGCGGATTGCGGATTGACGTGGATGACCTGTCCCATTACCCCGAAGTCGTCGATTACGGCATAACCGATCTTGACTCCGTCACTGCTGCCCTTGTTGATTTCGATGAGCTGCCGGTAGGGGCTTTGCGCGACCGACAGCAGTTCCGCGACGATCACGTCGTCGGATATCTTGCGCGAGGATCCGAGCAGGCTGCGCAGGCGCGCGTTCTCCTCGGCGAGGATTTCGAGCTTTTGCAGCCTCGCGTTGAGGATCCTGCCCTCGGAGCGCAGCGCTTCGTTCTCGGCGATCAGTTCGCTGTGCGAAGTCGCCCAGTCGCTGAGCCAGCTACCGCCGGTCGCCGGCAGGCTGACCAGGTATCGCAGCGGGGTGAGCGCCAGCGAAATATTGGTCCGCACTACCTCGAGCTGGTGAAAACGGTGGTCGACGACCATGGTCGCGATACTGAGCGCGACCAGGAATAACGCTTTCAGGGATGCGCCACGTGCCTGCAGTAATATCTTCATCTAGGCGGTGGCAGCGGGGGGTTTATTCTACCGCCAGGAAGTCCAGCCCATGTTCATCGATCATTTCGAGCACCCGGCCGCCGCCACGGGCGACACAGGTCAGCGGATCTTCTGCGATAATCACGGGTAACCCGGTTTCCTCCATGATCAAACGGTCCAGATCGCGCAGCAGGGCGCCGCCGCCGGTGAGTACGATACCGCGCTCGGCGATATCGGATCCCAGCTCGGGCGGGGTTTGTTCGAGTGCGTTCTTGACCGCGGAAATGATTCCGTAGAGCGGGTCCTGGAGGGCTTCGAGTATTTCGTTGCTGTTGAGCGTGAAACTGCGCGGCACGCCTTCCGACAGGTTGCGGCCCTTGACCTCCATTTCGAGCAGGTCCTTGCCCGGGTAGGCCGCGGCGATGTCCACCTTGATCCTCTCCGCGGTGGCCTCGCCGATCAGGATGCCGTAATTGCGGCGCACGTAGTTGATGATCGCGTCGTCGAAACGGTCGCCGCCGATTCTGACCGAGGCCGAGTAAACGATGCCGTTCAACGACATGACCGCGACCTCGGAGGTTCCGCCGCCGATGTCGAGTACCATCGAGCCCTGCGCCTCGTCGACCGGCATGCCGGCGCCGATCGCCGCCGCCATGGGCTCCTCGATCAGGTAGACCTTGCGCGCGCCCGCGCCGAGCGCCGACTCGCGTATCGCGCGGCGTTCGACCTGGGTCGCGCCGCAGGGTACGCAAATCAATACCCGGGGGCTCGGCCGCATGAACTGGTTTTCATGCACCTTGCGAATGAAATGCTGCAGCATTTTTTCGGTGTAGGTGAAATCGGCGATCACGCCGTCTTTCATCGGCCGCTTGGCGGTGATGTTTTCAGGGGTTCGTCCGAGCATTTTCTTGGCGTCGGTACCGACCGCCTCGATCGACTTGGGCCCACCCGGCCCGCGATCCTGGCGAATCGCAACCACCGAGGGTTCGTTGAGTACGATTCCCTGGCCGCGGGAGTAAATAAGCGTATTGGCTGTACCCAGATCGATCGACAGATCGTTGGATAACAGGCCGCGGATAGCTCCAAACATGCTGTGTGTTCTAACCCGTCGTGTGTTTTTTGATGTGCGTGGGCACGAAATTCCCTGCTGCTGGCATAGTATAGCGCAGAATCGAGCGTACTATAGCTACGAGACGTAATTTTCACAAGGTGAAATACCTTAAAAATCAGTCTTTTGCTTATACAAGCGGTGAAATTATGGTAAGTTTGCCAGCTTTTCCATTGCGCGGTAGAAATTTCCCCAAATGAGCCTCAAAACCGACGATGTTCGCGAGATTGCGCACCTGGCGCGCTTGCATATCGATGACGATGCCGTGGACCGTTACACGGAAGACCTGTCCAGTATCCTCGAGCTCATGGAGCAGATGAACCAGGTCGACAGCAGCGGCGTGGAACCGCTCTCGAATCCGCTCGACGCGACCCAGCGATTACGCGACGACGAGGTGACCGAGAGCGATCAGCGCGACAAGTTTCAGGCCATCGCGCCGGATGTCTCCGGCGGGTTTTACCGCGTGCCGAAGGTGATCGAATAATGACCATGGGGATCGCCGAAATCCGGCGCGGGCTCGCCGAGGGCAGGTTCTCCAGCGTCGAGATCACCACCGGGTTTCTGGATCGGATCGAGCGGTACAACCCGGCGCTCAACTGCTTTATCAGCGTCACCGGCGAGATTGCGCTCGAGCAGGCGCGCGCGGCCGATGCGGCGCTCGCCCGGGGCGAAGGCGGTATGCTCGCCGGCGTGCCGCTGGCGCACAAGGACCTGTTCTGTACCGACGGCGTCAGGACTTCCTGCGGTTCGCGCATCCTCGACAATTTCATCGCCCCCTACGACGCGACCGTGATCGAGCGTTTCAAAGCCGCCGGCGCGGTGATGCTCGGCAAGACCAACATGGACGAATTCGCGATGGGCTCGTCGAACGAGAATTCCTGGTACGGCAGCGTGGCCAACCCCTGGCGGACCAGTTGCGTGCCGGGCGGCTCGTCGGGCGGCTCGGCAGCCGCGGTGGCAGCGGGACTCGCGGCCGGCGCATCCGGCACCGATACCGGCGGTTCGATTCGCCAACCGGCCGCGTTTTGCGGGGTGACCGGTATCAAGCCGACTTACGGGCGGGTATCGCGCTACGGCATGATCGCTTACGGCTCGAGCCTCGATCAGGGCGGACCTTTCGCGCGCAGCGCCGAGGATTGCGCGCTGCTGCTGCAGACCATGTCCGGTTTCGACCCGCGCGACTCCACCTCGGCGGAACAGCCGGTTCCCGACTACGGCAGCCTGCTCGGGCGCGGCATCGAAGGCCTCAAAATCGGACTGCCGAAAGAGTATTTTGCCGAGGGCCTCGACAGCCGCGTGGCCGCGGTCATCGAGGACGCGGTCGCGGAACTGAAAAAACTCGGCGCCGAGATCCGCGAAGTCTCGCTGCCCAATACCGGGCTGTCGATTCCGACTTATTACGTGATCGCGATGGCGGAATGCTCGTCGAACCTGTCGCGTTTCGACGGCGTTCGCTTCGGCTACCGCTGCCAGGATCCGGTCGATCTCGAGGATCTCTACAAGCGCTCCCGCGGCGAAGGTTTCGGCGCAGAGGTCAAGCGGCGCATCATGATCGGTACCTATGCCCTGTCCGCGGGATACTACGATGCCTATTACCTCAAGGCCCAGCAATTGAGGCGCATGATCAAGGACGATTTCCAGCGCGCCTTCGAGCAGGTCGACCTGGTTCTCGGGCCGACCACGCCGGATGTCGCATTCGAGATCGGCGCCAAGACCGACGACCCGGTGAGCATGTACCTGCAGGATATCTACACCATTTCGTTGAACCTCGCGGGTCTGCCCGGCATGTCGCTGCCGGCCGGCTTCGTCGACGGCTTGCCGGTGGGCATGCAGTTGATCGGCAACTATTTCGACGAGGCCGGCCTGCTGAACGCGGCGCATGCCTATCAGCAGGTCAGCGACTGGCACCGGCAGGTGCCGGGGGAATTTCGATGAGCGATTGGGAAACCGTCATCGGGCTCGAGATCCACGCCCAGCTCGCCACCCGCAGCAAGATTTTTTCGGGGGCCTCGACCGCTTTCGGCGCCGCGCCCAACACCCAGGCCTGCGCGGTCGACCTCGGCCTGCCGGGCGTGCTGCCGGTTCTCAATCGCGAGGTGGTGGCGATGGCGATACGCTTCGGCGTCGCCATCGATGCGCAGATCGACCGGCATTCGGTATTCGCGCGCAAGAATTATTTTTATCCCGACCTGCCGAAGGGCTACCAGATCTCGCAATACGAATTACCCATCGTCGGCAAGGGCCGCGTATCCATTACCCCCGCCGAGGGCGAGCACAAGGAAATCGGTATCACCCGCGCTCACCTCGAGGAAGACGCCGGCAAATCGATCCACGACCAGTTTCCGGATCAGACCGGTATCGACCTGAACCGCGCCGGCACCCCGTTGCTGGAAATCGTTTCCGAGCCCGACATGCGTTCGGCGAAGGAAGCCGTGGCCTATGCGCGCAAGATTCACAGCCTGGTGCGCTACCTCGAGATTTGCGACGGCAACATGCAGGAAGGTTCGTTTCGATGCGATGCCAATGTTTCGCTGCGCCGGCGCGGCGATTCCGCTCTCGGCACGCGCACCGAACTCAAGAACATCAACTCTTTCCGCTTTCTCGAACGCGCCATCAACTTCGAGATCGAGCGGCAGACGGATGTGCTCGAGGATGGCGGCGAAGTGGTCCAGGAAACCCGGCTCTACGACGCCGACCGCGACGAGACGCGATCGATGCGCAGCAAGGAAGAAGCCAACGATTACCGCTATTTTCCCGATCCCGACCTGTTACCCGTGGCCATCTCCGATGCCGACATCGAGCGGATTCGCGCTGCCCTGCCCGAACTGCCGGAGCAAAAGAAGCAGCGTTACATCGACGAACTCGGGTTATCCGACTACGACGCCGAACTGCTGACCGCGACGCGCGAAACCGCGGCTTACTTCGAGGCGGCGCTGGGCGCGGACAGCGCGCAAAGCAAACAGCTCGCCAACTGGATTCTCGGCGATCTCGCCGGCGCGCTCAACAAGGCCGGCCTCGACATCGCCGCGGCGCCGATCGCGCCGCAGATGCTGGCGCAACTGGTCGCGCGCATCGGCGACGACACGATTTCGGGCAAGATCGCCAAGGAAGTCTTCGAAGCCATGTGGCAGGGCGAGGGCAGCGCCGACGAAATCATCGCCGCGCGCGGACTCGAGCAGATCACCGACAGCAGCGCCATCGAGGCGATCATCGATACGGTCATCGCCGATAATCCCGAGCAGGTGGAGCAGTTCCGCGCCGGCAAGGAGAAGGTGCTCGGGTTCTTCGTCGGCCAGGTGATGAAGCAGACCCAGGGCAAGGCCAACCCGGGGCAGGTGAACCAGATCCTGCGCGACAGACTGAAACCTTAAGCCGGGCAGGAGGTGAGTGCGATGTCCAAAGTGTTACTGATCACCGGAGCGAGCCGCGGTATCGGTGCCGAGACCGCGCGCCTCGCCGCCGCCAGGGGCTACTCGACGTGCCTCAACTACCGGCACGACGCCGGGGCCGCGGAAAAGTTGCTCGAAGATTTACACGAAGGCGGCCACGAGGCTTTCGCTTTCCAGGCCGACGTCGCCGACGAGGCGCAGGTCATGGCCATGTTCGAGGCCATCGACAGCAAGTACGGCCGG
>JASFKL010000074.1:0-14164 GCA_050118655.1 Gammaproteobacteria bacterium | reverse complement strand
GATATTCATCAGGATTCTGAAGTCGTTGACCGCGGTGACCGCGTGCGGGTCCAGGGATTTGGGTTCGGCGATCTGCCCGACCACGAGCACGTTGGGCGGTGTCATGGCCTGCGCGGTGCCGCCAGCGACGAATCCGAGGACCAGCGCCGCCGCGGCGGCGATTCGACCCAGGCGTTGCAACAGTTTTTCGATATTCATAATGCTCCTCCGAGGGTGTGCCGGCAGGGCTCGAATAGCGATGGTCCCGGTTATTGTAGATCCGCCGTAGCCGGCGTTTTTCCGGTCCGCGCAGCCAGTTGCGCGGTATTCGATTCCCCCGCCCGGCGGACCCGCTTACAGTCCGCCGAAACTAGTGCCTGGCAATTTATCATGATAAATAACTGTTATTCAAGAATTGATAATGATAATTTAATAAACAAATGTTGAACCGGTTTTCCAGGAATGGCAAAAGACGCGACCCGTAAAGGCCCTGGCCGCCCGGCAATCCGTCTCGGGCGTCTCGAGGCTCGGCTCGAAGCCGTGAACCGATTCGGTGCGGACGAGTCGGTTCCGGGCATCAATCGCCTGAGTTTTTCACCGGCCGACATGCAGGCACGCGAGTGGCTCGCGGCCGAGATGAAGCAACTCGGGCTCGACGCGCGTCTCGACCCGGTCGGCAACGTGATCGGCCGCTGGAATACGGGATCCGGCCCCGCGGTGATGCTCGGTTCGCATCTCGACTCGGTACCGCGCGGCGGCAGCCTCGACGGGGTGCTCGGTGTGATCGCGGCGCTCGAATGCGTCGAGACCGCCATGGAGCACGATATCGCACCCGGCTCGCCGATCGAAATCGTCGCTACCAGCGAGGAAGAGGGACGTTTCGGCGGCATGCTCGGTGCGCAGGCGATGGCGGGCCTGGTCGATCCGGAGTGGTTCGAAAATGCGCGCGACGACAGCGGCGCACTGATGAGCGACGCGATGCGTGCCGCGGGACTCGACCCGGCCGCCTGGCCGCAGGCGCGCCGCGAGGCCTCCGACCTCAAGGCATTCCTCGAATTACATATCGAGCAGGGCCCGGTGCTCGACCGCACGGGCAAACCGGTCGGCATCGTCGAGGGGATTTCAGGGGTATTCAACTGGGGAGTTACTTTCGAAGGCGAGGCCAACCATGCCGGTACCACGCCGATGAATTTACGCCGCGACGCGTTTCGCGGCCTGGCCGACTTCAGCGCCGCGATTCCCGAGATCATCGACGCCGTCGGCACGCCGGCGACCCGCCTGACCGTCGGCAAGGTGGAGCTCTATCCCAATTTTCCGCACACCGTGCCCGGGCGCGCCGAGTTTGTCGTCATCGGCCGCGACATGGAGCTTTCGGTCATGTCCGAGCTGGCCGAGGCTTGCCGCGAGCGATTGCGGGAGGTCGCGCTGAAACACGACCTCGAGCTGTCGATGGAACAGGCCAGCTGGCTCGAGCCGACACCCTGCCATGAGGATATCATCGAGGCCTTCCGCAAGCAGGCCCGCGAGCTCGGTATCGATGCGCCGGTGATGCCGAGCGGCGCCGGCCACGATACGCAGATGATGGCTTATCTCACCCGCGCGGGCATGATCTTCGTCCCCAGCCGCCAGGGCGTGAGCCATGCGCCCGAGGAATTCACCGACCGCGAGCACATCGAGACAGGCTGCAACCTGCTGCTGCACACCATGCTCGAGTTGGCCGACCGCAGCTGAGCTTCACTGCAATAGTCCCCGCAGCGTAGTATATTGTCGCCGGCCGCGAGCCGATGAATCGCGTGCCGCTAATAAAGGAGATTGCTGATGCGTGCTTACGAAATTGTTTCCGAGGGCGGTATCGATGCGCTGGCCCTGAACGAAAGACCGGCGCCGCAACCGGGGCCGGGACAGATACTCGTCGCGGTTCGCGCCTCGTCGGTCAATTACCGCGACCTGTCGACGGTCGAGGATCCCGCCGCGCGCGCCATTCCCTACCCGCGCATTCCGAACTCGGATGCCGCAGGCGAGGTCCTCGCCATCGGTCCCGGGGTGACGCGCTTCGCACCGGGAGACCGCGTCGCGGGTTGCTTTTTCCAGCACTGGGTCGACGGCGGTATCACTCCCGCGGCGATGGCCAGCGCGCTCGGCGGCGCCATCGACGGCGTGCTCGCCGAACAGGTTTTGCTCGCCGAGCCGGGCGCGGTGCCGATTCCCGCCCATCTGTCGTTCGAGGAAGCCGCGACGCTGCCCTGCGCCGGGCTCACGGCCTGGAATTGCCTGCTCGAACAGGGAGGTCTGAAACCGGGCATGACGGTACTGTTGCTGGGTACCGGCGGGGCGTCGATCTTCGGCCTGCAACTGGCGAAGATGTCGGGCGCGCGGGTGATCATTACTTCGTCGAGCGACGACAAGCTGGAGCGCGCGAGGACGCTCGGCGCCGACGAGACGATCAATTACCTCGCGATACCGGACTGGGAAAAGCGGGTACTCGAGCTGACCGACGGCAAGGGCGTCGACGTGACCATCGAAACCGGCGGCGCCGGGACCCTGGAAAAGACGATCGAGGCGACCCGCGTGGGCGGTTGCATCAGCCTGATCGGGGTGCTTACCGGCGGGACCATAAATCCCGTCGCGGTGATGCGGAAATCGATTCGCCTGCAGGGAGTTTACGTCGGCAACCGGCGCATGTTCGAGTCGATGAACGCCGCGCTCGCCGCCAACCGGGTTCACCCGGTGGTCGACCGGGTATTCGAATTCGACGAGGCGCGCGCGGCTTTCCACGCGATGCGCGCCGCCGGGCATTTCGGCAAACTGGTGGTCAGGGTCGGCTGAATCCGGCGCTTTTCCGGCATGTCGATTACTTGACGCCCGGCTGCCGGATTTCCGTCGTGGCAGCGCGCGATTCCCGCCGGGTAACCGTTCGTCGGGAGATTACCGTTCGTCGGCAGAATGAGAACCAGGTCACACCTTGAGCCGCGGTTTCCTGGACTACACTCCAGACCGAAGCAACCTGGCAGATCCTGTAAATGCTCGAATACATTGCACTCGGAATTTTGATTTTCATGGCGATCAGCCTGTTGTTCGGTGCCATCGCAATCCTCGATATCCCTTACAAACAGGCCGTCGATTGCGATCACCCTCACCAGGACGCGATCTATTACGCGGGCTGGGTAAGCCTGTTCACCCTGCATGCCGCCTGGCCTCTGGTCTGGCTCTGGGCTACCGCTTACCGCGCCAGCCCGGCCCCGAGTTTCGGCCGCATCGACGAGGATACGGCTGTCAACGACAAGCAGGTCGCCGGCGCCGACGAGCCCGATATCACCGATTCGGTGACCCTGCTCGGGCATCGCTACGAGGTTCTCGACGACCGGATCAAGCGCATCGAAAAAGCGATCCTGGCGGCGAGCAGCGAAGCGGCCTGAGGAGGACGAAGCGATGGAACTGATGATCGTGCTGGCATACACGGCGATATGTATCGCGGTATTCTCGCTGTTCCGCCTGCCTCTCACCCGGGTTACCGTGCCGTTCGCGGGCATCGGCGGCCTGGTGTTGAGTTTCGGCCTGGTCCAGTTGCTGAATCACTATCACCCCTACACGGACGACAGCCGGCAATACCTGGTTGCGACTCCGGTCGAGTCGTCTCCGGGGAGTCCGGCTGCAGAGCTGCCGCTGATGATCGAGGAGCCCAACCTGGTTGCCTGGTTCGCTCAGAACAACCGCATGCGCCTCGACGACGGCGAACTGGCGGAGGTAACCTTCGACAGCATTCCGGGCAAGGTTTTCGCCGCCAGGGTGCGTGGCGTGCTGCCGTCCCCCGGCGAATACCGCTCCACCGAAAATCTCAACGACCCGGCGGCTGCGGGTGAAGCGCGAATCCCGGTGCTGATCGATATTACCGATCCGAGATTCAGGATTTACAGCGGCTACCTGCCGGGGGGATCCCATGCCGAGACCGCGGTGTATAGCGACGACCACATCCAGCTGGCGCTGGTGCGCATGACCTTGCTGCGCATGTCGGCCTGGCTGAATTACCTGACGCCGATTACCTAGCCCGCTCACCCACCGATCGTCCGCTGCGGACTCGCGACGAAAAACGGCCGAGAGCGCGCGCTTGATACACCATACGCTGGAATCTGCGGACCGGGTACATCACAGAGCCCGCAGTTAATCGCTCAGTCGACGGTCAACGCCCGGATCATGTTGGTGCCGCCGGACTGGCGGGAAGGCCCCGCGGTGATGACCACCACGTCACCGGATTTCACGTAGCCGACCTGTTTCGCACGCTCGATCGCGAAGGCCAGGCGCTCCTCGTCGGTGTCGGCGCCGGTGTAGAGGAAACCGTAAATCCCCCAGCTCAACGCCAGCCGGTGCACGACCTCGCTGGTAAAAGTGACCGCGACGATCGGACAATCCGGGCGGTACTTGGATACCAGGCGCGCGGAGAAGCCGGTCTCGGTCATGACGATAATCGCTGCCGAATTCAAGTGATTGGCCATCGTAATCGTGGCCTGCGCGACTGCCTCGGTAACGTCGTTGGACGGATGCGGCTTGATTTGCTGCAGGGTGCCGAATTCGCGCAGGCTTTGTTCGGCTTCGAGCGCCAGATGAACCATGGTCGCGACCGCCTCGACCGGGCGCGAACCGGAGGCCGTTTCCCCCGACAGCATGACCGCCGAACTGCCGTCGAAGATGGCGTTGGCGACGTCGCTGGCCTCGGCGCGGGTCGGTCGCGGATTACGTTCCATCGAATCGAGCATTTGCGTGGCGGTGATTACCGGCTTGCCGTTGGCGACCGTGGCGCGAATGATGCGCTTCTGGATCGTCGGGCCCTCGCCCATGTCGAGTTCCACGCCGAGGTCGCCGCGCGCCACCATGATGCCGTTCGAGGCCTCGATGATTTCCTCGATGTTTTCGACGCCCTGGCGGTTCTCGATCTTGGCGATGATCGGGATTTCGGCGTCGAATTCGCGCAGTTGCGCCTCGATCGCGTGAATCTCGTCGGCGTTGCGGACGAAGGATGCGGCGAGGTAGTCGACGCGCTGCTCCGCGGCGAATTTCAGTTCGCGGCTGGTATCGTACTCGATGTCGTTGAGCGCTTCGGCCGTGTCCGGCAGATTTACCCCCTTGTTGTCGCGCAGCACGCCGCCGGTTTCGATGCGGCAGTGCACGCGGCCTTCCTCCACGGCTTCGACTCGCAGTTCGATCTGTCCGTCGTCGACCAGCACCCGGTGACCGGGTCGGGCATGACGGTCGAGGCTTTGCAGCGAGATCGAGACGCCGGATGCGTCTCCCGCGCGGCCGTCGGCGTAGAGCGTGAACGGCTGGCCGGCGTCCAGCAGCACCTGGCCGCCTTCGACCTTGCCGCTGCGTATTTCCCGGCCGCGCGTATCGACCATGATCGCGATGGTGGCGTCACAGGCGTCGGCGGCCTCGCGGATGCGCGCGACGATCGCCGCATGGGACGCCTCGTCGCCGTGCGACATGTTGAGCCGGGCGACGTTCATGCCGGCTTCGATCATCGCCTTCAGGCGCGGTAGCGAGTCGCAGGCGGGGCCGATGGTGGCGATCACCTTGGTCTTTCTGAATTTCTTGCGTTGGTTCAGAGCAATCCTCGTCGAACGGCTGAAATCCGTCCATTATAATCGCGAACGCCCGCGCGATCACTTTTCTCCGCCGGCCCGGGGTAGCGATAAATTTCTGGTTTCGGTTTGCGCAGGCAAGTTAGAATCGTCGCGCGTCGACTCGAAGGAGTGAATCCCGGATGCGGAAATCGTGAAATTCAGTTTGAAAGGTGTTTTTGCACTGCTTCTCGCCGTCGCCGTGGCCGCCGTCATCGCGGTCGCGCTGGTCAAGAGCCGCAAGCCTCTCGAGCACGTCGCCGTCGAAATGCCGAGCCGCGCCGTCGAAGTGCTGTCCGTGAGGCAGATACCTTTCCGTTCGCGGGTCACGGCTTACGGCAATGTCGAGCCGGCCATCACGCTCAACAGCATGGCCGAGGTCAGCGGCAAGATCAGCTACGTGCACCCCAATCTCAAGTCCGGGGAAACCATTCCGGCCGGTACCCTGGTGGTGAGCATAGAAGCCGAGGACTACGCGCTGTCGCTGCAGCAAACCCGGGAGGACCTCAAGGCGAGCCGCTCCGCGCTGGCCGAACTCGAGAGCGAGGAAAAATCGACCCGCCGATCACTCCAGCTGGCGCTCGACAATCTCACGGTCGGCGAAGCCGAACTGGCGCGTATCCGGGACGTCTATCAAAAGCAGTTGATTGCCAAGTCCACGCTCGATGCCGAAGAGCAAAAGGTCATCCAGCTGCGCCAGCAGGTGGAGGATCTGCAGGGCAGGATTAACGGTTACGCCAGCCGCCGGCAGTCGATCGAGGCGCAGATCGCGCGCGCCGAGCAGGAAGTGCAGAATCGTGCGACGATCCTCGGCCGCACGGATATCCGGCTGCCCTTCGACGCGCGTATCGGCGCCGTCAGCGTCGACGAGAACGAATTCGTCACGGTCGGCTCGCCGCTATTCGAAGCCATCGACCTCAGGGGCGTGGAAATCACCGCGCAGTTGCCGATGGTATCGATGCGCCAGCTCATCAGCCACCTCGAAGACCGGACGGTGGCGGTGCAGCAATTCGTCCAGACCGGCGGGCGCATCAACGAAAGCCTGGGTCTCAGCGCACGGGTCCGGCTCGTCAACGGCATGCCGGAAGCGGTCTGGGAGGCGCGGGTGCTACGCATCAGCGAGGCGATCGACCCGACCCGCCAGACGCTCGGCGTGGTCGTCGGGGTGGACGATCCCTACGAGAAAATAATACCCGGCCGGCGCCCGCCGCTGCTCAAGGGCATGTATACCGCGGTCGACCTGTTCGCACCGCAACGCGAGGCGATAATCATTCCGCGCCGCGCCTTGCACGAAGGCAGGGTGTACCTCGCCGGTGCTGACAATCGGCTCGAGATCCGCCCGGTCGACCTGCGGATGACCCAGGGCGAACTGGCGGTTATCCGCGGCGGGATCGAGATCGGCGAACGGGTAATCGTCAACGACCTGGTGCCGGTCATCGAGGGCATGCCGCTGACGGTGAACCTGGTGCCGGAGCTGGAGGAAGAACTGCGGCAGCGCGCGCTCGGAGAGATTCAATGACGCGTTATTTTGCGGCCCACCCCACGGCCGCGAATATCCTGATGTTCATCATCCTGATGCTGGGTATCGCGGCTTTGCCCAGCCTGAACAAGGAAACCTTCCCCGAAATCGAGTTCTACCAGGTTCAGGTGACCGTGAACTACCCGGGCGCGAGCGCCGCCGAGGTCGAGGAAGGCATCTGTAACCGGCTCGAGGACGCCACCGACGGTATCAGCTTTCTCGAGGAGCGCAGCTGCGAGGCGCGCGACAACGTCGGCATCATGGTGCTCGAAATGCAGGAAACCGGCGACCTGCAGAAATTCATCGACGATATCAACTCGGCCGTGGACGGCATTACCGACTTCCCCGACGACGCGGAGGAACCGCTGATCGATGAACTGGGCAGAACCATTGCCGTGGTCAGCGTGGCGATTGCCGCGCAGTTATCGCAACCGGAACTCAAGGCGCTGGCCGAGCATTACCGCAACCGGCTGCTCGCCTTGCCCGAGATACCGATGGTCGACGTCAGCGGATTTTCGACGCACGAGTTCAGCGTGCTGGTCGAGGCCGAAACTCTGCGGCGTTACCGGCTCAGCGTCGAGGATATCGCCAACCTGGTACGCCGACAGGCGGTCGACTTGCCGGCGGGGGTGCTCGAGGGAGGGCAGCGCTGGTATCAGATTCGTATCGAAAACGAGCGTCGCAGCGTCGAGGAACTGGCCGACCTGGTGGTGCTGAATGACGTTCAGGGCGGCCAGTTGCGCCTCGGCGATATCGCCACCATCGCCGACGAGTTTACCGACCGGGAGGTCCGGGTCGAACTCGATGGCCGGCCGGCGGCCTTGCTGCAGGTCAGAAAAAACACCGGCGACGATACCCTGACCGTTTACGAAGCGGTCAGCAACTTTGTCGACGCGGAAAATGCCCGCCTGCCGGACTCGACCCGGCTGGTGATTACCCAGGACGCGGCGTCCATCGTCAAGGACCGTCTCAGCATGCTGACCCGCAACGGCCTGCAGGGCCTGCTGCTGGCCACCCTGGTGCTGTTCCTGTTCTTCAGTTGGCGTTATACCTTCTGGGTTGCGCTCGGCTTGCCGATTTCCTTCGTCGGCGGGCTGATGGTCATGCACCTGTTCGGCATCAGCATCAACATGATCTCGATGGTCGCCTTGCTGATGGCTATCGGGATACTGATGGACGATGCGATCGTCATTTCGGAAAGTATCGAGAGCGAGCACCGCGCGGGCAAACCGCCGCTGCAGGCCGCGGTGGACGGGATAGCCAGGGTCGGCCGGGGCGTACTGGCGTCGTACGCAACCTCGGCGCTGCTGTTCGGCAGCCTGCTGTTATTGCGCGGTCACATGGGCCAGGTGCTCGGCGTGCTGCCGGTGGTATTGCTTTCGGTGCTCACGATCAGCCTGGTCGAAGCGTTCCTGATTTTGCCGCACCACCTGGTTCACTCGCTGCGGCGTCATCGCGACGAACAATCGTCAGGCTGGCGCCGGGGTTTCGAGCGCGGCTTCGAGCGGCTGCGCGACACGGCCGGGCGGGTGGCCGACTTCGCCATTCGCTACCGTTACCTGACCCTCGGCTGTGCGATCGGCCTGTTCGTCGTCAGCGTCAGCCTGATACCGGCAGGCCTGATCAAGTTCAAGGCATTCCCCGACCTGGAGGGTAACCTGCTCGAAGCGCGCGTCATCATGCCGCAGGGCACGCCCTTCGAGCGCACCGAGGAGGTTGTCGGCGGGCTGCTGGCGAGCCTTGCACGGGTGCGGCAGCAGTTACCACCGGAGCCCGAGGGAGATTTGATCCGTCACGTCCAGGTGTTTTACAGCAACAACGCCGATGCCGGCGAGCAGGGCGCGCATCTCGCCACCGTCAGCCTGGACCTGCTCGACTCGGGATTACGACACACCACCCTGAACGAACTGCGCCGCCGCTGGATGGAGGCCACCGGGCCGGTACCGGACGCGGTCTCGGTTCAGTTCAAGGAACCGGCGCTCGGCCCGGCGGGCCAGGCGATTTCGATTCGCCTGCAGCACGACGACCTGGCGCAACTGTCGAGTGCTTCCTGGGAGCTGCAAACCTGGCTCAACGGCTACCCGGGGGTTTCCAACCTGATGGACGACCTGCGTCTCGGCAAGCCGCAGTTCACGGTCAGTCTGCTGCCCGGCTCGCTGTCCTCGGGTCTCAGCGCGCAGCAGCTGGCGCAGCAATTACGAGCCGCCTACCAGGGGGTCAAGGTCGACGATGTCTACCGCGGGCGCGAGGCCTACGAGATCAACGTCAAGCTGGATACCGATCGCGACAACGCGTTGCAGGACTTCGAGCAGCTCAGTGTCTTCAACGACCGGGGCGTCGACATCCCGCTGAGCGCGATTGCCCGTATCGGCGAAAAGCGCGAATACTCGCACATCACGCGCATCAACCACCAGCGCACCGTAACCATCAGCGGCGATATCGATCCCGAGATCGCCAATACCAGCGAGATTATCAACCACACCCGCGAAAGGTTTCTGAACGGCCTGCAACAACGCTATCCCGGGATGTTCGTCAGTCTCGAAGGCGAGGTCAAGAACAGCCGCGAGACCAATCAATCGGTTCTGCTCGGTTTTCTGCTCGGCATCTTCGGCGTCTATTTTCTATTGAGTTTCCAGTTTCGCAATTACCGCGAACCCCTGGTGGTATTGATAAACATCCCGCTGGCGCTGATCGGCGTGATCTGGGGGCACAAGCTGATGGGACTCGACATTACCTTGCCGAGCATCATCGGCTTCGTCTCGCTGTCGGGCATCGTGGTCAACGATTCGATCCTGCTGGTCGAATTCGTCAAGCGCCGAAGTCTCGAGGGCATGGTGCTGCACGATGCCGCCGGCCAGGCGGTGCGCGATCGATTTCGCGCCATTTTTCTGACTTCGGTAACCACCATTGCCGGGATGCTGCCGCTGTTGACCGAAACCAGCCTGCAGGCCCAGGTGCTCATCCCGCTGGTCGCCAGCGTGGTGTTCGGCATGATCTCGTCGACGCTGCTGCTGATACTGGTACTGCCCTCGGCCTACGCAATCATGGAAGATCTCGGGATCCGAGAGGACGATGCCGAGGCCAGGGCATTCATCGAGACGATGCAGGCGGGCTAGCCGGGAAACTGGTCGATGGGTACGGGCTCGGAAAAGAAAAATCCCTGGAAGGTGCCGCATTCGCGATCGAGCAGGTAGTCGAGTTCGGCACGGGTTTCGATGCCCTCGGCGACGACCTCGAGGTCGAGTTGCTGCGCCATCAGGATGATGGTGTCGACGATCACCGCGTTGCTCGACGCGCTCGAGATATTGCGCACGAAGGACTGGTCGATTTTCAATTCGTCGACCGGCAAGCGATGCAGGTAATTGAGCGACGAATAACCGGTGCCGAAATCGTCGACCGAGAAAATGATGCCGAGATCGCGCAACCGCACCATGGTCTCGATGGTGTGCTGGATATTGACCATCGCCAGGCTCTCGGTAATTTCGAACTTGAGGCGGTTGGGCTCGGCGCCGGTTTCCTCGAGGATTTGCAACAGCTTGTCGACGAAGCGCGGATCGGCGAATTGCCGCGGGCTGACATTGACCGCCAACACCAGGTCGTCCAGCCAGATGAGATGTTCGCAGGCCGAACGCATGACCCATTCGCCGATCGGCAGGATCAGGCCGGTATGCTCGGCAATATCGATGAAGCGGTCCGGGGAGATCAGCCCGTCGTGGGGATGATTCCAGCGCAGCAGGCATTCGGCGCCGACGACGTGCCGGTCGGCGTCGTATTGCGCCTGAAAGTAAAGCTGGAATTCACTGTTTGCCAGCGCCTGGCGCAGGCCGGCCTCGATTCGCCGCTGCTGGTTGACCGCTTCCTGCATCTCGACCGAGAACAGCCGCACCTTGTCGCGGCCCTCGCTCTTGGCGCGGTACATGGCGACGTCGGCGTATTTCAGCAGGTCCTCGGCGGACACGCCCGCCGGGAACAGGGCGATACCGATGCTGATGGTCATGTGGATCTCGTGGTCCTGGATGATGAACGGCTCGACGAACAGCTCGCGGATTTCGTTGGCGATTCTGGAAGCGTGATCGCCGGCTGCCTTCTCGTCCTTGCCGACCTCGGGCAGCAACACGACGAACTCGTCGCCGCCGAGCCGGCCGACCGTATCTTCCTCGCGCAGGCGCGCGGATATTTTCTGCGCCACCTTGACCAGCAGGTCGTCGCCGACCGCGTGACCGAGCGAATCGTTGATCGCCTTGAAGCGGTCCAGGTCGATGAAAAATACCGCGCCGAAGCGACTGTGACGCTGGGCCTTGGCGATTTCCTGGCGCAGGTTGGCCAGCAGCAGCCTGCGGTTGGGCAAGTCGGTCAATTCATCGAATTCCGCCTGGCGACGAATGGTCTGCTCGGCGAGTTCGCGCTGGTAGCGAACCTCCAGCGAATCGACGATGGTCTGGTTCAGTCGCCGTGCCGAAACCAGCATCATGACCACGAACAGGATCGACATCAGGGTTATCGCGAGGCTGAACTCGCTATTGACGAGTACGAACTTGACGATTATCGGTGCCACGGTCAGCAGCACGAATCCGCGCGCCGCTGGCAACAACGCCGATAACGTGGTCATCGCGCCCGCCGACATGCCGGCGATCGCGACCGCGAGAAACACCTGGTGGGCCTGGCTTTGCTCGGCGAACAGCAGGTAGCCGCCGGCGCCCCAGGTCACGCCGGAAGCCAGGCTGGTGACAATCGCCCGGCGTTGCCAGGCGTAATCGACCAGCGGACCATTATCCTGTCGCCGGAAGCGGAGGTAGAGGTAATAACGATGCGCGGAGAGCAGGTTGGTCGTCGCGAACCAGCCGGCGATTACCTGGTGGTCGATCACTTCCCACAACACCACCGACAAGACCGCGCTGACCGCCAGCACCGCCACCAGCGAACTGGGCACGGCCGAGAATACGATGCGAATCTGCTCCGACCTGACGTCGATCAATTCGGCCTGCTGCGACATTATTTTTCCCTGAGCATCTGCATGACGTCCTTGCTGTCCGGTCTGACTCCCCGCCAGATATGAAATGCCTCGGCCGCCTGTTCGACGAGCATGCCGAGCCCGTCGCAGGCGCGCGCCGCGCCCAGCTTCCGTGTCCAGGCGACGAAAGCGGTCGGTGCGGCGAGGTCGTACATCATATCGTAGCACAGCGTTTCGGAACCGACGCAGGATTCCGGCAGCGGCGGCAGGTCGCCCGCGAGTCCGGCGGCGGTCGCGTTGATGACCAGGTCGAAGTCGGTTTCTGCCAGCGCTTCGAACCCGGTTGCGCGGACCTGGCCGCGAGCCGCGAAAACGCCGGCCAGGTCGACGGCCTTTCGAGGGCTGCGGTTGGCGATCGTGAGACTCCGCGGCGCGCGATCGAGCAGCGGTCCGATCGCGCCGCGGGCGGCGCCGCCCGCGCCGAGTAACAGGATACGCGCGCCGTCGACGGCGAAGCCGAGATTTTCCTCGAGGTCGCGGACCAGTCCCGTGCCGTCGGTATTATCGCCGTCGATGCCGCCCTCGGGCCGCAGGATCAGCGTATTGACCGCGCCGGCGTCCTCGGCGAGCCGGCTTCTCCGGTCGCAGATCGCCCAGGCGTCGCGCTTGAAGGGGACCGTGACGTTGAGGCCCGCGTAGCCGAGCTGCTGCAGGTCGCGGATGCCGGCTTCGAAATTGCCGAGCGCGATTTCGATCGCCTCGTAACTGAGGGCCTGGCCGGTTTGCTCGGCGAAGCGCGCGTGGATACGCGGCGACAGGCTGTGGGATACGGGATTGCCGACTACGGCGTAGCGGGCGACGGGACTGTCCGCCGCCACTAGTCTTCCCGCAGCCAGGCCGCCGCCGTTTTCGCGAAATAGGTCAGGATGCCGTTGGCGCCCGCACGCTTGATCGACAGCAGGGCCTCGAGAACGCAGGCTTTTTCTTCGATCCATCCACGCTGACCGGCGGCTTTCAACATCGCGTATTCGCCGCTGACCTGGTAGACGAAGGTCGGGAACTGCAATTCCTCGCTGACCCGACGCACGATATCGAGATAGGGCAAACCGGGCTTGATCATGATCATGTCGGCACCCTCGTCGATATCGAGCGCGACCTCGTAGAGCGCTTCGTTGCTATTCGCCGGGTCCATCTGGTAGGTGTACTTGTTGCCGCCGCCCAGATTGCCCGCGGATCCGACGGCATCGCGGAACGGGCCGTAGAAGCTCGATGCATACTTGGCCGCATAGGCGAGGATGCGGGTATTGACGTGGCCCGCGTCCTCGAGTGCCGCGCGAATCGCGCCGATGCGGCCGTCCATCATGTCCGACGGCGCGACCACGTCGGCGCCGGCCTCGGCATGGGACAGCGCCTGCTTGACCAGCACGTCGAGAGTCGCGTCATTGGTCACGTAACCGGACTCGTCGAGCAGTCCGTCCTGGCCGTGGCTGGTAAACGGATCGAGCGCGACGTCGGTGATGATTCCGAGTTGCGGAAATGCGTTCTTCAGCTCGCGCACGGCGCGCTGCACCAGGCCCTCGGGGTTCCAGGCTTCCTCGGCGCCGTCGCTCTTGCCGTCGGGACCGACCACCGGAAACAGCGCGATCGCCGGGATGCGGAGATCGCAAAGGCTGTTCGCTTCTTCGAGCAGCAGGTCGATGCTGAGGCGTTCGATCCCGGGCATGGATTCGACCTCCTCCCGCTTCTGCTTGCCCTCGAGCACGAACATCGGGTAGATCAAATCGTCGACGCTGAGACTGTTTTCGCGCATCAGGCGCCTGGAAAAGTCGTCGCGGCGCATGCGGCGCTTGCGGGTATCGGGATAGCTGGCCACGCTTAACTCACTATAATTATCGGGATTTCCAAATATCGCATAAATCGGTCGGCAGTGACAGGCGTTACTGTGCTTCCGGGCGAGCCGGAAAGATTGTCTGGCGGCGCTCGGCCTACCCGTGATCAGGGTGCGGACAGGCTGCCGGCGGTGACGGTCTTGACCCGGGTGAGCGCGCCGATGTCACCGTCCGGAAACGCCCGGTTCAGCAGTCTGAGCATGCTCTCGGCATC
>JASFKL010000073.1:0-14201 GCA_050118655.1 Gammaproteobacteria bacterium | reverse complement strand
AGTTTAAGGCATACGCAGCCAGAAAGGGTTATGGAGCCGTCGCGTGCGCCACGCGGCGGCTTATTTTTCGAGACCCCGGTAACCGGCTGAAATTCGGATCAGAGCAAAATTTCTACGGGTTTCGCTTATTTTAACTCTGACCCGAATCAAAAAGCCTGCGTCGAGCGCAGCAGGCCTAGCCCGGCCGGTGGAATATTCAGGCTATGACCAGGGGAACGGGCTGTGGGAAACCGGGTGCAGCTTGCCCTCGGCATAGCGCGAGAAGCGGAACGGCTCGAGCAAGCGGCTCTTTTCGCCACACAGTTCCTCGGCGACGAGCTTGCCGACACCGAGCATCTTGTAGCCGTGATTCGAATCGGCGATCAGGTAGCAGTTTTCTCGGAATACGTCGAACACCGGAAAACTGTCCGGCGTAAAAGAACCGATGCCACCCGAGGGTTCGTTCTTGTAAAACTCGAACTTCCCTTCGAAACGCTTCTGGCAATGGGCCAGCGCCGAGGTCCACATGTGCGCGAAATCCTCGCCGACGACGAAATCCGGCGACTCGACGCCGTAGGGATCGACGGCAACCTCGTCCGGGTCGCGGTCCACGGTGTAGGGCGCCGCGCCGCCCTGGACGCCGCCGAAGTGAAAGTCGGGCTTGTAATAAATGCCCCACATCTTGTCGGTGATCAGGCTGCCGTCGTAATCGGAGTACAGGGGTTCGTTGCTGTCGACGTGGATCACCGGCGGGAATTTGCCGTCGTTGGTCTTTTGCAATTCCGGATCGACCCCGAGAGTACCCTCCTGCAGCGACCAGTAAACCCACATCGGCACATTGTCGTGCATCGTGCCGTCGGCGCCCCTGATACTGATGGTCTTCGGCAGCTCGAGCATATCCCAGACGGTTTTCGCCCAGGGCCCGGCGCCGATGATCACCTGGTCGCAAGCGATTTCGCCGCGATCGGTCTCGACGGCCCTGATCGCGCCGCCGGCCGAATCGCTCTTGAATCCGGTCACCTTGCAGCCGGTCAGAATACGCACGCCCTCGCTCTCGGCCTTGCCGGCGAGCGCGTACATGGCCTTGGTATTGTTCGCGTAACCGCCGCGTTTTTCGTGCAGCACCGAGGTGATGCCCTTTGCCTGCCAGTCGTGAAACAGTCCTTTCATGTAGTCCATCGAATCCTTTTCGCCTTCGATGAAGACCGACTCGTAGCCGATTTCCTTTTGTTGCTTCGCGATGCTGGCGACGTCTTCGTGCATGCTTTCGGGGCTGATTTGCATGTAGCCGACCGGGTGATAGCTGTAGCCCTCGGGATCGGTTTCCCAGACACTGACGCTGTGCGCCATCAGCTCGCGCATCGCGGGCTGGAAGTAATTGTTGCGCACCACGCCGCAGGCTATACCCGAAGCGCCGGCGGCGATACCGCCCTTGTCGACGACCAGTATATCGCGGCCGTCACCCTTGCCGGTCGCCTTGAGTTTCTGGGCCAGGTGGTAAGAAGTGCTGAGTCCGTGAATACCGGCTCCGATTACGAGGTATTTCACCTGCGAGGGAATCGCCATTGATCAATCCGCCATGTCATTCGTTGTTGAAACCGGGTTGCCTGGGGCTTTTACCCGGGAAATTCGCTAAAGAATATCGAAAAGCGCGGACCCGCGCGGTGCTAGAACGACCTGAAAACGAATAATTACGACATGAAGGCGCGGCATCGCGGCACTGACAGGAAGCACCGATCCACGACCACTGACGGCGGACGGCTGGCGCCGCAATTATCCGACCGCCGGTTTACTCGTCATGACCAGGACCCTCCACCGCGCTCCTGATGCGTTCGACGGCCTGCTCGACGCGGCTCCTCGGACAGCCGAAGTTGAGACGCATAAAGCCGGCGTCGCCGAAATCCCGGCCCGGCGACATGCCGACACCGGCATCCTCGAAAAAACGCGGCGGATCGTCGAGTCCGAGCGCGGCTACCTCGATCCAGGCGAGATAGGTCGCCTCGATCGGGCCCAGGCGCAATCCCGGAATGCGGTTGATTTCGTCGAGCAGATAATCCCGGTTGGCGGCAAGGTAGGCGCACTGCTGGCGGTTCCACTCTTCGCCGTGACGATAAGCCGCCTCGGCCGCGGTCAGGCCCAACAGGTTGACGTGCGGCACGATATAGGGGTTGGTCTTCATGCGCGTGCGCAGCTTGCGGTCCGGTATGATGGCGAAGGCACAGCCGAGGCCTGCGGTGTTGAACGTCTTGCTCGGCGAAATCAGGGTAACGCTGCGCCCGGCGATCCCGGGATTCAGCGAGGCGATCGGAATATGCGGCCTGTCCTCGTCGAGCAACAGGTCGCAATGCACCTCGTCGGACAGGATAACGAGGTCCTTGCGCACGGCGATCTCGGCAAGCTGCTCCAGTTCATCGCGCCGATATACCGTGCCGCCCGGATTTTGCGGGTTGCAAAAGATCATCAGCCTGCCCGAATCCGCCGATTGCCGTTCCAGCCAGTCGAGGTCGACGAGCATGCGCTCGTCCCGCATCGCCATGGGTATCGGCTGGCTGGTCATCGAGTAATAGCCGGGCGCGATAGAAACCGGCGGGTAAATCACCGCCGGCACGTATACCGGGTCGCCCGCCTTGCCGTGGGCCCGGCAAACCAGGTAGAACGAGGTGATGACGTTCGGCAGCGGCACGATCCATCGGTCGTCGATATCCCAGCCGTAGCGATTGCCGACGCGCTCGACGATCAACTCGATCAGGCGATTGGAAACCGACGTGTAACCGTATACCCCGTGCTCCACGCGGCGTTGCAGGGCCTGGCGAATCTCCGGGACGACCTCGAAATCCGAATCCGCAACCCACATCGGCAGCACGTCGCGGCCGCGGTACTTCTCCCACTTGATGCTGCCGGTATCGCTGCGATCGACCAGTCGGTCGAAGTCGTAGATCGTGGTCATGTGAATCGATTGGTTGAGATCTCGCGATCATCATATGCGATGGCGCAACACCGACCAAGGAAATTCCACCCCGGGGATTGACCTCTCAGCGGACAGTTGCGATGCTCCGCTGATGCTGGACGAATATGACTACATCATCCTCGGCGCGGGCTCGGCGGGTTGCGTGCTCGCCAACCGGCTCAGCGAGAACGGCGAGTTCAGCGTATTGATCGTCGAGGCGGGCCCGATGGACGACAAACTGATGATCCACATTCCGGCCGGCGTACACTCGGTCTACAAGGATCCGTCGATAAACTGGAATTACCAGACCCTGGCCGAGGCCGAACTCGAGCGGCGTCATCTCGAACTGCCCCGCGGCAAGGTCGTCGGCGGATCCTCGTCGATCAACGCGATGGTCTACATGCGCGGGCATCCGCTGGACTACGATCGCTGGAACGACGAACTCGGGCTGCCGGGCTGGAGTTACGCCGATTGCCTGCCTTACTTCAGGGCCGGCGAGACCTCGGAACGCGGCGGCAGCAAATGGCGCGGCGACAGCGGCCCGCTCGGGGTGGCGCTCGCAAAGCTCAAGAATCCGCTGTTCGATGCTTTTCTGCTGGCCGGCGAAAGTTCCGGGCAAGGCAAATCCGACGACCTCAACGGTTACCGGCCCGAGGGAGTCGCGCGCCTCGACAGCACGATTCGCGACGGGCGCCGCTGCAGCGCCGCGGTGGCGCACCTGAAACCGGCGCTCGCGCGTACCAACCTCACACTGGTCACCCATGCCCTGGTCGAACAGGTGTTGCTGCACGACCGGCGCGCGACCGGCGTGCGCTTCCAGCATCGGGGCAAATCGCGCATCGTACGCGCCGCGCGCGAGGTGATCCTGAGTTGCGGCGCGATCAAGTCGCCGCAGGTATTGATGCTTTCCGGCATCGGCCCCGCCGACGAATTGCAGCGCCACGCGATACCGCTGCGCCACGAATTGCCCGCGGTCGGCAGCAACCTGCAGGATCATTTGAAGATCGACTGCACCTGGCGCTGCACGCAGTCGATCACCTACCACCGGGCCAACCGGCCGTGGAACAAGCTCAAGATCGGCGCCCGCTGGCTGATGCATCACGACGGGCTCGGCGCTTCCAATATATGGGAAGCCGGCGGCCTGGTGCGCGGCAACGACGAGGTCGAATACCCGAACCTGCAGTATCACTTCGCGCCGATTTCGGCTCGTTATCGAGGCCGCAAGATCGTCATGTCGCAGGGTTTCACGCTGCAGGTCGACCAGCTGCGCCCGGCGAGCCGCGGTCGCGTGAGGCTGAATTCGGCGAACCCCGCGGACGCGCCCGCGGCGCAATTCAACTACCTCGCCGAGGAGCAGGATTTGCGCGAGCTCGTCGAGGGCTTTCACAAGATCCAGGAAATCGTCATGCAGCCGGCTTTCATCGCCTTTCGCGGCGAGCGCACCAGCCCGGACCCGGCGGTAAGATCCGTCGCCGAAATCGAGGCCTGGATCCGCGCCACCGCCTCGACGGATTATCATCCGAGCTGTACCTGCCCGATGGGCGAGGGCGACGATTCGGTCGTCGATGCCGAAATGCGAGTACACGGTCTCGAGGGGCTGCGCGTGGTCGACGCCTCGGTGATGCCCGATATCGTCAGCGGCAACCTGAACGCGCCGACGCAAATGATCGCCGCGCGCGCGGCCGACTCGATCCTGGGCCGGCAGCCCATGCCGCGTGAATTCGCGAACTTTCATTTCCAGGCGAAGACCGGGGCGTCTCGCAAGGGTTATTCGATCAAGACACACAGCTAGACGGAATTTCGTTATGAAACAGAAACTACACAAGGATTTGCAGGCCCTGCTGGGGTTTTACCAGAAGCAGGTGCAAAACCCGCCCGCGGAGTTCACTCACGGCACGGGGGTCATCGACAAGCCGAGTTTCTTCACCGTTGCCGACCTGCAACGGCATCTCAACAACCCGCTGCTGCGCCCGGAGTGGGTGCACGTCAAGCTCGACGGCAAGCGCCTGGAACTCGAAAAGTGCTGCTTCTACAAAACGGTTCAGGGCCGTAAGCTCGATTTCATGGACAAGCAAGCCCTCAACAATGAAATCAACAAGGGCGCGGCCGTGGTGCTCGAGGGGATCGATATACTCGATGCCGAGATCAACGCCTTCGTCGCACGGCTGGACGAACCCCTGCCCTGCGTGATGGCTAACAGCGTGGTGTTCTTCTCTCAGCAGGACAGCGAGGCTTACGGCGGTCATTGCGATGCCGACGACGTGCTGGTGGTACAACTGGCGGGCAGGAAGACCTGGCAGTTATTCAAACCGCAGCAGCGCCGCTACCTGGGCATCATGGATCAAACCGACGAACAGCTCGGTCCGGTCATGCACGAAATCGACATGCGCCCGGGGGATGCGCTCTACGTGCGCGCCGGGGTACCCCACCGCTGCAAGACCACTGCCCCCTGCAGCCTGCACATGGCCTTCGACCTGGTCGACAACACACCGACCACGGGCGAGATCGCCGCCGAGGCCACCAACCAGTACAAGGCCGCCTGCGAGCCGCCCTACGCGCCGCCGTCCAGCGTCGTCGAGCGCTACGTGTCGATCCTCAATTCGCAGGAATTCCAGTTGGCGCTGGCAGAGGCCACCGAGTTCAAGCGTCAGGAAATTTCCAGGTTCCGGGAAATGCTGGGACGCTCGTCGGCAGTCCGCAGCCTCAACAAGTTCAGCTAGGCCAACAGTCCTAGCGCAGGTAACGGGCCGGGTTGCAAGGTGCCGGCGAAAACGGCTGCTCGCGGCCGTCGATGAAGTTGGCGATCAGCCGCCCGGTAATCGGCCCCATCGTAAACCCCATGTGGGAATGTGCAAACGCGAACCACAGGTTTCGGTGGCGCGGCGCGGGACCAATAATCGGCAGACTGTCCGGCACGCTCGGCCGGCGCCCCATCCACGGAACCTCGAGCAGTACTCGATCGACGGGGAACGCCTCGCGCACGCGCGGCAGCGCGCGCGCGAGTTGCCGCGGGTCGGGAGGTGTCTCGCCGTGCACGATATTGCTGCCGCTGGTAACCCGGTATCCCATTTCCATCGGCGACATGACATAGCCGGAATCGACGTCGAAAATCGGTCGCGAGAGACACTTGCCGTCGGCCGGTTTTAGCAGGGTATGGTAGCCGCGTTCGATGGCGAGCGGATTGCGGTATCCCAGTTCGCCGATAAGGCCCGGCGTCCAGGCGCCGAGACAGACTACCAGCTTGTCGGTACGCCGCGCGCCCTGCACGGCAACCAGTTCCCAGCCCGTGCCCGACTGGCGCAGGGATTTCGCCTCGGCCTGCAGGATTTCACCGCCCGCATCGGCAAAGCATTTTGCATAGGCCTGGCACAACTTGCGCGGATTGCGGATCGAAACCGTGTCTTCGATGAGCACGCCATTGACGAAAATTCGTTTCAGGTCGGGCTCGAGCTCGTATACCCCGTCGGCGTCGAGCGGGCGATGACGAATTCCGCAGCGCTCGAGCAGTTCGCGCTCCAGGGCATCGCGCTCGAAGGAGGCGCGATCGCGGTACAGCTTGAGGCCGCCGTTTCGAATCGCGAGCGAGTCCGCGCCGGCCTCGGCGATCCATTGCTCGTGCAGTTCGATCGAGGCCCGGGTCAGCGCTGCCATGGCGTCTCCGTCCCGTAGATAAGTGTCGCGCCGGCACCGCCAGAGGAAGCGTATGAACCACGGCAACAGCCACGGCAGATGCGGATAGTGCAATCTCAGGTCGTTATCGAGATTCAAGCCGAGCAGATGCATGCGCGGCCAGAGCGCCGGGCTCGCCAACGGCGTGACATTGCTGTAGCTCAGGATACCGGCGTTGCCCGACGAAGTTTCCTCGCCCGGACCGCGGCGGTCGACGAGGGTTACCCGGTGGCCCCGGCGCTGCAGTTCGAGCGCGCAACTGATTCCGACCATGCCGGCGCCCAGCACGTAAATGTCGCTATTCATCGACGCTTATCTATCCCTTGTTTCTGGTCGCTATCTGCGAGCGATGATTGCGCGGCGAACTGCCGAAGCGCTTGCGGTAGCAAGCGGTGAAGTACGACTGGGTTTCGAAACCCGTGGCGATCGAAATATCGATCACACTGCGGTTGGTGTTGAGCAGCAATTGCTTGGCGTGCATCAGGCGCAGCGACAGGTAGTACTGGCTCGGCGTCACGTCGCGGTACTTGTGGAACAGGCGCTCGATCTGGCGCAGCGACAGTTTGCATTGCCGCGCAATCGCCGGCAGCGGCAACGGGGTCTCGATATTGTTTTCCATCAGCTTGATCACGTCGATCAGCTTGGGTGCGTGCATCGCCAGGTCCATGCGGTCGGCCATCTGCTGGGAATCTATTTCACTGCGGATGCGGTCGTGATGAAATTGCTGCGAAATCTGCTGCGCGAGGTCGCGTCCGTGCCGGTTTTCGATCAGCTTCAGCATCATGTCGAGTGCGGCCGTACCCCCCGAGCAGGTAAAGCGGCGTTCGTCGATTTCGTACAGTGTGAAGGCCACGTCGAGCTGTGGGTAGAGTTCCCTGAACACCGGTATATTCTCCCAGTGGATGGTGCAGCGCCTGCCGTCGAGCAGTCCCGCACGCGCGAGGATGAAGCTGCCGGAACTCGCCGAGGCGAGGTTGACCTGCTGTCGATCGAAGGCCTTGAGCTGCCTGAGCGTGGCGGCGTTATCGAAATGCTGCGCGGTGTTCGGCGCGACGATGACCAGGGTTTCGAGATCGCCGGCCTCTGCAAGCGGACTGGTGGGCACGGTAATCCCGCAGGAGGCGGTTACCGGGTTTGTATCGGGCGCGAAGTATCGCCACTCGTAGAGCGGGCGTTCCGACAGCCGATTGGCGGTGCGGAGCGAATCGACCACGCAACTGAAAGGGATGATCGGATAGCCCTCGATCAATAATATGCCGATTTTCTCGGTGTCGCCGCTGATGTCTCGCCTCTTAGCTGCATGCCGTGGCCGGTTCGGGCATTCTAGCGAAAATACCCTTATCCACAAATTGGGGGTAAGATTCCCCGAAATCGATATGACGCTGGCAAATATTTCCGGGTCGCTCAGAGATTAGCCCGATAAAACGCCAAAAACCATACTTGATCGATTGCAGCCCTGACAATGGGCTCGATAGTTGAGGTATCGACAATGAGTGAAGCCAACCGACCCGCGAGGGGGCGCCGCGGACGAGGCGGGCGCGAAGAACGCCGCAGCGCGGCCTCGGCCGCTACCCCCAGCGCCCCTTACGTCACCCGCAGAATTCCCTGTTTCGAAGTGCTCGACGAAGAGGGGTTGCAGATCATCGAAAACAACGCCGATACCATTCTCGAAGAAATCGGTATCGAGTTTCGCGACATGCCCGAAGCGCTGGAGATCCTCAAGCAGGGCGGTGCCGAAATCGACGGCGTGACGGCCCGGTTCCCGCGCGGCCTGTGCCGTTCGATCATCCAGGCGTCGGCGCCGTCCGAATATACGCAGCACGCGCGCAACCCGCAGCGCAGCGTCCGTATCGGCGGCAAGAATACGGTCTTCGTGCCCGCTTACGGCAGTCCGTTCGTATTCGATATCGATCGCGGCCGGCGCTATGCGACCATCGAGGATTTCCAGAACTTCGTCAAGCTGGCCTACGCGTCGCCCTCGCTGCACCATTCCGGCGGCACGATTTGCGAGCCCGTCGATATCCCGGTCAACAAGCGCCACCTCGACATGGTCTACTCGCACATCAAGTATTCCGACAAGCCTTTCATGGGCTCGGTCACCGCGCCCGAACGCGCGCAGGATACGGTCGAGATGATCAAGATCATCGCCGGCGAAGATTATCTGGATCCGGAAACCGGCCGGCCGCGCACCTATGCGACCAGCCTGATCAACGCCAACTCGCCGATGACTTTCGACGAAACCATGCTCGGCGCGGCCAAGGTTTACGCCGAAAACAACCAGGCGACGATCATCACACCGTTTATCCTCGCCGGCGCCATGTCGCCGGTCACCGTCGCCGGCACCGCCGCGCAGACGCTTGCCGAAGCGCTCGCCGGCATGACCTTCGTGCAGCTCGTCAATCCCGGTGCGCCGGTGATCTTCGGCAGCTTCGCGAGCTCGATGTCGATGCAGTCGGGTGCGCCGACATTCGGTACCCCGGAACCGGCGCTGGTACTCTACACCATGGCCGCGCTGGCGCGCCGCCTGGGCGTGCCGTTTCGTTCCGGCGGCGGCCTGTGCGCTTCCAAATTACCGGATGCGCAGGCGGCTTACGAAGCCGCCAATACGCTGCTGCCGGCGGCGCTCGCCGGGGTCAACTTCGTGCTGCACACCGCCGGCTGGATGGAAGGCGGGCTGTCGATGGGTTACGAGAAATTCGTCATGGACGCGGACCAGGCCGCGATGATGGCGATCCTGCTCGGCGGCGTCGACATGTCCGAAAACGGCCAGGCCATGGACGCGATTCGCGAAGTCGGACCGGGCGTCCACTTCCTCGGCTGCAATCATACCCAGCGCAACTTCAAGAACGCGTTTTACCGTTCGCCGATCACCGACAACAACAGTTTCGAGCAATGGGAATCGGAGGGCGGCCTCGACCACGCGCAGCGCGCCAATGCCCGCTACAAGAAACTGCTCGCCGAGTACCAGGCGCCGCCGCTGGATCCCGCTGTCGACGAGGCCCTGATCGATTTCGTCAGCCGGCGCAAGGAATCGATGCCCGATTCGATGGTTTAGGCCAGATGGACACCGCGTTAGCGGCGTCCCTGATCAAAACGCCATCCCCGCGAAAGCGGGGATCCTGTACCGCCCGGCGGTGATCACCAACCGCACAATCCAGATCCTGGTACTTCCGAACCGCAAAAGCGGTGTCCCGAATCGGAACGTCAGCCTCCGGGTAACCGCAGTTTTCTGCATCGAAGCTGTGCCTTTGAGCGGTCCGGAGTTATAATTTCGTCCTAGATTGCAGTTCTGCCAGCCTCGTTCCCGGTTCATTGATGGAGACTCGTCATGTCACGCGCACTCTTGCTGATAGGCTTACTTTGCCCCTTGATCCTGCAAGCTGCCGAGACCGACGCCAACCTGCCCGCAGGTACCTGGAAGGGCGAGGGTGAACTCGGTTACAGCTCGACTTCCGGTAATTCGGATTCCGAGAATCTCAACGCCAGCCTCGGTTTGACCCGCGAGGCAAACAACTGGAAACACTCGGTTGCACTGGAGAGCCTGCAGGCGAAAACCGACGGCGAAACCAGTGTCGACCGCTTCGATTTCAGGGGAAGATCCGAGTACGGCCTCGGCGAGAATTCCTATGTTTACGGGCAGCTGCGTTACGAGGACGACGAGTTCAGCGGTTACGACTACCAGGCCTCGGCAACGGTCGGCGCGGGATCGCGCCTGCTGGCGACTGACAGCCATCGTCTCGACGCCTCGGCCGGCGTCGGTGTGCGCCGCGTGAAGAGCACAGACGACGGCAAGACCGACGATGAAGGAATCATCGGCGCCAACCTGTCATATGAATACGTGATCAGCGAATCCGCCTCCCTGACCGAAAGATTATTGATCGAGAGCGGCGACCAGAACACTTATTCGGAGTCGGAAACCGCGCTCAAGACTCGCATCAAAGGGGCTCTGGCGGCGAAGATAAGTTACCTCGTAAAACACAATTCGGAGGTTCCGCCCGGCATCGAAAACACCGATCGACTGGTGACCGTTTCCCTGGTTTACGGATTCTAGCCGGAATCGGCCCGCCTGGCGGGGTCGACGGCGGCGTCGACCGACCACACCCGCCCGGGATCAGCGGTTTCGAACCAGCAATACCTCGCCATTCCATCCCCGTCCCGCTGCATACTCGTCGGCCGGCCGCCGTTCCATGCGTTGGTCGACGCCGCTCAGCGACTGCCTCAGCCGTTGCAGCGAAAGGTCGTATTGGTGCGTGGTTTCGGGAAATTTCAGTAGCAGAATGTGCCGCAAGCGTTGCATCGTCACGCTGCCGATCCACAGCGGCTCCGCCGCGTTACCCAGTACCTGGTCGCTGTTCCAGAGACGCAATACCAGTTGCCGGGGGGGTCGACCGGTATCCTGACCGGAGGCCTGGCCCGACCCGGGCGGGCCGATCATCAGCAACACCTCGTGCCTGCCGTCGTGCACCTGCGGCAACACCGGTAATTCGGCGAGCGCGGGATCCGGCAGCAGCCAGTGCAAGGCACTGCCCGGATTCAGCGCAACCGGCTCGCGCCAGCCCAGGGAGTGAAGCCGCTCGCGTACCGCGTCGAGCTTGCCGCTCCACTGCAGATTCAACGGCTGCTCGTATTCACCCGCTAGATCCTCGCGGTAGACCGGGAGTTTTTGCCAGCCCCGCTGCCACCACTGCTGCGCGTCCCGATGCTGTAATTCGAGCTGCGGCGTATAGCGCACCAGGTCGGTCGGGTAGCGCTGCGAGACATGCCAGCCGATTGCCAGCACGAGCGTTACCAGGGCCACCGTCGGCAAGCCCCGGGTCAGTGACGAATCCGGTGTATGCCGGTAATAGGCTATCCCCGCCAGCGAAACCCAGGCAAAGCCGAGACCGAGCCCGCCGAGCACGTCGGATAGCCAGTGCGCACCGAGGTAAATACGGGAAACGGCGATGGCACCGATCAGCAGCGCGGCCAGGCCATAGGCGATCCAGCGCCGCGACGCGGGAAGATTGCGCGCCACGAGTACGGCCAGGAATCCATACACCACCGCACTCATCGTGGCGTGCCCGCTGGGAAAGGCATAACTCGAGATACCATCGTAAAAATTCACCAGGGGACGCGGGCGTTGCAGCAAATGCTTGATCGCGTAGGCGACCGCCATGCCGAAAACAACCGCCCCGGCCCAATACCCCGCGATACGCCAGCTGCGGCGCCAGAGCAGCCAGGCCAGAACCACCAGGGCGAGTACGCCGATAACCCTGCTATCGCCGAGTTCCGTTACCAGCACCATGAAGCGATCGGCCCAGGGCGTGCGTAAAGCCTGCATCATCTGGTAAACCCCCTGGTCCACCCGGACCAGCGGATCGCCGGTGACGACATCCTCGAGCACGCCGGCAAACAGCCAGGCGGCGCCGATCAGCAATACCGCGAGAAACGACAGGGTTCTGAATTCGGGCCGGGATGGATCCAGCAATCCCCCGAAAACCCGGTTTACGAGGGGATGACGGCCGCCCCAGGCAAGCGCCGCCTGCGTCATCGCTCCCGCGCGCGGCGACAACAGCAGGTATATTCGGTGGATCGACCATAACGTGAGCCAGGTCAGGACCCCGAGCAGCAACAGAATAACGACCAGCCGGACGGCGACCTGGCCCGCGAGCGCTATCGAGGCACCGAAAGCAATTCCGGGCAAAAGGTAAGCAGGCGCCCAGGCGAGAGCGGAGAGAACATTGACGCCGATGAATTTTCGCGGCGGCATTTCCAGCATGCCGGCGACGACCGGAACGAAGGGCCGGACCGGACCGACGAAACGTCCAAACAGGACACTTTTACCGCCG
Organism: Gammaproteobacteria bacterium; assembly: GCA_050118655.1. Lineage (GTDB taxonomy): Bacteria > Pseudomonadota > Gammaproteobacteria. The sequence goes on along the minus strand of JASFKL010000073.1, from coordinate 1,778 downwards.
TGCCGATGAAAATACCGCTCGCCGATTTCGAGCCAGCGCGGATGTTTGCGAAACGGCCAGAGATCGGGCAGACGCCCGCGATAATGATAACCGAGCCAGAAACTGAGGCCGTCGCCGGCGACCGCGCCGGCAACGGCCGCGATCATCGTAGACCAGAAACCGGCTACACCGACGCCGATGAGCGCCCCCGCTCCGACCATCAGCAGTGCGCCGGGCACGATCAACCCGACCACCGCCAACGATTCGCTCAGCGCAACGACGAACACCGCCGCCAACAACCAGTCGGGGTGCCGGCTTATCCAGTCCAGCAGGAGATGAATGTCAATAGCAGGGACTCCGGATTACCCGTCTCCAGGATCTGCAAATTTGCCGAACGGCGATACTGTCCGTGTCGCGGTCGCCACTAAAGTCGTAACGAATCTTGCGATGCAGTGCGATGGTCATCACCGCGGCGGCGTCCGGGTATATTTTTGTTCGAGTACCCTCGAGCCCCATTGGTTCCCAAAGTATTCCTCCGCCAGAACGAAGCCGTGCTTCAGGTAGAGCCGACGCGCCGCATCCAGTCCCTTGACGGTCCACAACTGCGTTTCCCGATAACCGCGTCGATCGCAAAACTCCAGCGCCGCCGACAACAGGGCCTCGCCTACGCCGGTACCGCGCAGTCCGCTGTCGACGATAAACCAGCGCAAGTGGGCAAGACCGTCGCCGAGATCCTCGCCGTCGATGGAAATACTGCCGGCGATCCTGCCTCCCTTCTCGGCACGCCATATCTGGTTTGCGGGTGACTCGATACGGGAGACGAATTCGGCCAGGTCGCCGGCAATCCGGGCTTCGAAATGCACGCCGAAATCATAGTGCCGATGCATATAAAGATGCAGCATCTCGACGACGCGGCCGACTATCCCCGGTGTATACCCGGCGCATATTTCGACGCCCACCCGCGTCGTTTCGACTTCGGAATCGCTCGAGATGGTCTTCATGGCGGCCGCGTATTGCTGCAATCCGGTCAAGATATTGAGCCTCGAATCCGCGTCCAGTCCGCCGAGGGCGTTCGATACCTGCGTCTCTGCGTACTCGTCGATGGCCCGCAAGGTCCGCTTGCCGCGCGGGGTCAAATGCAGGAACTTCATACGCATATCGTTTTTCGAACGCTCCTCGCGAATCTCGCCGCCCGCGACGAGCGATTTCACCAGCCGGCTCACGGTAGACTTTTCGAGTTGCAGTCTTTCACTGAGATCTTTCGCCGAAAGACCCGCGGACCGGCCGATTTCGATGATCGCGTGAACCGCCGACAGGGACAGGTCGGTTCCGGCGACGGTCTGACTCATGAGACCGAACCGGCGTACCAGTTCGCGCGAGGAAAGGCGGATATCCGCAACCAGTTGCGGGTCGGGGAGCACCATCACGGATCAATCATAATAGTTGTATGATACAACTATATTTAAATTGTCGAATTATTGCAAACCGTTCGGCGCGTCGCCGGTAGCGGGAGATTTTTTCCCGGGACAGCCGGCCGCGGTGTTGCTATGCTTACGGCGAGGTAGCAATTCGTTCAGATCGAAAATCGATCGGGAGGAAACATGAAAGCATTCATCACCGCACTGGCAGTCATGCTGCTATTCGCAGTCGGCCCGGTTTCAGCCGCGCACACCGATTCTCAGGGAGAGGCTTCCGGCGGCTGTAACAAGAGCAAGTGGGAAGACACCTAGCAGCCCTGTCGCGGTCGAACGGAGCCGTTCGCCAAACCGCAGCATGATCCCGGGCCGAGGATAACCTCG
>JASFKL010000072.1:0-14211 GCA_050118655.1 Gammaproteobacteria bacterium | reverse complement strand
TTAGGCTCGCTCAATCCTGCCAGGACGTCGGCCGTTCGTGAGCCCATGGCAGTATCTTTGGGGATACTCTAGATCGTTCCCCGGGCTTCCAGTCTTGCCATTAAAACACCGCATACGATGGAAAACCCGAGGAGATACAGACAAAGCACGAGGGTATAGGTAACACCAAAATAGTGAATCATGAGCGGCAACAAGGGAATCTTGATAGCACGGCTATAGAGGAACATCGCGGCCAGTGGCATGCGCATACCTTTTTCGCGCAACTCCCCGAGTAACGCATACCAGGCATAGACCGGCCCGGTAGCGAAAACGCCGCCCGCGGCAGCCAGGAGCCATCCCCTGACACCCGCCTCCTTGCCCAGATTACGCTTGATCCATTCCGGCTTTAGAAGCAAGTCCATGACCAGTAACAAGAAAAAGACTATAACCAGGACCGGCCAAATATTCTGCATCACTTCGATCGAGAACTTTAATGCCTGCCCGGCCGTTTCGGGAGCAACAATAGCGATCAGTCCATATACCAAAATCATCGATGATAAAAACACCCATCCGCCGAATCCTTTCCTTTTAGCTCGATGTTCCATGCGACGCGCTAGCCGATCAGTTCAAGCGTATATACGGTAAAAAATGCGACCGCGACCGCGCTGAAAAAGCAGATTAGATTGCGATATATTGCAAACCGGGCCCCGAGGAGCAAAATCTCGGCGGGAAGCTGAACAACGCCGACGGTAACCCAGCTCACGATAAATGCTGTCACGGCCAGTAGACTCACGCCGCTTTTCAACAATTCGCCTCCCATCAGGTAACTCGCCAGCGGATGCCCGGCGGCAATACCGCCGACAAGTGCGCCGATCAGGGTATCGAGAATATCGCTATCGCCGAACAGTCCGGCCGATAACCTGTCGGGAAACAGCGCAACCACGAGACCGCTCAACAACAACATACCTGTAACAAGCGGTAATAGATTAACGAATACCCGGAGGTTTTTTTTCAAGCTGGCCAGGAGTATTTCTTTTTTCATGACGTTTCCGCTCCTCGTTGGCAGTCGTGGCGATTTTCAATTCCACAGAGTACCGGAGCCGGGAAATAATGGCTGGTGGATGAGACTACTGTTTAACCTCTGTGAACCCGAACTGTCATGACCTGCATCAGTACCAGATGCCGAGACAAGAGATAGCCTCATTCAGGATTTGGTCGATTCGAGTATTCATACTTCGGATAACAGGCATGAAACAGGTTCATCTCGGATTGCATGAAAAATCAGGAATTAACCCGGTACTGAGTAACACGATATGACATCTATTCTCGAAAAGGGCGGCGGCACATTCGAAGGCATCAAACTTCTGCTATGTGAAAACCCTCTGCCTCCCATCAAAGAGGCGATAGCCGCCGCACAGTCCGAGGCATCGCGGAGCAATTACTATACCGAGGCTTTCTCCGGTCCACTGCGCCGGTTTATCGCCGAGAGCACGGGTATCCCGGAGCGACTCCTGCATATCAACGCGGGCTCGGAACTCATTTTACGTCAGCTTTTCGATCGCCTGGGCCAACGCGTGCACCTGCTCACACCCACGTACCCCTTGTTCCCAGAAATCGCCGAGCAATATACCGAAACCCGCTTGCTACCCGAAAACGACTTCGCTTTCGATCTGGCGGAGCTGGAAATCCCCGACCGCACAACTCTCGCCGTAATCGTCAATCCCAACAACCCCAATGGCGGCAGCTTCCACATGCAGCCGCTACAGGGCCTGCTCCGCAGGTACCCCGAAACACGGTTTCTCGTCGACGAGGCCTTTATCGGCCTGGCGGGCCAGAGCGTCGCCCACCTGGTGCCGGAATATTCCAATCTGCTGGTAACCCGCACACTGTCGAAAGCCCATAGCCTGGCGGGATTTCGCGTGGGTTATGCCATCTTGCCCGAGGCGCTGGCGGATGACCTCAATACCCATAACGATGCCTATCCGCTGGCCCGGCCCAGCCAGGCCGCGGCACTGGCGACTTTACAGCACGAAGACAAGATCAGGGAACGAGCAGCCAGGCTGCGCAACTGGACCGAAGACCTGGCCGCCGACCTGCGGGCACTCGGAGTACGAACGTATCCGACCGAAACCTATTTCTTTCTTGCCGATTTCGCTCCACACGATGCAGCCGAGATCGCCGACAGCCTCAAGCAGCAAGGGATCTTCATCAAACCACTGGGAGATCCGCGACTCGGTTCCGGTTTCATGCGTGTCACCACGGCCCTGCCCGAAGATAACGCGCGCGTCGTCGAAGCCCTGCGGAGTCTGCTCTAGTCATGGCGAGATCTGCACCTTTCGAGGCTCATCATCGTCGTTACGACGACTGGTTCACTCGTCATGCGGCGGCCTACCATTCGGAGTTGCTCGCTATTCGCGCCTTGCTGCCCTGGCGAGGCCTGGGACTGGCCGTCGGGGTCGGCACCGGGCGATTTGCCGCGCCCCTGGGTGTGCATATCGGTATCGATCCCACCCGCGAGGTGCTGGATTATGCAGCTGACAGAGGCATATCCTGCATCCAGGCGGTCGCCGAAGCCCTGCCCTTCGCGGATTGCAGCTTCGACTACGCACTGAGCGTCACCACGATATGCTTCGTGGACGACGTCAATGCAATGATGTCCGAAGCCCATCGCGTACTGAAACCGGGCGGGGAACTTTTAACCGGATTTATCGACCGTGACAGCAATCTCGGTCAGCATTACCTGGCGCACCAGGACGAGAATGTTTTCTACCGTGACGCAACCTTTTATTCGGCGTCGGCGGTAGAACGGCTGCTGCAGGATGCAGGTTTCACCGAAGCTGTCTGGGTACAGACCCTGACAAAGGGCCTGGACGAGGCTAGCTCTATCGAACCCTTGTACGGCGGTTATGGCCGGGGCGCGTTTACTGTCGTCAGGGCGAAGCGCCCCGGGCCAGTCAGTGCCATGAATAGCGGTTAAGAGGCCTGGCGGTAAACTGGCCGAAATTAACCGCCCGTGGTAACGAAGATCCGGCTGCACCCTGCCTGCCTCGCATCATGGTATTTTCGAGGCCGACAGACCCGCAAGCCGTTCAGATACCTTCCTGCTTGGTCGGGGGGCTGTGTTCTACATCGAAACCATCGGTCAATTCATCAAGCACGGCAAGAATCCGGTCGATTTCCGAGGACTCGCCGCCCACCATACCCTCCTCTTCCGCGACCGCGAGTTCACTGGCATCGTAAGCCCAGCGTCGCAGCAGGTCGATCTTTTGCTCGCGCGTCAGGTCCCGATGATCGCGTATTTCATCAGGACTCGTGAATACCGACCCGGGATCGAGCAAGGCCTTTTTGAGATCGATTGCGTTACCTTTGTCAGGCATTCGATTACTCCCACGATAACAGGTTGCGTTCGCCGAGATACCGTTTATTCAGTCGATAAGTTGTTGGACCACATCGGAAACCGGCCCGCTGCGTCGAGCGATATCGATACCTCTCTGCTCGAGTTCGGCGACGAACCGGGGGCCGAAATCGCCGGCTGCCACCATAGTGATACCCCTGTCCGCCAACAGGGCCGACACCTGCGGTGCAGCTGCTCGATCAACTCTTGAATACGGATTGTTTATTGACTCCGACAAGACTCCCCGGTCGTCAAACACCAGATAACATGGAGCCCTCGCACCATGTTTAGCTACCTCGGAATCGATATCCATCGTTATTGCAGCGACTGCAATTCTCATTTAGTCGAACCCCTCGCCGTCGATCAATTTACAAGCCGGGCTAGCCGTCTTGAACAATTTTGTTGAATCGAGATTATAAAGCGGGAGACCTTCATTCACCTTGTGCTGCGTCAATAAAGACTCGGCTGTGCCGGATTCGATAAAACGCGAAAATTTTCGCGCCGATAGCCTGAAATTCTCGGCGTTCGTTCCGGCCTTGCACTGACGCTGACAATCGAAGCAGCGCGCTAATCCTGGATACATCCCTCGAAGACTACCGGCAATCGATGTTGATTGTCCTTTAAGACTGGTTACATCCGTTGCGACCGGTCGCTGGACAAACAAAATATATACCCGACGGGGCGGACTCACGGTTAATTTCACTGCCGGGTCGCAACTGGATTGCAAACATTGATTTTTGTCAACGGTAAAACAGGTGAAAAAATCTAGAATTGGTATTTAAAGTTTCCCAGCAGCCTCAGGAAACGGATTTTATCGAGAAATCTGAAGCGTCAGACCCCCGAATTTTTGTCATGTCCATACAAATTGCATCCGGATTCGGCTTCAAAGAGATGATCTGTCGGCCGGGTAAGTTCAGATATCCCGGATCGAATCGATAATTTTTTAATCGCTAGAACCCCAAGGAGTAAATAATGAGAAGGCTTTATTTTCTGGTACCCACTGTCGATAGCGCACGGAAAATCAACAATGAATTGTTACTGGCTCGAGTAGAGGAAAGACACATTCACGTGATCGCGAAGGAAGGCATGCCCATGGAAGACCTGCCGGAAGCCAAACTGGCCCAGCGGAGCGATCTGATACCGTCGCTGGAGCGCGGCGCTGCAATCGGCGGCGTAACCGGGATTCTGGCCGGAATTATTGCCGTTACCTTCCCGCCGGCCGGGCTGGTTCTGGGTGGAGGAGCAATCCTGGCAACCGGTTTAACCGGCGTGGGCGTCGGCGCGCTCATGTCCAGCATGATTGGTGTCGATGTCCCCAACAGCCGGATTCAGAAATTCCAGGGGGCTGTCGAAAAGGGCGAGCTTCTGATGATGGTCGATGTGCCGAAGGATCGCATCGAAGAAATCGACGATCTGGTAAAAAAACATCATCCCGAGGCGGAGATAGAAGGTACGGAACCTACTATGCCTGCATTTCCGTAACCAGACCGGGCAGATACGGACCGCGCTGGCGTCGAACCCCGCATCAATAGCTTGAACAGCCCTCCCATGTAGTCGACAATCCACCCAACGGAGTGCACTGAAAAAATACGAATGGAGCAACTGGCGGAACAATCCAGACCGATTACCTGCGGCCGGATTACCGCGGTGCGGGGCAACGTGGTCGACGTGCGCTTCCCTCCGCCACTTCCTGCGCGCCATCGCCAGCTGCGTGTCGAGCTCCGGAATCCGGTCGTTCTCGAGGTTCAAACCCATCTCGATAAAGAGATGGTGCGCTGTATCGCGTTAAACCCCACGCGTGGTTTGGGTCGCGGCATGCCGGTCGAAGATACCGGCCACGAGCTTGATATCCCCGTCGGTGAAGCCTTGCTCGGGCGCATGATCGACGTCTTCGGCAAACCCATTGACGATAAAGGCCCTCTCGCTGCGACGGAGCGACGGCCCGTCCACTGCCCGCCTCTGCCGCTCTCGGAGCGAATCACCCATAGCGATATCTTCGAGACCGGCATCAAGGCCATCGACCTTTTGACACCGCTGGAACTCGGTGGCAAAGCGGGAATGTTCGGCGGCGCCGGCGTGGGCAAGACTGTGCTGATTAACGAAATGATCCACAACATGGCGGAACGCTACCAGGGCGTCAGCCTGTTCTGCGGCATCGGCGAACGTGTACGCGAGGCCGAAGAAACATATCGCGCGATGCAGGAATTCGGAGTACTGGACAAGGCAGTTCTCATCTACGGCCAGATGGACGAACCGCCCGGTGCGAGGTTTCGAGTCGGTCATGCCGCATTGTCGGTGGCCGAATACTTTCGCGACGTGGCCAAGCGCGACGTGCTGCTGCTCATCGACAACGTGTTTCGCTTCGTGCAGTCCGGCACCGAAGTATCGGGACTCATGGGACGCATTCCTTCGCGAGTCGGCTACCAGCCGACGCTGGCGACCGAGTTGGCCGAACTCGAAGAGCGCATAGCCAGCTCCGCTAATGGAACCATAACCTCGGTACAGGCCGTTTACGTTCCCGCCGACGATCTCACCGACCCGGCCGCGGTTCATATTTTCGCTCACCTGTCGGCATCGGTCGTACTGTCCCGCAATCGCGCGAGTCAGGGGCTTTATCCCCCCGTGGATGCGTTGCGTTCGGATTCCAAGATGCTCAACCCGGCGATCGTGGGCAAACGCCATTACCAGGTAGCTCAGTCGGTGCGTAGCACACTTGCCGAGTACGAGGAGCTCAAGGACATCATATCGATGCTGGGCATCGAGGAACTCTCCAGCAAGGACCGCGAAACCGTGAGCAAGGCCCGCAGGCTCGAACGTTTCCTTACCCAGCCCTTTTTCGCCACCGAGCAGTTTACCGGCCTTTCCGGCAAGCTGGTTCCGCTCGAGCAGACCATTGGCGGATGCGAGCGTATTCTGGCCGGTGAATTCGAGAAAGTGAGTGAGCAGGCGCTGTACATGATTGGCGAAATCGACGAGGCTTCGATCGATGCTTCCGATTAATATGCAGTTCAAGCTCTTGCTGCCCACGGAAATCATGATCGACGAACCCGTGATCAAGATTATTGCCGAAGCGATGGACGGTTCCTTTTGCCTGCTGCCGCGCCATATCGATTTCGTTGCCGCCCTGGTTCCCGGCATCCTCTATTTCTATCCCACCGAAGGCAAAGAAAGATTTGTCGCGATCGACGAGGGAACCCTGGTCAAATGTGGCGACCGGGTTCTGGTGTCCACGTTCAATGCGGTGCGCGGGGCCGACCTCGACAGTTTGCATGCAACGGTTGAAAAGCGGTTTCTCGAACTTGACGAGCATGAAAGGATAGCGCGTACCGCGCTGGCCCGCCTGGAAGCCGGTACCATCCGGCGCTTCATCGAACTGGAAGAACTGGGCAATGGCTGAGCATCGGCACGATAGTCATACCGATCTCCCCGACCAGCATCTGCAGAAAGAGGTGGAACGCAAGGCCGAACGCAAGCTGCGGGCGCGCCGGGAGGAAGCGCGCACCGCCTGGTTCTGGCTCGGCATGTTCGGCCTGGTAGGCTGGTCTATCGCCATCCCGGCCCTGATCGGCGTGGCGCTCGGAATATGGATCGATCGCCGTTGGCCCGGCCCGGCTTCATGGACTTTGACGTTATTGATCATCGGCGTTGCCGTAGGCTGCCTGAACGCCTGGTACTGGGTCAGGCAGGAGAGCACCCGTGATTGATACTCGTCTCGCAGCCGGGATCCCGGCCGTCTCCGCCGGCCTGTTTACAGCCGGCCGACCGATCCGGACAGCGGGGATTCCAAATGGCTGATTTCGAATGGGCCAGCATCGGCAGCCTCGCGGGCGCCTTTTTCCTGGGGATGCTTCTAGGCGCCGGCTACTTCGCCGCGCTGTGGCAAACCTTGCGCCAGCTGCCGCATAGCCGGCGACCGGCGTTGTTGTTGATGTCGAGTCTGCTACTGCGGTTGGTCCTGGTGCTGACCGCGTTCTACCTGATTCTTAAATTCGGTCAATGGGATCGCCTGTTGACATCCCTGCTCGGCTTTATCCTGGTTCGCATGCTGGCGGCCGGGCGGCTGAACCAGAGGAGAAAGGCTACAATCGCGCGATCGAGTTCGGAAACCTCGCCGTGAAAATCAGTCCGGACAGTATTATTTTATGGCAATGGGGCCCTGCACATATCAATGCCACGATGGCTTACACCTGGCTGGTGATGCTGTTATTGACCGGCAGCGCCTGGCTGATAACACGGCGGCTGTCCAGCGGACCGGAAATTTCTCGTTGGCAAAACCTGCTGGAAGTGATAGTGATTGGCTTGCGCGACCAGATACGCGCGGTCAGTCGGCGGGCGCCAGATCCTTACCTGCCCTTCGTGGGTACGCTGTTCATCTTCGTACTGGCCGCCAATCTACTGATCATCGTGCCGGGCTATCTACCGCCTACCGGCTCCCTGTCGACAACCACGGCACTGGCCATCTGCGTATTTTTTGCGGTACCCGCCTACGGTATCGCGCACGAGGGTCCTCTCGAGTATCTCAAGCACTACATCAAGCCGACGCCGCTGATGCTGCCGTTCAATTTCATCGGCGAGATTTCCCGTACGATCGCGCTCGCGGTACGCCTTTACGGCAACGTCATGAGCGGGACGGTGATCGTGGCCATACTATTGACCCTGACGCCGTTCCTCTTCCCGGTTGTCATGCAGCTGCTGGGCCTGATTACCGGCGCTATACAGGCTTACATATTCGCTATCCTCGCCACGGTCTATATTGCATCGGCCTCTGCCGCGCGAAAGAGCCCCGACGAACCAGCTAATGCAGGACCGGACCCGAAATCCGACTATCAATCAAATGGAGATCCCAATGGAAAATCTTGACCTGATCGCTCTGACATCCATCATCACGGCGGGATTGACTATTGCCATTGGATCGATAGGACCGGCTCTCGGCGAAGCTCGTGCGGTAGCCCAGGCGCTTGCTGCCATCGCCCAGCAGCCCGATGAAGCAGGCACCATTACCCGCACCCTGTTCGTGGGTCTGGCGATGATTGAATCCACTGCCATCTACTGCTTCGTGGTGACCATGATCCTGATATTCGCCAACCCCTTCTGGGACCATGCGGTGGCCCGGGCCGGAGGTTGACGCATGCAGATCGACTGGTTGACGGTCATCGCCCAGATTACCAATTTCCTGATCCTGGTCTGGCTGCTCAAGCACTTTTTATACGCCCCGGTCATCAACGCCATGGAGCAGCGCGAACAGCGTATCGCCGAGCATCTTCATAACGCCGAACAACGCGAACAGATAGCCCTGGACAAGACAGAGGACTATCAACGCAAGATCAGGAGTCTGGATAAGAAACGTGACGAGTTGATGGAGAAGGGCAGGGTAGCAGCGGATACCGAGCGCCTGGAACTACTCGACGAGGCTCGCGTCGAGGTTGCCGCTCAGCGCAGCCACTGGCAACGTCAGGTGGCAGAGGAAAAACAGGAGTTCATGCGCGGCCTGAGGCAACAGGCTTCCGAATCCATCCAGTCCATCGCCCGCCACGCGCTCGGAGATCTCGCGACTGCCGGGCTCGAAGAGCAGATCATTCAGGCATTCATTCAAAAGCTCGAATCGCTGGATGAGGAATCACGCCGCACACTGGCCGAAACCGTCGAGCCCGTTCGGGTGACGACCACGTTCGAACTGAACTCGACGCTACGACGCCGGCTGACGCGAGCGCTGCGCGAATCTATCGACGCGGATATCGAGATCCGCTACGACGAGTCGCCAGATCTGCTGTGTGGCATCGAGCTGGCAAAATCCGGCTACCGACTGAGCTGGACCCTGGCGGATTATCTCGAAAAGCTCGAGCAACGCATGCAAAAACAACTCGGAGCAATCGGTGCCGACGGCGAATGACAGGTTGCTGAGCAACGTGCTCGCGACGACGACGGCCGCCCTGGATAAGGCACTCGCGGTCGAGTTGGCGGATTTGAGTCTCGGTGAAATCGGGGCCGTCGAGTATGTAGGCGGCGGTATTGCCCGGGTATCGGGGCTGCCGAGCGTTACCGCCGAGGAACTGGTGGAATTTCCGGGAGGGGTGTCAGGTATCGCCATAAATCTGGAGCCGCGGGAAATCGGCGTGATTCTGTTGGGCGAAAGCGCGAGCCTCGGCGCGGGAGCGGAAGTACGCGCCACCGGCCGCATCGCCGACACCCCGGTGGGAGAGGGGCTGATCGGCCGGGTAATAGACGCTACCGGAAATGCACTCGATCACGGCGGCCCCCTGCGCTTCAGCGAGCGCCGTCCCGTCGAATGCGCGGCTCCCACGGTCACCGAGCGGGCCCCGGTAAACGTACCGCTGGAGACCGGCATCAAGGCGGTGGACGCTCTCATCCCTATCGGCCGCGGCCAGCGCGAATTGATCGTCGGCGATCGTCAGACCGGTAAAACCTCGGTAGCCGTCGACACCATCATCAATCAGCGGGGCAGGGACATGATATGTATCTACTGTGCCATCGGCCAGCGCGGCACCGCGGTGGCCCGCGTGGTGGATACCCTGCGCCATCACGGGGCGCTGGAGTATACGACCATCGTCGTGGGTTCGGGGGAGGACCCGCCCGGATTGCAGTTCATCACGCCCTACGCGGCTACCACGATGGCCGAATTTTTCATGCAACAGGGCCGCGATGTACTTATCGTCTATGACGACCTGACGCGGCACGCCCGCGCCTATCGCGAGCTTTCCCTGCTATTACGCCGCCCGCCCGGCCGCGAAGCCTATCCCGGAGATATTTTTTACGTTCACTCCCGCCTGCTCGAGCGTTCTACCCACCTCCGGGAGACGGCCGGCGGCGGATCACTGACCGCGCTGCCCATTATCGAAACCCAGGCCCAGGACATTTCCGCCTATATCCCGACCAATCTGATTTCCATTACCGATGGCCAGATTTATCTCTCGCCGGTGCTGTTCCACAAGGGACAACTTCCCGCCATAGACGTGGGCAAATCCGTATCGCGGGTAGGAGGTAAGACCCAGTTCCCGGCTTTGCGTGCCGTATCCGCCGACCTGCGTCTGGCCTATTCCCAGTTCGAGGAACTCGAAACCTTCGCCCGCTTCGCATCCCGCCTGGACGATCGAACCCGGCACACGATCGAGCACGGCCGCCGGGTACGCGAAGTTTTACGACAGGCCGAGCATCAACCACAGAGTACCAGCGCCCAGGTCGCTGTATTGAAGGCGGTTACGGCGGGTCTGTTCGATGAGCTACCGCTGCACGAGGTTTCTCTGATCGGGCCTGTCGTGCAGAGCCGGGTACTCGAAGAACTGGCCGAAGTCTGCGAGCGCATCGAGCAGGGCAAGACTCTCGCCGAATCGGAATGGGCGCGGCTGCTCGATGTCGCGCGCGACGTACTCGAGCTCACCAGGAGAACCGCCGATGGAGTCGATCGAACGGCTTCAACGCCGCATTGATACGCTGGGCGAGTTGCACGGCGTCGTCAGGACCATGAAGGCTCTCTCGGCGGTGAGCATCCGCCAGTACGAGCATGCATCGCAATCCCTGGCTGAATACTATCGAACCGTGGAACTGGGTATGCACGTGGTGTTGAAAGAGATGGAAGCCCTCCCCGCCCTGACGGATGATCCGGGCGAAAGCCGGATTCTGGCCGCAATCGTGTTCGGATCCGACCATGGTTTGTGCGGCCGCTTCAACGAAGAAATAGTCACCCGCGCCCTGCAACGTCTGAACGCATCGGCGGCCGGCCCCGAGAATTGTCTGCTGGTGTCGGTCGGTTCCCGCGTGACCGCCAGGCTGGAACATGCCGGGCATTCTGTCGAGCAAGACTATCAACTACCAGGTTCCGCAGACCGCATCACCACCACAGTGCAGCAGATACTGAGAAAGATCGACGAATGGCGCAGCCAGGATGCTATTCGATACGTGTATATCTTCTATAACCACCACCTCGGTAGCGGTGGGTATCGACCGACCGAAGTGCAGTTATTGCCCGTCGATCTGCGGCACTTCCAGCGGCTGGAAGAAGCACCCTGGCCATCCCGCGGCCTGCCCACCTTCAGCATGAATCGCAAGCGTCTGTTCGCCGCCTTGTTGCGCCAGTATCTCTTTGTCTCCATTTTCAGGGCTTGCGCCGAATCCCAGGCCAGCGAGCATGCCAGCCGGCTTGGAGCCATGCAGTCGGCGGAGAAAAACATCGGCGAGAAGCTGGAAGAGATAAGCACTCGATATCGGCGTAGGAGACAGGAAGCGATCACAACCGAATTGCTGGACGTGGTGTCCGGTTTCGAAGCGGTAACAGCCGAGGATTACCGGTAAAAAAAGATATCCGAAACCGGGTTGATAGCGATCGGATTGCATACCGGCGCGACGGCGCCCTGCCCGATCGCCGGGACGGCTCCCCAGGAGAAGCGCGGCAGGCCCGGTTGCGCAACAAACGGATGTCTGCTCGACCCGGAAATTCCGGTCGAATGCCGCGAAGCAGCTGATTCGCGCCTGTCTTGCAGTTCTGGAAATTAGTACTGGGGCATTGATTGATGAATGGATCGCCGAAAAGCGCATGGCATTTTCTGGTGCTTGTCCTCTGGATAACGTCACTGCCGGGCTCGCCGTCTTCTACCCGTGCCGAAGATTTCGACTATGCGGAACGTCTGTATGCGGATCATTGCGCCGTGTGACACGGTGCCGACCGCGGCGGATATATCGGACCGGCGCTCAATAGCGACGAAACCCGGCTAACCCGGGCGCAGATCAGTGCAAAAATTATCACCGGAGGCGCAGTCACGCTGATGCCGCAGCATCCCACGTGGGGAGGTGGATTATCGAACAGGGACATGGATCTGCTGGCTTCGCTGATATCCCTGCACCCGGAACAGTCTCTATCCTGGGGGATGGAAAACATACGGCGCTCGCTGGAGGTGCTCGTTGAAGACGAGTCCATCCTGCCCGCTAAACCGACCTAGGCAATCTACGATCTCGATGACCTGATGGCGGTCATGGCGCGCGGTCGATTCGCCGCCGACGACAAGGCACGGGTCGTGTTCTTCGACGGTAGAAACAACGAGATAATCGGCGAGGTGGCTACCGGATTTGCCCCGAATTTAATGGACTTCCATCCGACACAGGAGCGCTGGGCCTATGTCCGAACCGATGCCGGTCATATCCTGAAGATCGATCTTTACTCGTTAAAAGCCGTGCGTCGGATGCGGGCCGGATTGAATGGCACTACGCTCGCCGTATCGCGCGACAGGCGTTACCTTGCCGCGGGTTCCTTCGTTCCCAACACGGTAGTGATCCTGGATTCCGAGACCCTGGAGCCACTGGAGCTGCTGGAACTATCCGGTGTCGATCCGGACGGCAAGCTGGTCGAATCGGACTCGGGGATGATAACCGCTACTCCCTACGCGGACTACTTCCTGATCGCTCTGGAGCAAACAGGCCAGGTATGGATCATGGATCTGAATTCGCCGGGCATTCCTGTCACCAGAATAACCGGCGTCGGCCGACATCTGCACGATGCCTTTCTCTCGCCGGACGGCCGTTACCTGGTGGTTTCCTCTTACGACGACAATATCAACGCCGCCATCGACCTGATCGAAAAGCGAATCGTCAAAAAGATTCCCGCCGGTTGTCAGCCGCACCTCGGTTCCGGCGCCGTGGTGCGCTCGCATGGCCGACTACTGGGAATAGGCACCAACATCGGCGTGCGTCCCTGCGAACCATACGAAGTAACCGTTTTTGATATGGAAACTTTCGAAGTGATAAAACGCATCCCGGTCCTGGGTCCCACCGAATCGCCTGCCGCTCATCCTGACGCGCCGTATATAGTAATCGATATCGTCGGCACCGGCCCGAGCGCGCGCGAAATCCAGTTCATCGACAAAAAACAGCCTTGAAGTTGTCAGAACACTCACGGTCGCGGGACACACGCGCGTACATTCGCATTTTCCCGAATACACGGCGCGCGGCGACTACCCCTATGTCAGCTCCGGGTATAGTGGCGACCAACTCGTGATCTACGATGCGCATACCCTTAAGAAAGTCAAAGCCGTTCCCATCGAGGTTCCAGCAGGTATATTTTCACATCTTCGCGCGCGTACCGTGGTGGTGGGTCTCCGAGAAGCGGCGCACAGATGACCGGTATGAATCTGCAATTCAGGCCCAGGGACAATGACAAACGAGTTTTCTGCTTGCGACACGCGGCATCATTCCGGAAACCGCGCAGCGGTTACCGACGCGTCGGACAGTCGGGACCTTGTCACGAATTCCGGGGCTTTAATCGCAGGCGGTTTTGAAACATGCAAACCGCAAAGAGAGGGATTGTGCGCGCTGTGCCGAAACAGCGCATCCCTGTGCCGCATCCTTCCGGGCGGCTGATGCCGGTCTCCGGGGCCAGCGCTTCGCGCTGTCCAAATGACGCGTAGCGTCATCCCGGAAACCGCAAAGCGGTTTTCCTGGATCTTGCAGGGAATTCCGAGGTTTTAATCGCAGCCAAATTTGAAACTCGAAACCGGAGAGAGAGGGATTGCGAAGCGCATGGAAGCGCGACGGCCTCCCGGCGAATTGGTCGAACCAGAGGGTTTTCATCGGCCTCGTCTATCAGACAGACATAAAAAAGGCCCCTGGAACATATCGTTATTCCGGAAAGCGCATAACGATTGTCCGGAATCTATTTTTTGAGGTTGGGGCATTAGTGGGAAGAACTGAAACATCGAGGACGGGATTGTGCGGCCTCGTCTCTCCGCCAGACACAAAAAAGGCCCCTGACCAACACCGTCATTCCGGAAAGCGCGCAGCGCTTATCCGGAATCCTTTCCTAAACCGGGACCTTAGTGAAAACTGCCCGAAGA
>JASFKL010000071.1:0-14219 GCA_050118655.1 Gammaproteobacteria bacterium | reverse complement strand
GGCGCGAACCGCATGGCCAGCAATTCGCTGCTCGAATGCCTGGTTTTTTCGCAGGCGGCGGCGGGACATATCGCCGGCGAGATCGAGCCGGTCGGCGATTTGCCGCTGCTCGAGCGCTGGGACGAATCGCAGGTGACCGATTCGGACGAGGATATCGTGGTCGCCCACAACTGGGACGAATTGCGGCGTTTCATGTGGGATTACGTCGGTATCGTCCGCACCAACAAGCGTCTCGAGCGCGCCCTGCACCGCAGCGGTCTGCTGAAAAGCGAGATCAACGAATACTACGGCAATTACAAGGTGTCCCCCGATCTGCTCGAGCTGCGCAACCTGGTCGTGGTCGCCGATCTGATCATCCGCTCGGCGCTCGAGCGCAAGGAAAGCCGGGGCCTGCACTTCACGCTCGACTATCCCGAAAGCAACGACGATTTTCTCGCCCCCACTATCCTCGATCCCCAGCACAAGAATAAAAGCCAGGCCAAGCTGGCTTCAATTTGAACAGGCGCCGCAGACAGAAGCGGCCAGCCGCGGCTGGCCCGCGAGCCGTGACATCGAGCACCCTGCCCGTCGTTCGCCTGCCGAATTGAGCCAATCGCATGTTCGACCAGCAAACCATCAGCATCGAAACCCGGGGACGAGCCTTGATCGAAATCACCCCCGAGGTCGAGGCGGCGATCCGCGGCAAGGCCGGCGACCGGGGCCTGTGCCACGTTTTCATCCACCACACCAGCGCCTCGCTGGTGATCACCGAGAATGCCGACGGCAACGTGCTTCGCGACCTCGAAAATTACCTCGAGAAGCTGGTTGCCGATGGCGACCCGGCCTACCTGCACGACCAGGAGGGGCCTGACGACATGGCCGCACATATCCGCTCGGTATTGACGCAAAGCGAAATCACCCTGCCGGTGCGCGCCGGCCGGCTGGCACTCGGCACCTGGCAAGGACTGTTCCTCTGGGAGCATCGCTACCGGCCCCATCGGCGCAACATTACAATCACCCTGACCGCCCCCGAATCCGCGTAATTTGCAGATTGATATTGTCATCCCCGCCCAAACCCGGAGAATGGACAATAAAATCAGCCGAAACGAGGATTCACCATGAAAATCATCCTGCTAGGACCGCCGGGCGCCGGTAAGGGCACCATCGCCAAGGCCTTGATGGAGTACGACGGCTCGGTTCAAATCTCCACCGGCGACATCCTGCGTGCCGCGGTCGCCGCCGGGACGGAACTCGGCAAACAGGCCGAAGCGGCGATGAAAGCCGGCAATCTGGTCTCCGACGAGCTGATCATGGGAATCATGGAGGAACGCCTGCAACAGCCCGACTGCAAGAAGGGTTATCTGCTGGACGGCTTCCCGCGCACCCTGCCGCAGGCCGAGGCGCTCAAGGCGTTGCTCGAAAAGCTCGGTGAAAAGCTCGATTGCGCACTGGAGCTCGATATTCCCCGCGAGGTGATCATCGATCGCCTGACCACCCGCCGCACCTGCAGCAATTGCGGCGCCATATACAACATCAAGAGCAAACCCCCGGCCGTCGACGGCGTTTGCGACGTCTGCGGCGGTACCGATATCGTCCAGCGCGACGACGAGACCGAGGAAGCGATAGAAAACCGGCTGGAAGTCTACAACCAGGAAACCGCGCCGCTGGTCGACTTTTATCGCAACGAGGGCTTGCTGGTAAGCGTCCCGAGTTCCGATTTCGAACCCGTGATGGCGGCGATCAAGAGCCGGATCCAGGCCCCTGGCGGCTAGTCGGGCGCCTCGATCTCGATGCGCTCGACGCCGGCGATATAAACCCGGGTCCCGTCCAGGGTCGTGAAACCGTCGCTGTGGATCTCGTTTTTTCTGACCTGGTAGGTTTTCGTCTCTCCCGATTGCGTATTGACGACGTGCACGGTTACGACCGCGTTGTGCTCCTCGACCTGTAGATAAAGCATTATCCCGGCAGCGATCACCATGATCATCATGAAGGCGATGGCGGCATTGCGGAACTGCTTCTTGCGCCGTTCCTCGGCCGGGTTCCTGATTTCCCTCAGTTCGGGTTTGCCGCGTGTCTTCAGAAGCCACATGCAGGCGACGATTACCCCGAGGGTAATGAGTATTTTACTGATCATTGAAACTCGGCCTTAGCCTGGTGTCTAGTTACGGGAAAAGGTGACCAGGTGGTCAACGTTGAGACGGATCCCGATGCGTTCGTTTATTTTATGGTTATGATGACTCGGTGCAAGACACATGACCTCGATACCGCTGTCCATGCGCAGATAGTATAGAAAATCGGCACCGCGGAAGGCTTTTTCGACCACCACCGCCGACTCGCTGGCTTCGTCGTCGTGAACCACGTCGTCGGGACGGATCAACACGTCTACCATCGCGCCCGGCTCGGCATCGATCGGCTCGTCGCCTTCGATTATACCCAGGTCGGTTTTCACCGTGGTCGCGTTTTCGACCGTCGCCGGGATTATTACTCCCTGGCCGACGAAGTCGGCGACAAAACGATTGGCGGGCGTGTGATAGAGTTGGTAACCGCTGCCCTGCTGCTGGACCACGCCCTCGTGCAGCACGCATATCCGGTCGGCCATCGCGAATGCCTCGTGCTGATCGTGGGTCACCAGGATCGCGGTGCGGTTTTCCTGCTTGAGAATATTCCTGACCTCGCGCGCGAGCTGTTCCCGCAATTCGGCGTCCATGCTCGAAAAAGGTTCGTCGAGCAACAACACGGACGGCTTCGGAGCCAGCGCTCGCGCCAGGGCGATGCGTTGTTGCTGGCCGCCCGACAACTGGTGCGGATAGGCTTTGGCGAAGGCCGGCATGCCGACGATCGCGAGCATCTCCTGCACCCGGATTTGCTGTTCCTTCGCATCCATGCCTTTCAATCCGAAGCGGATATTGTCTTCGACCTTGAGATGCGGGAACAATGCGAAATCCTGGAAGACCATGCCGACATTGCGCTTTTCGGGCGGCAGGCAGGTTGCCTCGGAACTGACCAGCACACTGTCGATCAGGATGCGTCCGCGCCAGATCGGCTCGAATCCGGCAATCGCGCGCAATACCGTGGTCTTGCCGCAGCCGCTGGGGCCGAGTATGCAGCCGATCTGGCCCGGCTCGAGCGAAAAATCGACCTGGTTCAAAACCTGCAGGTCGTCGTAACCGGCATCGAGTTTTTCGATTTCGACCCGTGAACTCACGAGGCCGCCCTCGAGCCGCTGATGCTGTGGCTGAGCAGCACGACCGGTAGCAGGCCGACCGCGACGATCGCCAGCGCGGCGGTCGACGAATCGGCGAGGCGCTCGTCCGAGGCGAGTTCGAAGGCGCGCACCGCGAGCGTATTGAAATTGAACGGCCGCAGGATCAGGGTTGCGGGTAGTTCCTTCATCACGTCGACGAATACGATCAATGCCGCGGTCAGCACCGTCCCCTTCATCAGCGGCAGATGGACGCGCAGCAATATTTCCATCGGCCCGCTGGACAGCGAGCGCGCGGCCTCGTCCATCGAGCGCCTGACCTTGATCAGCCCCGACTCCACCGCCTGTATCGATACCGCCAGGAACCTGACCATGTAGGCGAACATCACCGCGAACAGGCTGCCGGAGAGCAGCAGGCCGGTGGAGATACCGAAATTCGAACGCATCAGCGAGTCGACGCTGTTGTCGAACCAGGCCAGCGGGATGATGACCCCGACCGCGATCACGGTTCCCGGCACCGCGTAGCCCGTGGCGACCATGCGGATCGCGGCATCGATGCTCCTGCTGTCGAGCACGCGTTTGCCGTAGGCAAGGAACAGCGACAGCACCACGGCCAGCACGGCCGCGGTCAGCGCCAGCTGCAGCGAATTCAATGCCAGAACCAGAAAGGATGCATCGACCATTTCGCGCCAGGTATCCAGCGCCCAGACGGCAAGCTGCCCGGCCGGCAGCAGGAAACCGGCGAACAGGGGAACGAAACAGGCGGCGAATGCCAGCCAGGCGCGATAACCGCGCAGGCGATACTGCGGCAGGGCCCGGTAGCGATAAGTGGCATGATGATACCTCGCGCGCCGCCGCGACCAGCGCTCGATGACTATCAGGGTGATCACGAAGGTCATCAGGATCGCGGCCAGCTTGGCCGCCGCCGCGGCGTCGCCGAGACCGAACCAGGTACGGAATATACCGGTAGTAAAAACCCCGAGACCGAAATAGGACACGGTGCCGTAATCGGCCAGCGTTTCCATCAACGCCAGCGACAGGCCGGCGACCACGGCCGGCCGGGCGAGCGGCAGCGCGACGCGGTAAAAGCTCGACCACACCGAGCAGCCCAGGGTGCGGCTGACCTCGAGCACGCAAACCGATTGCTCGAGAAACGCGGCCCTCGCCAGCAGGTAGACATAGGGATAAAGCACCAGCGAAAGCATGACCACCGCCCCGCCCAGCGTGCGGATTTCCGGGAAATAATAATCGCGGGCGCCCCAGCCCGTGGTTTCCCGGATCCAGGTTTGCACGGGCCCGGCAAAATCGAACATGCCGGTATAGGTGTAGGCGATGATATAGGCCGGGAATGCGAGCGGCAGCAACAGTGCCCAGGCGAAGACCCGCTTGCCGGGAAACACGCAGACACTCGTCAGCCAGGCGCAACCGACACCGATGAGCAACGTGCCCGCGGCGACCCCGAGCATCAACAGCACGGAATTCGTCAGGTATTCGGCGAGCACGGTATCGAGCAGGTGCTGCCAGATCTCGTTCGACGGGTAGACGACGTAGCTGGCGATCGTGAAGACCGGCAGGCTGAACAGTAACGCGACCAGCAAAACGCCGGGCTTCCATAAGCGTTGCAGGAGGGACTGGCTTGCGATGGCTGATCTCAAGGAATGATTGCTCGACGAGAGACTGCCGGTTCCCGGTTCAAATTCGCCGCGGTCGGGAATAATCGGCAATCGATTAAAATTAAATTGGTTTACAGGACGGTTTCGGCGTTAAACTCGAAATGCCGGATGCGGGCCTGGCCTGTAATCCGGACGAATTTTAAAGAATATCGTTCGTGACGTAAATAATAACCGTTCTCATTTGCGACTATCCGCTATGAATCTCGCCGGAGACACCCCTGCCCTGCTTGCCGACGACCGCGTTCAGTGGCAACCGGTGGCCGAATATCTGCGCTCGCGCGGCATCGACGGCGAAGCGCGGCAAAAAATCGAGCGGCTGGCGATCGCCAGCCCCTACGCCCTGCATCATTTGCAGCGCGATCCCCGGCAAATCGAAATCCTGCTCGAAGCACGGCAATTCAGCCTCGACGCGGAAGCGATCGCGTTCGGCGGCGAAAATCCTCCCGACACCGACGGACTGGAACGCGAACTCAGGCGCTACCGCCACCGCAAACTGGTCGAAATCATATACCGCGACGTGGTCGAGGGAGATACGATCGAACTCACCCTGAAGCGCCTGAGCGACCTTGCCGAGCGGCTCGTCGGCTCGGCGCTCGCGGCCTGCAACCGGCAGCTGGCCGTCAAACACGGCCAGCCGGTGGACGGCGACGGCGAGCCGATGGAGCTCGATATCATCGCCATGGGCAAACTCGGCGGCGGCGAGCTCAATTTTTCTTCCGACATCGACCTGATTTGCAGCTTCGAGAGCGACGGCGAGCTCACCGGTTACGGCCGTCTCAGCTACCAGGAGTATTTCAGCCGCCTGGTCAAGCTGATGACCCGGGTCCTCGGCGAGACTACCGAGGACGGCTTCGTCTACCGGGTAGACCTGCGCCTGCGACCCTGGGGCGAATCCGGCCCGCTGGTACTCAATCACGGCGCGCTCGAACATTACTACCAGCTGCACGGCCGCGAGTGGGAACAGTACGCGATGGTCAAGGCACGCGTGATTACCGGCAGCGCCTCCAGCCGCGAGCATCTGGCTGCGATGCTGAAACCTTTCGTCTACCGCCGCTATCACGACTACCGCGTATTCGAAGGGCTCGCGGGGCTCAAGCAAAAGATAGACGCGCAGTCCAGGTCCCGGGGCATGGGGGAAAATATCAAGCTCGGCCCGGGAGGCATACGCGAAATCGAATTCTTCGTACAAGCCTTCCAGATTCTGAGGGGGGGACGCAATCACCGTCTGCAAAACCCGTCGATCTTCGCCTGCTTCGAGGCGTTCGAGGACGAGGATTTCGTCGATGCGGAAACCCTGGCTTCGCTGCGCGATGCCTATTGTTTTCTGCGCATACTGGAGAATCGTATCCAGATGTACGAAGACCGCCAGACCCACGAGTTGCCGGAAAATCCCGCGCAGCAGGCGCGTATCGCATACGGCATGGGATTCGACGACTGGCAGGCGCTCGCCGCGCGGCTGGGCGAGCACCGCGAGTGCGTAAACCGCGTTTTTCGCGACCTGTTCCGCCAGGAGTCGGATTCCGGCACGGAGCCGTTGATCGACGATATCTTTGCCGACGGAATCGAGGACGACCGCCAATGGGACTTCGTCGCGCGCTCCGGCGTCGGCGAAGCACCGGAAATCAACCGCCAGCTGAATCTTTTTCTGCACTCCAATGCCTGCGGTTACATGTCGGCGCGCGCCAGGCAGCGCTTCGATAAGCTGCTTCCGGAATTGCTCGGCCGGATCAGGTCTTTCGACCACCCGGCACTGTTGTTCGAGCGCTTCATGCGCCTGTTTTCGTCGATCGCCGGGCGCAGCGTTTATTTCGAATTGCTCCACCAGAACCCGGCCCTGCTCGATCGGCTGTCGACGCTGTTCGCCAGCAGCGCCTGGATCGCGGGCGAGGTCGCGGATTATCCGATGCTGCTGGAAAGTCTTCTGCAGCCCGGCAGCCAGCAAGGTTTCGACAAACCCGGGCTGCGGCAACGCCTGCAACGGCAACTGGCGAGCGTCGAGGGAGATACCGAGCTCGAGCTCGACACCCTGCGCCTGTTCAAGCGCGAGCATATCCTGGTGATCGCCGGCACCGAACTGGCCCGCGAAATCGACGCCATGCAGGCGGGCCGGTATATTTCGGAACTCGCCGAAGTGGTGCTGGATGCGGCGCTGGAGCTGGCCACCCGGACGCTGCAGGCGCAGTACGGGAGACCGCTATGCCGGGAATCGGGGCGCCAGCGCGAAGCCGGTTTCGCAATCATCGGCTACGGCAAGCTGGGCGGACTGGAAATGCACTACCAGTCCGATCTGGATATCATTTTTCTGCACGACTCCGACGGCGAGGATCAGCACACCGACGGCGACAAGTGCATCGACAATTCGGTTTATTTCGCCCGGCTCGCGCAAAAGGTCATCTCGATGACCAGCGTATTGACCGCATCGGGCAAGCTTTACGAAATCGATTCCAGGCTGCGCCCGGAGGGTTCCAAGGGGTTACTGGTTTCGACCGTCGGCGCCTATCGCCGTTATCAACTGGAAAAGGCCTGGACCTGGGAACACCAGGCGCTGGTCAGGGCCCGATTCGTGGCCGGCAGCCCGGCCATCGGCGAGGCTTTCGAAGAAATTCGCGACCAGGTACTGCGGCTGCCGCGCGAGCCGCGCGAACTGCGCCGCGAGATCGTCGAAATGCGCGAGCGCATCTATCGCGCCAAACGGCCGCCCGAGGGCGATCGCAGGGACCTGAAGCACTCGCGCGGCGCGATGGTCGATATCGAGTTTCTGGTGCAATACTGGGTGCTGGCGTTCGCAAATAAAATTGGCTCAGGTCATTTATATTCTGATAACATAAGCCTGC
This sequence comes from Gammaproteobacteria bacterium, assembly GCA_050118655.1. Taxonomy (GTDB): domain Bacteria; phylum Pseudomonadota; class Gammaproteobacteria. The sequence goes on along the minus strand of JASFKL010000071.1, from coordinate 6,531 downwards.
TCAAGGAGTTATTTCGGTTAGACCTGATCACCCTTTCGCAATCGCGACTGGTCGAAATATACACTGAATATCATCGCTTGCTGCACGAATCCGTGTTGCGAGACCAGTCCAGCGAAGTTGACGCCGGGGTGATCGACGAGCAGCTTAAACAGGTTGTCTTATGCTGGAACGAATGTTTCGGCCTGGAGAATTGAAAATGTCGATGTCCGACCGTGACGGGTTTATCTGGTATGACGGCAAAATGGTGCCATGGCGCGAGGCGACGACCCATGTATTAACGCATACCCTGCATTACGGAATGGGTTGTTTCGAAGGCGTGCGCGCCTACAACGCCGAACAGGGTACCGCGATATTCGCGCTGGAAGCCCACACCCGGCGCCTGCTCGACTCCTGCAGGGTGCTGGCGATGCCGATTACCTACGACCTGCAACAACTGATGGATGCCCAGATCGCCGCGGTGCGCGACAACCAGCTCGAAAGCGCCTATATCCGGCCGATGGTCTTTTATGGCTCCGAGGGCATGGGCCTCAGAGCCGACAACCTGAGCGTTCACTGTATCGTCGCCGCCTGGGAATGGGGCTCCTACCTCGGCCAGGACGGGCTCGAAAAAGGTATCCGCGTGAAGACCTCTTCCTATACCCGCCACCATCCCAATATCGCGATGACCAAGGCCAAGGCCAACGGCCAGTACATCAACTCGATGGCCGCGCTCGGCGAGGTCATCAGGGACGGCTACGACGAGGCGCTGTTGCTCGATCCCGAAGGCTACGTCGCCGAGGGAACCGGCGAAAATATTTTCATCGTCAAGGACGGGGTTATCTATACACCCGAAACGACCACGGCGCTGAATGGCATTACCCGCAAGACCATCTTTCGCCTGGCCGCCGACCGCGACCTCGAGATCGTCGAAAGACGTATCACGCGCGACGAGGTATATATCTGCGACGAGGCGTTTTTCACCGGCACCGCCGCGGAAGTGACGCCGATTGCCGAACTCGACAACCGCGCTATCGGCAGCGGCTCCCGGGGCCCGATTACCGAATCCCTGCAAGCAGACTATTTCGACCTGGTACACGGACGCAACGAAAAGTACCTGGAAATGTTAACTTACGTAAAGAAGTGAACCATGGTTAATCCCGATACCGCAGCACACCAGGGCGACTACGCGACCCCCAACGCCAAGACCGCAGTAGAGGTCAAGCGGGAAGACCTGCCGATCCATTGCCCGTCGTCGACCTCGAGCCTGTGGAACTCGCACCCGCGGGTCTACATACCGGTAGAGGAAAACGGCGGCGAGGCCCGCTGTCCCTACTGCGGCACGATATTCAAACTGATGTAATCCCGGGATAACGACCGACCGGCGACCGACGTTTTCCTCCGCGAAACAAAACGGGATGCGTGTACGAGTCTCCCGCAACTCCTGCGCGAACTCCGCGCGACGGCCGGACAGGTAAAACAGATTTTCGAGCGCGCATGAAAAAAGGGGAAAGCATTTCCCCTTTTTTCGCTTGCTGGCCGATTTGGCTTCAGGCGGTTGCGGCCTCGCCTTCGTCGACCGCTTTCATGCTCAGGCGTATACGGCCCTGCCGATCCACTTCCAGGACCTTGACCTTGATGACATCGCCCTCGGACAGCTTGTCGCTGACATTTTCGACACGCTCGTCGGAAATCTGCGAGATGTGCACGAGGCCGTCCTTGCCCGGCAGGATGTTGACGAAAGCGCCGAAATCCATGATCTTGGCTACCTTTCCCTCGTAGATCACGCCGACCTCGACCTCCGCGGTCACCTGTTCGACGCGGCGGCGCGCTTCTTCGCCGGCGGCCTTTTCGACCGAGGCAATTTTCACCACGCCGTCGTCGTCGACTTCGATCGTGGCACCTGTCTCCTCGGTTATCGAACGGATGGTCGCCCCGCCCTTGCCGATCACGTCGCGGATTTTTTCGGGATTGATTCTGAAAGTAATCAGGCGCGGTGCGTACTCGGACATCTCCGCGCGGCTCTCGGAGAGAACCTTGTTCATTTCGCCGAGAATGTGCAGACGGCCCTCGCGGGCCTGGTCGAGCGCCTGCTGCATGATTTCGGTAGTGATGCCGTCGATCTTGATATCCATCTGCAGCGCGGTGACACCGTCGTTGGTGCCGGCCACCTTGAAGTCCATGTCACCGAGATGATCCTCGTCGCCGAGGATGTCGGACAAGACCGCGAAACCGTCGCTTTCCTTGATCAGGCCCATCGCGATTCCGGCGACCGGCGCCTTGATCGGCACGCCCGCATCCATCAGCGACAGGCTGGCGCCGCAGACGCTGGCCATCGAAGAAGAACCGTTGGACTCGGTGATTTCCGAGACCACGCGGATCACGTAGGGAAAATCGTCGACGTGCGGCATTACCGCCAGCACGCCGCGCTTGGCGAGACGCCCATGGCCGATTTCACGGCGCTTGGGGCTGCCGACGCGGCCGGTTTCACCGACGCTGGAGGGCGGAAAATTGTAATGCATCATGAAATTTTCCTTGCGAGTGCCCTCGATCGCATCGATCAGTTGCGCGTCGCGGCCGGTACCCAGCGTGGTCACCACAATCGCCTGGGTCTCGCCGCGGGTAAACAACGCCGAGCCGTGAGCGCGCGGCAGCAGGCCGGTACGGATCGTAATCGGACGCACGGTCTTCGTATCGCGGCCGTCGATGCGTTTTTCGCCGGCGATGATGCGCCCGCGAACGATAGATTTCTCGAGCTTGCCGATGGCTTCGCGCACCGCTCCCTCGGCGGGAGAATCCTCCGACTCGGTTACCAGTGCGGCGACGATAGCGTCGCGAACCTCGGACAGGCGGTTTTGCCGCTCCATCTTGTCGGCAATGCCATAAGCAGCGGTGATATCGGCTTCGCCCCGTGATTTGACCTGACCGGCGAGAGTTTCGTCGGCCTGCGGCGCCTCCCATTCCCAGGCCACGGCTCCGGCTTCGGCAGCAAACTCTTCGATCGCCTTGATCGCGGTCTGCATTTGCTCGTGCCCGAATACCACCGAACCCAGCATTACCGACTCCGACAGGCATTTGGCTTCCGACTCGACCATCAGTACCGCGTTGCTGGTACCGGCAACGACCAGATCCAGCTCCGACTCGACCAGTTGGCTGGCAGTCGGGTTGAGTACGTATTCACCGTCGATGTAGCCGACGCGGGCGGCGCCGATCGGACCGTTGAAGGGAATGCCGGATACCGCCAGCGCGGCGGAGGTGCCGAGCATGGCCAGCACGTCGGCATCGACTTCGGGGTTACTGGAAATCACGTTGGCGACCACCTGGACTTCGTTCATGAAGCCTTTCGGGAACAGCGGCCGGATTGGCCGGTCGATCAGGCGGCAGGTCAGGGTTTCCTTTTCGCTGGGCCGCCCCTCGCGCTTGAAAAACCCGCCGGGGATGCGTCCCGCGGCATAAGTCTTTTCCTGGTAATCGACGGTCAGCGGGAAGAAATCCCGGCCCGAGTCGGCGGTCTTGGCGCCGACCACGGTAACCATCACCATCGTGTCGGCCATATTTACGATAACTGCGCCACTTGCCTGGCGCGCGATTTCACCTGTCTCCAGCGTGACTTCGTGCGCGCCGTACTGGAAGGTCTTTTTGATTGGATTCACTATTCTCTCACTGTTTAACGACGCAATCCGAGCTTTGCGATCAGGTCCTTGTAACGCTGCTGATTCTTGGATTTCAGATAATCCAGCAAATTGCGACGCTGGTTGACCATCTTCAGCAGTCCGCGACGCGAATGATGGTCATGAATATGCTGTTTGAAGTGCTCCGTCAGGTGGCTGATCTGGTGGGACAACAGCGCAACCTGCACCTCGGGCGAGCCCGTGTCGCCCTTGTCTTGCTGAAATTCAGCGATAATTGCAGCCTTCTGTTCAGCTGACATTGCCATGGATAATCCTCGTGGGCCCGAAAAAGGCAGGTATTCTACCTATCTGCGCAAGTGGTAACAAGGGATTTCACCGGATTAATCGCAGGATTTGTCCGCTACCGCCGGGTTGATATCTATCTTGCTGTATTCATTAACCTTTTTGCCGCCAGTTCGCCATCCGCGGAGACTTCCCCGAGGCCGATAAAGCCGCTCTCGACACAAATCAGCCGGTACAGCCCGGGAGTCTCCCCGCGGGAGGTTCGCAGGCGTTTACCCTGGCGAATATCGCGCGCCGAATCGGCCGCCAGTTCGAGTTCGGGATAGTGCGAGAGCGCCGCGCTTGCCGGCAGCAATAGCGCGTCCAGGGCCTCCGTGCCGCTGTCCGCGAGTCGCTCGAGACGCTCCATGTCGACGCTATCCTCGAGTCCCAGCGTATCGACCGCGGTGCGGCGTAACGCATCCAGGTGCGCGCCGCAGCCGAGAGCGCTGCCGATATCTTCCGCCAATGTACGGATATAGGTTCCCTTCGAACAATGTACCTCGATTTCGATCCTCGGCGATTCGAAGGCCAGCAATTCGAGGCGATATATTTCGATCCGCCGGGCTTCGCGCTCGACCTGCCTGCCCTCGCGCGCCAGTTCGTAGAGGCGCCGGCCCTCGTGCTTGAGCGCCGAGTACATCGGCGGAACCTGCTCGCTGCTGCCGAGGAATCCGGCCAGCACCCGGGCCAGCCGGTTTTCATCCACCGATACCGGCGATTCGCCGACGATCTCGCCCTCGGCATCCCCGGTGGTGGTCGTCTGGCCGAGCCGGCACCCGGCCCGGTAAATCTTGCTGGCACCGAGCAGATAACTGGAAAAACGGGTCGCCTGCCCAAGGCAGATTGGCAACAGGCCGGTCGCCAGCGGGTCGAGGCTGCCGCAATGCCCGGCCTTGCGCGCGCGGTACAGCCTGCGTACGCGCTGCAGGGCCTGGTTGGAACTTTGGCCGGAGGGCTTGTCGAGCAGCAGGATACCGTCGATATCGCGGTAGTCGATGGACTTGCCGCGGGGCACGGCTAGCCGCCCGATTTTTGCTTGTCGCTGGCTACCGCGGAATCGATCAGGTCCGACAACTGCCGGCCGCGAATGTCGGTGTCGTCGTAGACGAAACTGAGTTTCGGCGTGACCCGCGCCTTGAGCTGCTTGCCGATTTCGCGTTGCAGAAAGCCGCTCGCATGGTTCAGAGCCTCGAGGCAATCGGCCGCGTTTTCGGGATCCAGCAAACTGAAAAAAACCCGTGCGTGCGCCAGGTCCTTGCTGACCTCGACATCGAGGATGCTCGGCATGCCGAGGCGCGGATCCTTGAGCCCGGTTCGCAACAGCCGCGCGAGTTCGCGCTGGATCTGCGAACCGAGACGCTCGCTTCGGGGATAGTCCCGGGGCATGGCAGGGCGCGCCTAGTCGATCGAGCGCGCGACTTCGACACGCTCGAAAACTTCGATCTGGTCGCCCGGCTTCACGTCGTTGTAATTCTTCACGGCGATACCGCACTCGGTGCCCATACGCACTTCTTCGACGGGATCCTTGAAGCGGCGCAGCGATTCCAGCTCGCCCTCGAAGATGACCACATTGTCGCGCAGCACGCGGATCGGGCGGCCCTTGCGAACCACGCCCTCGACCACGATGGATCCCGCGACATCGCCGAACTTGGGCGAACGGAATACGTCCTTGACCTCGGCGAGACCGATGATGTTTTCCTGCGATTCGGGCGTCAGCATGCCGGACATCAACTTCTTGACGTCGTCGATGATGTCGTAAATCACGCTGTAGTAGCGAATCTCGACGCCGTGCTCGCCGGCGATGCGCTTGGCGGCGGCGTCGGCGCGCACGTTGAAACCGACGACCAGCGCGTTCGACGCAGCCGCCAGGTTGATGTCGGATTCGTTGATCCCTCCCACGCCGGTAGCTACCAGCTTGGCGCGTACCTCGTCGGTGGAAAGCTTTTCCAGGGATTCGCGAATTGCCTCGGAGCTGCCCTGTACGTCGGCCTTGACCAGGATATTGATTTCGGCGACCTGGCCTTCGGCCATGGCATCGAACATTCCCTGCAGCTTGGCTTTCTGCTGGTCGGCGAGCTTGCTTTCGCGAATCTTGGTTTCGCGGATCTGCGCGAATTCGCGCGCCTTGCGCTCGTTCTCGACCACGAACACCTCGTCGCCGGCGTTCGGCACGCCCGACAGGCCCAGTACCTCGGCCGGCATCGACGGTCCGGCCGATTTGATGCTCTTGGCGTTTTCGTCGTACATCGCTCGTACGCGCCCGTACTGGGTGCCGGCGAGCAGCATCTGGCCCTGTCGCAGCTTGCCGGACTGTACCAGCACCGTGGCGACCGGTCCGCGACCCTTATCGAGAGAGGCCTCGACCACGATACCCTTGGCGTTGCCCTCGTCGACCGCCTCGAGTTCGAGAATTTCGGCCTGCAGCAGGATCGAATCCAGCAGCGTATCGATACCTTCACCGGTCACCGCCGACACGTTGACGAAAATGTTTTCGCCGCCCCAGTCTTCGGGGATGACTTCCATCGCCGCGAGTTCGTTCTTGACCCGGTCGGGGTCGGCATCTTCCTTGTCGATCTTGTTGACCGCGACCACCATCGGT
>JASFKL010000070.1:0-14261 GCA_050118655.1 Gammaproteobacteria bacterium | reverse complement strand
GAGCTCTGAAATGCATAATGCGCGAAATTATAACCGCAGTCTGGCTGAAAAAACGCGGCACCGGTCTCGCTACCGTGAAGAATCCGTGGGCTCGAACGGGTGCCTGAGGATTATGGTTTCCGTGCGCTCAGGTCCGGTGGAAACGATATCGATCGGTACTTCGCAAAATTCTTCCAGCTTGCGCAGGTAGGCGACGGCCGCTTCGGGCAGTTCGTCCCAGCTCTTCAAGCCCACCGTGGACTGCTGCCAGCCCGGCATTTCGATATAAACCGGTTCGCATTCCGCGAGGTTTTCGGCGCCCGCCGGGGGCGTGGTGATTTCCTCGCCGCGATAGCGGTAGGCGACCGCGAGCTTGACGGTTTCGAGTCCGTCGAGCACGTCCAGCTTGGTGATGCACAGGCCGCTGACCGAATTTATTCTCAGCGAGCGTCTCAGCGCGACCAGGTCGAGCCAGCCGCAGCGGCGCTTGCGCCCGGTGGTGGCGCCGAATTCGTGTCCGCGCTCGCCCATATGATCTCCGCAGGCATCGTCGAGCTCGGTCGGGAACGGGCCCGCGCCGACGCGCGTGGTATAGGCCTTGACGATACCGAGTATGTAGCCGATATCCAGCGGACCCACGCCCGACCCCGCGGCGGCGCCGCCGGCCGTGGTCGTCGATGAAGTCACGTAGGGATAGGTGCCGTGATCGATATCGAGCAAGGCGCCCTGCGCGCCTTCGAACATGACCGGTTCGCCGCGTCCGATCAGGTCGTGCAGGATAGCCGCGACGTCGCCGATCATCGGGCGCATCTGTTCTCCCTGCGCCAGGGTTTGTTGGAGTATTTGCGCGTAATCCAGCGGACTTTCGCCGAAGTAGTGTTCGAGCGAGAAATTATGATACTCGAGCACTTCCTCGAGGCGCTCCGCGAAGCGCTTTTCATCCAGCAGGTCGCCCGCGCGGATGCCGCGCCGGGCTACCTTGTCTTCGTAACAGGGGCCGATACCGCGGCCCGTGGTGCCGATGGCCCTGGCGCCGCGCTTCTTTTCGCGCGCCAGGTCGAGGGCGATATGACAGGGCAATATCAACGGGCAGGCATCGCTGACGACGATACGCTCGCGCGCCGGTACGCCGTTTTCTTCGAGATGGGCCATTTCCTTGAGCAGCGCCTCCGGGGACAGCACCACGCCGTTGCCGATCAGGCAGCTGACCCCTTCGTGCAGCACCCCCGAGGGTATCAGGTGCAAGACTGTCTTTTTGCCGTCGATGACCAGCGTGTGGCCCGCATTGTGCCCGCCCTGGAAGCGTACCACGGCGCGTGCCTTGTCGGTTAGCAGATCGACGATCTTGCCCTTGCCCTCGTCACCCCACTGGGTGCCTATCACGACGACTGTTTTAGCCATTATGCTGTCATGCCTCTTCGATTTCCCAGGCGCCGTCCGCGAGTACCGCGACGCGATTACATTGTTGCTCGGCAGCGCTGCTTTTGCCGCCGGTCAGGTCGACGATCACGCGTTCCCCTTTCGCGCGCTGCTCGCGCACCAGATCGGCCAGCGCCTCGTCCGACTCGTCGGGCACCAGTATGCCCTGCTCGAACTTGCCACTGGCCCCGCTCAATTGATAAAGACTCAGCAGATCCGCGCTGAAACCGGTCGCCGGTCGGGCATTGCCGAAAACCTCGCCGACATCGTCGTAGCGGCCGCCGCGTGCGATCTCCCGGCCCTGGCCGGGCAGAAACGCCGCGAATACCAGTCCCGTGTGGTAACTGTATCCGCGCAATTCCGACAGGTCGCAATGAATCAAGGTATCGGGATATTTTTTGCGCAGCGATTGCACCACGCTGCTCATCGCGTCGAGCGTGACGAACAGTTCGTCGGCGGCATCGTGGTAAAGCTTGCGCGCATCGTCGATGACCGACTCGTCGCCGTTCAACAATGCGAGCTGATAAAGTTGTTCGCGCTGGCGGTCCTCTAGCGGCAGGCGCTGCAAATAGGATTGCAGGTCCGGGATGGATTTGCGCTGCAACATGTCGAAAAGGCGATTTTCCTGTTCTCCGTCGAGGGCGGTATTGCCGACCAGGCTGCGAAAAATTCCCACGTGGCCGATATCGAGCGACATTTCCCCGAGCCCGACCGCGTGCAGGGTTTCGACCATCAGGCTGGCAACCTCGACATCGGCGCTGATTGCCGGGCTGCCGAAAATCTCGGCGCCGATCTGTAACGGCGTGCGGCTCGAATTGATGCCATCACCGATGGTATGCAGCAGGTGGCCGCAATAACAGAGTCTCGATACGCGATGGCGGCGCGCGTCGTCGGCCAGCAGGTGGGCATCGATGCGCGCAACCTGCGGCGTCATGTCGGAGCGCACACCCATTTGCTTGCCGGACAACTGGTCGACGAGCGCGAAGGTGCGCCTGTCCAGCGAGTGCGCGGTGCCGGTGAGCAGCGAATCCATGTATTCGATCATCGCCGGCATCACCAGGTCGTAACCCCAGTCATGAAACAGTCGCAGGATGTCGTGACGCAGGGATTCCACCGCGAGTGCGTCCGGCGGCAGGGTCTCCTGTACGCCGTCGGGCAGCAGCCAGCGTTTACTGGAAAAATCGCTCACCATCAACCACGCACCAGGTAGAGGAACAGCAGCCCGGTAACTATAAGCCCCAGCCCCGTGTATCTGAGCATCTGTTCCGACATGGAAGCCATTTGCTGCACCATGTTCCGGTAGCCCCGCGGGCTAAGGAACGGAATCAGGCCCTCCAACACGAGTACCAGTGCCAGCGCTGCCGATAAATCTCCCCAATTCACATCATTCTTCTCGTAAAAAACGGGTGCGCCCGCACACCCGTTTCGATCTGGTCACCCGCACTTCGGTTAGCGTTTTGCCTCGGAATCCTTGAAGAACTTGAAGAAGTCGGAATCCGGGCTCAACAGGATGATGTCCTGGTTGTTGCCGAAACTCGCGTCGTAGGCCTTCAGGCTACGGTAGAACGAGTAGAATTCCTTGTCCTGGTTGTATGAATCGGCGTAAGTCTTGGCCGCCGTCGCGTCTCCCTCACCGCGAATTTCCTCGGACTTCCGGTAAGCCTCGGCGAGAATTTCCTCTCGCTGGCGATCGGCGTTGGCGCGGATCTGCTTGGCCTGCTCCTCACCGCGTGAGCGGAATTCCTTGGCCACGGTCTGACGCTCGGTCGCCATCCGGTGGTAGACGTTGTTGCTGACGTTGTCCGGTAATTCGACTTTCTTGACCCGCACATCGACCAGCTTGATGCCGAGATCCTGGATCTTGACCGCCGCATTGTCGGTTACTTCCTGCATGATCACGGCGCGCTCGCCGGAGATTACCTCGCGCATGGTGCGCGATGCGATCTTGCCCTTGAGTTCGTCGTTGATGATCGACGTCATACGCGCCACGGCCCGCCGCTCGTCGCCGCCGGTCGAGGTGTAGAAAGTTTTCGGATCGACGATCCGCCACTTGACGAACGAGTTGACGATGACGTTTTTCTTTTCCACCGTCAGGAAACGTTCGGAGGGCGTATCCATGGTCAGGATTCGGCTATCGAACTTGAGAATGTTATTGATGATCGGGATCTGGAAATAAATTCCCGGCTTGTAGTCGGCCTCGACGATTTCGCCGAGTTTGAACTTGATTGCCAGTTCGCGCTCGTGAACGATAAAAGTCGACATGTAAATGATCACCACAATCGCAGCGACCAGGATCAGCCCGAAGCGAAGATTACTGTTCATTGTCGTGTCTCCCGTTCGCGGTTACGGCTCGCGTTGCGGTTGAATTCGTCGATCAGCGTTTGCGAATCGCTGCTGCCCCCGCTCAGGCCCTTCAGAGCGCCGGTAGCGGTAGAGGCCCGGTTCATGAGCTGGTCGAGCGGCAGGAACATCAGGTTGTTGCCACCCTTGACATCGACCATCACCTTGGGCGAACGCGCCATGACCGACTCGATGGTATCGAGGTACAAGCGCTCGCGGGTGACTTCCGGAGCACGCTGGTATTCCGCCAGCAACTGGTTGAATCGGCTGGTTTCACCCTGCGCGGACTTGATCACGCGGGTCTTGTAGGCTTCGGCCTGCTCGAGCAGCCCCTGGCCCTCACCGCGTGCCTTCGGCACCACGTCGTTGCGATAGGCGTTGGCCTCGTTGATGATACGCTGTTCGTCCTCGCGCGCCTTGATCGCATCTTCGAAGGCGTCCTGCACTTCCTCGGGCGGTTGCGCCTCGTCCATGTTGACCTGGACCACATTGATGCCGGTTTTGTAATCGTCGAGGATGGTTTGCATGATTTCCTTGGTAGCGCTACCGACCACCGCGCGGCCCTCGGTAATGATCAGGTCCATGTCGTTGTTGCCGACGACTTCACGGATCGCGGTTTCGGCGGTTTGCTGCAGGGTCAGGTCGGGATCGAAAACTTCGAACGCGAAGTCCTGTGCATCCTTGATGTTGTACTGTACCTCGATACTCATGACGACGATGTTTTCGTCGCTGGTCAGCATCTTGGAATTCTTGCGCGCGGTGCGAATGTCGGCGACGTTGATCAACTCGACATCCTCGATCGGGTACGGAAGGTGCCAGTGCGGGCCCGCGCGAGTGACCACGGTTCGCTTGCCGAAGCGCGTTTCCACGCCGCGCCAGCCCTCGTCGACGATGTAAATGCCGGTCAGCGCCCAGACCACGAGCAGCAGCACGACAACGAAGCTGACGAGCCCCGACACGTTGCCGGAACCGGGCGGAATCTTGCCCTTGCGGCCGCCGCCGAACATCCCGCCGAACTTGTTCTTGAGATTTCTGAACAATTCGTCCAGGTCTGGGGGACCGTCGTTATTCCGTTGTCCCCATGGGTCCTTGTCTTTACCCGGTTCGTTCCAGGGCATAGTTAAACTCCGAATTCAGAAATTTTGCTTAAATATGGATGCAGACGCGCGCGAAGATTGCGGATTGTAATGGCTTTCAGGCCGCTCCTGCAAGCGAATCGGCCCGCATCTCCAGGCGCTCGGGCGAAATCTCGAACTTTCGTTGCAAATTAATTAAAAGTGCGGGCGTGAGCCGCAATTTCAAGCTGATATCGCCATTATTTTCGAAATCCTCGGACTCGATCGAGCCGGTTTCGAACAGGTAGGCACGTATCTGGCCCTCGGCGGCCGACAACCGCAGCCGGTATTGCTTGCTCTGTTCGCAAAACCGCTCGCTCAGGGCGCCGAGCAATTCCTCGAAACCGTCGCGATTACGGGCCGACAGCCAGATACGCCAGGCTCGATCGTCGGCGTCGACGTCTATACGCGGCGCGAGGCCCAGCAGATCGATCTTGTTGTAGACCAGCAATTGCGTCACCTCGTCGGCGCCGACCTCGTGCAGGACCCGGTTGACGGCCTCGATTTTTTCCTGCCGGTTGTCGTCGGAGGCGTCGACCACGTGCAGGATCAGGTCTGCCTCGCGGGTTTCCTGCAGCGTGGCGCGAAACGCGGCGACCAGGTCGTGCGGAAGATGGCGGACGAAACCCACCGTATCGGCCAGGATAATGCTTTGCTGCTCGCTCAATTCGAGTTTTCGCAGGGTCGGATCGAGGGTTGCGAACAACTGATCGGCGGCGTAAACGGTTGCGTCGGTCAGGCCGTTGAACAGCGTCGACTTGCCGGCGTTGGTGTAACCGACCACCGAAACCGTCGGAATATCCGCCTTGATGCGCGCCTGCCGGCCTTGTTCGCGCTGCCGCGAGACCTTGGCCAGGCGGTTGTTGAGATACTTGATGCGCTTGCCGAGCAGCCGCCGGTCGGTCTCGAGCTGGGTTTCGCCGGGGCCGCGCAGGCCGATACCGCCCTTTTGCCGCTCGAGGTGGGTCCAGCCGCGTACCAGCCGTGTCGACAGGTGCTTGAGTTGCGCCAGTTCGACCTGCAATTTGCCTTCGAAGGATTGCGCGCGCTGCGCGAAGATATCCAGGATCAGCCCGGTACGGTCCAGCACCCGGCAGTTGAGTGCCCGCTCCAGGTTGCGCTCCTGGGATGGTGTCAGCGCGTGGTTGAACAGGACGACTTCGATATCGAGCGCCCCGACCCGCTCCGCGAGTTCCTCGAGCTTGCCCTTGCCGATGAAACTTCCGGCCGATGCCTGCTGACGGCTGCCGGTGACCAGTTCGACGTCCTCGACGCCCGCCGAACGCACCAGTTCGACGAATTCATCGAGATCGTCCTGATCTGCCGACTGCGGAAAATTGATATGCACCAGTAGCGCGCGTTCGCCGCCTCGAGGCCGCTCAAATTCGAACAACTAGGCCCCCGGTATCGGTCATGTCGGTTATCAAGGGTTTAACGGTTCCCCTCGTCGTCTTCCGCATGCGGGTGATCGATATGTACGTTGCGCGCCGGGACGATGGTCGAAATCGCGTGCTTGTAGACCATTTGGCTGACATTGTTTTTCAGCAACACGACAAACTGGTCGAATGACTCGATCTGGCCCTGCAGCTTGATTCCGTTAACCAGGAAGATTGAAACCGGGACATGCTCTCTTCGTAATGCATTGAGGTAGGGTTCTTGTAACATTTGCCCTTTGGACATAATTTATTCTCCATTTAGTTTTATTATTTTAAATCCACCTTAATAAAACTTTATAAGTATCGGTAGAGTCTAGGATTCCTTTCGCTTCATAAGTTCCAGTCAAGGCCGCGAAACGGCGGCTTCAACTCGTCGAAATATAGCATCTTTACGGTAATTCAAGCAATCGAACGCCAATTCGTCCGGTTGTTTGCGCAACCAGGTCAACTGCCGTTTGGCCAGCTGACGGGTCGCGGCGACCGCCCTGTCGACCATTTCGGCACGACTGAACTCCCCGTCCAGGTATTTCCAGATCTGCCGGTAGCCGACCGAGCGCATCGACGGCAGCGAGAGATCCAGGTCGCCGCGCCGCTTCAGGACCTCGACCTCGTCGACGAATCCGTGCTCCAGCATCTCCAGGAATCGCGATTCGATGCGCCGGTGCAGTGCCGCGCGGTCGTCGGCGGCGAGGATGATCTTCTCGATGAGACCGCGGTATCCGGCCGTTTCGCGCCGCTGCAAACCCGACAGCGGCTCGCCGGTGATTTCGTAAACTTCCAGCGCGCGCTGGATACGCTGCGAATCGGCCGGCTTGATACGCTCGGCGCTGGCGGCATCGATCTCCGCGAGGCGCGCATGCATCGCCGTCCATCCCGATTCGCGGGCTTCTCGGTCGAGCCGCCGGCGCAATTCGGGGTCGGCCTCGGGCAGGCGATTGAGGCCGCTCTCGAAGGCGTGAAAATACATCATGGTTCCACCGGCGAGCAACGGCGTGCGCCCGCGGAGAGCGATTTCGCGCACCAGTTCGAGGCATTGCTGGACGAAATTCCAGGCTGAAAACGACTCCGCCGGGTCGACGATATCCACCAGGTGATGGGGTACCGCGCGCAGGATTTCGGGAGACGGCTTGGCGGTGCCGATATCGAGTCCGCGATAGACCTGCGCCGAATCGACGCTGACGATTTCGACCGCGAATCGGTCGGCGATCTCGAGCGCGAGCTCGGTCTTGCCGGTGGCAGTGGCCCCCATCAGGCAGATAACCGCTGGCTCGGCCATCTTATTGTCCACGCAGGAAAAACCTGTCGAGCTGCGCCAGGCTGAGTTGCTTCCAGGTCGGGCGTCCGTGATTGCACTGCCCGCTGCGCTCGGTTTGCTCGATATCGCGCAGCAGGGCGTTCATTTCGGCCAGCGTCAACTGCCGGTTGGCGCGCACCGAGGCGTGGCAAGCCATGGTCGACAGCATTTCATTGTGAAATTCGCCGATTCGGTCGGAACGGCCGTACTCGGCGATGTCGGCGAGCACGTCGCGCAGCAACTGTTCGCTGTCGGCGTTGCGGAGCAGCGCCGGCACCGCGCGCAGCCTGACCTGCTCGGGCCCGAGGCGTTCGACCTCGAAACCGAGATGACGGAATGTCTCCTCCTGCTCTTCGACCAGATCGCCCTCGGCACGGCTGACATTGAAGTTCAACGGCACCAGCAGCGGCTGCGCGATGACTTTTTCGTCGGCTGCATTTCGCTTCATCCGCTCATAGACGATACGCTCGTGAGCCGCGTGCATGTCGACCACAACCAGGCCGTCGCGATTCTCGGCGAGGATATAAATACCTTTCAACTGCGCGACCGCGAATCCGAGCGGCGGAATTTCGTCTTCCTGGTCGTCGGTCTGCGTCTGCGCGGCTGCGGAATCCAGCAGCGCGGCATAGGACTCCAGCTGTTCGCGTACCCGCCCGGATCGATCGCCGCCGACGGCGCCGCGCAAACCGAGACCGGCCTGCGACGGCGCGGCATCGGGAACGTCGTGCCGCTCCAGCGAGAATGCCGGCGATTCGAGCTGCCGCTCGGGCTGCACCTCGCCCAGCGCCTGGTGCAGGCTGCGAAACAGGAAGTCGTGCACCGCGCGCGAATTGCGGAACCGCACCTCGTGCTTTTGCGGATGGACGTTGACGTCGACCTCGCGCGGATTCGCCGTCAGCGACAGTACGTAGGCCGGGTGCCGGCCGTGAAACAGTACGTCCTGGTATGCCTGGCGCACGGCATGGCTGACCAGCTTGTCGCGCACCAGCCGATGGTTGACGTAGAAATACTGCATGTCGGCCTGGCTGCGGTTGAATGTCGGCAGCGCGACCCAGCCCTGCAGCCTCAGATCGTCCACGGCGACGTCGATTTCGACCAGGCTGTCGGCAAAACTTCGCCCGCAAAGCGAGGCCAGCCGCTGATGATGGTCGGCGGCGGATTGCACGCTGGGTAGCTGGTAGACGGTTTTCTGGTTATGCGACAGTCGGAAGGCCACCGCCGGGTTCGACAACGCCAGGCTCTTGAAAAGACTCTCTATATGTTTGTATTCGGTTTGCTCGGTGCGCAGGAATTTCTTGCGTGCGGGGACGTTGTAGAAAAGTTCCAGCACTTCGACACGGGTGCCCTGCTGCAGCGGATCGGGGACCGGCTCGGCAGTTTCGCGCGCCTGCAGCTTCCAGGCGCGGTCGGCATCCTGCCGCCGCGATGCGATGCTGAGACGGGAAACCGAGGCGATACTCGGCAGGGCCTCGCCTCTAAACCCCAGCGAGGCGATATTTTCCAGGTCCTCCAGGCTGCCGATCTTGCTGGTGGCGTGGCGTGAAAGCGCGCTCGCAAGCTCGTCGCGATCGATACCGAGGCCGTCGTCGCTGACACGGATCAGCCGGGTCCCGCCGGCGTCGACCTCGACCGTGATCGAGCCGGCGCCGGCGTCGAGACTGTTTTCGACCAGTTCCTTGACTACCGAGGCGGGCCGCTCGACGACCTCGCCAGCCGCAATCTGGTTGATCAGGTGGGACGGTAGGGTCTGTATTCTCGCCAACGGGCTAGCGGCTCGTCAGGCTACCAGCCGCGATTCGAGCTTCTCCTGGTCGCGGGCAAACTGGCGAATGCCGTCGGCGAGTTTCTCGGTCGCCATCGGGTCCTCGTTCATCATCCAGCGAAATGTCTTTTCGTCGAGACTGATGCGCGGCTCTTCGGGGTCGCCCTGGTCGGGGCTCAGCCTGCGCTCGAGTCGCGAATCGTCGGCTTCGAGCTGCTGCATCAACTGAGGGCTTATCGTCAGCCGATCGCAGCCGGCGAGCTGCTCGATTTCGCCGGTATTGCGGAAGCTCGCCCCCATGACCACGGTCTCGAAGCCGTGCTGCTTGTAATAGTTGTAGATACGCCTGACCGACAGCACCCCCGGATCCTGCTCGGCGGGGATCGCCGCCTTGCCGCTTGCCGCCAGGTGCCAGTCGAGAATCCGGCCGACGAAAGGCGATATCAGGTAAACGCCGCTCTCGGCGCAGGCCACGGCCTGCGCGAAACCGAACAACAGGGTCAGGTTGCAATTGATGCCGTCCCTTTCGAGTTCGCGGGCCGCCTGGATACCCTCCCAGGTGGAGGCGATCTTGATCAGCACGCGGTTGCGGTTGCCGCCGCGGCTTTCGTAGAGGTCGATCAGGCGCCTCGCCCGCGCCACGGTCGCGTCACGGTCGAAGGACAGGCGAGCATCGACCTCGGTCGAAACCCGGCCCGGCACGCTTTTCTGGATCTCGAGCCCGATGCTGACCGCGAGGTAGTCGCAGGCGGCGGCGGCGCGAGATCCCGGGCTGCCGCCCTGCCGGTGCCCCCAGCGCTGCGCCTCCTCCAGCAACGGCTGGTAACGCGGCAAGTCGGCGGCCTTGAGCAATAGCGACGGGTTGGTGGTCGCGTCCCGGGGCTGGTACTGGATGATGGCGTCGAGGTCGCCGGTGTCGGCGACCACCTGGGTCATGGATTTGAGTTGATCTAGTTTGTTCATGAAGGGATGCTTGGTACTATAAGAGCTGCACAGAGCTTTGACACTAGAGAATACCAGAAAATCCCGTCCGGGATTATTGATTATTCACGATGAAGGAAATCGCTTCCATAGCCGCGCTGCTTGCCGGTATTTACATCGCATTCTCGGCCTTTCTTTACCTCTATCAACGCAAGCTGATTTTTTTCCCGGTGCCCTCGGACAGCGAGTTTTCGGCGCAGGAAATCAATATCGACAACCAGCAAACCCGGCTGCACGGCTGGGTCCTGAATCCCGGCAAACCCGGCGCGATCGTCTATTTCGGCGGCAACTCCGAAATGATCACCCATCGGCGCGATTTCTTCGACGACGTGTTCCGCGAGTACACGGTCTACCTGGTCAATTACCGCGGCTACGGTAACAGCGAAGGCAAGCCCAGCGAGGCCGGACTGTTTTCGGATGCGCTGGCGATCTATGACAGCATCGCCGGCCGGCACGATTCGGTAATCGCTTACGGTCGCAGCCTCGGCAGCGGAGTCGCGGTCTACCTGGCAGCGATGCGCCCGCTGGAGAAACTGATCCTGCTCACTCCCTACGACAGCGTCGCCGCTATCGGCCAGAAGAGTTACCCGTTTTTTCCGGTTCGCTACCTGATCAAGGACCGCTTCGACTCCGTCGCGCTTGCCGGCCGGATAGAGGTGCCGGTACTGATTTCCGCGGCCGAGCTCGATCGCGATATCAAACTCTCGCACACGCTGGCGTTGAAACAGGCATTTACGCGCGCAGCCGTGGATTTCCAGGTGATCGCCGGCGCCGCGCACAACGACATCGTCGACTTTCCCGACTACCGGGACGCGGTGAGAAATTTCGTGTTACGGGAAGGGCCCGGGATCAGGCCTGGCGATTCCTGAGATGCTTCTGAATACCCGAGAATACCGCCTTGGCAAGCTTGGCCTGGTGGCCGGGATTGCGCAGCTTCCTTTCCTCGCTCGGGTTTGACAAAAAAGCGGTCTCGACCAGGATCGACGGCATGTCCGGCGCCTTCAACACCGCGAAGCCGGCCTGTTGTACGTGGCGATTGTTGAGCCTGGATACCTTGCCGATGTCCGCCAGTACGTCCGATCCCAGGTCGAGGCTGTCCTGGATGGTCGCGGTTTGCGACAGGTCCAGCAGCACCGAAGCGATCAGGTCGTCCTTGTCGTCGAGGCTGATGCCGCCGATCAGGTCGGAAGCGTTTTCCTTTTGCGCGATCCAGCGCGCGGCCTCTGAACTGGCGCCGGAAAGCGACAGGGCGTAAACCGATGCGCCCTTGACGTTCGGACTGTGAAAGGAATCCGCATGCAGCGAAATGAAGATATCGGCCTCGGCCTCGCGCGCTTTCCTGACGCGATTGCGCAGCGAGATGAAACGGTCGCCTTCGCGCGTCAACATCGCACGGTATCCCGGTGTGCGGTTGATCAGGGTTTTCATTTTCTTGGCGACCGCGAGTACCACGTCCTTCTCGCGCGTGCCTTTTCTGCCGATCGCGCCCGGGTCGCGTCCGCCGTGCCCGGGATCGAGCGCGATAACGTATTCCTGCTTGTGCTTGTAGCGCTCTTCCTGGCTGGTCTTGATCGGGGTCGGGTCGAGGCTGGTGGCATGCAGGTCGACGACCACGCGGTACCCCGCCTGGCCGTCGGGCCTGAGCATGAAACTGCGCGGGCGAACCTTGCCGCGCAAATCCAGCACCACGCGCAGGCGGCCGTTTTCCTTGCTCGCGGAACGGATGCCCCGCATCAGCGAAGTCTTCATCGAGCTGACGTCGATCGCCTGGCTTTCGCGAGTGTCTTCGAGGTCGATGACCACGCGGTTCGGATCGGAGAGCGTGAACAGGCGGTGTTCGACGTCGCCGCTCAGGTCGAAAACGACCCGTGTATGTTCCTCGCCGGATTCGGAGATACGAATACCGGTGAGCGCGTTCCTGGAGCGCGCGAACGCGGTTTTGCTGCCGGCCAACAGGGCTAGCGACAGACCGAACCGCGCTGCCCGAGCTAGAAAATGACGTCTGGCTTTAGCGAATGGGACCATGGTTGCTGTTATTTTGCCCTTACCCGGGACTATTTATAGTAAAACGGCAACCAAAAATCAACGACTTTTCTATATTAATTAATTAGATACTGATCTTTCCTAAAATAAATATGAAGAATATCGGCGAATTTTTCCGTTCACACGCGCGAAACCACCTCCCGGCCCCAACGCGTTTGCGGCGACAGGGTGACCCGGCGCCCGGCCGGGTCGTATTCGATTTCGATCACGAGGTCGACGCCCTGCAGGTAGCCCGCCGCACGCTGCGGCCACTCGATCAGGCACAGGGTTTCGCGATTCAGATAGTCGCGAAACCCCAGGTATTCGAGCTCTTCCGCATCGGCCAGCCGATAGAGATCGAAATGGGCTACCGAAAACCGTTCCAGCGGGTAGTATTCGACCAGCGTATAGGTCGGACTGCGCACCCCGCCGCTGACGCCCTCCGCCTCCAGCGCGCCGCGCACCAGCGTGGTCTTGCCGGTGCCGAGTTCGCCTTCTAGCGCGATGACGCCGCCGTGGTCGCAGGCCGCAATCAGCCGCGCGCCGAGCGCGCGCATCTGTTTTTCGTCACCGATCAGCAAGCCGGGTTCCGCAGCCGGTCGATGACCCGGGGAATCAGCTCGATGATATCTCCGGCGATCAGCCCGATCGGGTCGTTGCCGTCGCAATAGAGTTCGGCGCACAGTGCGTGGATATAGACCGCCGAGCGGGCCGCGTCGAAAGGCGCGAGTCCCTGCCCGATCAGCGCGCCGACGATGCCGCTGAGCACGTCGCCCATGCCCGCGCCGGCCATGCCGGGATGGCCGCGGGTATTGATCGCCGTGGTCTCGCCGGCCTGCGCGACCAGGGTTCCCGAGCCTTTGAGAATGCAGGTCGCATCGAATCCGCTCGCCAGCGCGGCGCTCGCCTGCAGACGATCCGCCTGGATTTCGGCGCCGGTCTCGGCCAGTAGCGCGGCCGCCTCGCCCGGGTGCGGGGTAATGACTTTTTGCTTCGAAACGAGCGCGCGCAGGAACCCGGCCCTGAGTGCGCTGGCATCGACGACCATCGGCAGGTCCACCGCCTGCAGTAACTGCAGGCATTGTTTCGCCGCTTCCCCGGTACCGAGGCCCGGCCCGACGATCACCATGCTGGCCTGCTGCAACCTGGCTTCCAGGGCATCCCATCCCTGCACCATGATTTCGGGAAACGCGGCCAGGTTGTTGCGGCACTCGGGATGCACGAGCGCCGTCACCAGGCCGGCGCCGGCTCGCAGCGCCGCGCGCGCGGCCAGGGTAACGGCGCCGCTCATGCCGCGGTCGCCGCCGACGATCAACAGATTGCCGTAATCGTTCTTGTGGGAATTTTTGCGCCGCGGCGGCGGCAGGCGGCAGTTTTCGATGCTTTCCAGCCGCGCCTCGATACCGCGGCGCGCGGTTTCCGACATGCCGAGATCGTCGAACACCAGTCGACCGCAATAATCGGGGCCGTCGGCCAGCCACTGCCCCGTCTTGACGCCGATGAAGGTGACCGTCAACGACGCCTGCACGGCGACGGGTTGCGGTACGCCCGTCCTGCCGTTGAGGCCCGATGGAATATCGATTGCGATTCGCGGTACGGCACAGGCGTTGATCGCCGAAATCAACGCCTGCCAGTCGTCGTCGAGTTCGCGCTTGAGACCGATGCCGAGCAAACCGTCGACGATCACTTCGCCGTCGATTTGCTGTCCCTGCCAGGCGTCGTGACGGCCGCCGGCCTGCTCGAAGCGCGCGGTGAAATGACGCGCGGTATCGGATTGCCTTGAAAGGTCTCCGCAGACGAGCATTTGCACCTCGACGCCCTGGCGCAGCGCGCAAAGCGCGACCACGAAGGCGTCGCCGCCATTATTGCCGGAACCGGCGAACACGGTCAGCCGTTCGACACCGGGCCAGCGC
>JASFKL010000069.1:0-14268 GCA_050118655.1 Gammaproteobacteria bacterium | reverse complement strand
CTGACCGAACGCCTGCGGCGCAAGGCGGCCGCGGCCGGCATCCCGGTCTGCGGCGGCAATTCGATGGGCTTTTACAATTACGACGACCGGATTATGGTCAGCTTCGACACCCCGCCGGCGGAGCGGCCGGCGGGTCATATCGCGCTGATCTCGCACTCGGGCTCGGGGATGACATACCTCGCCAATAACGATGCGCGATTCTGCTTCAACTATGTCATCGCCAGCGGCCAGGAGACCCATGGCAGCGTCGGCCACTACATGGACTACCTGCTGCAACAGGCTTCCACGCGAGTGATCGCGATACTGCTCGAGACGGTGCGCGACGTGCCCGCTTTCGTTGCCGCGCTCGAGCACTCGCGAGAGCTGTCGATACCGGTAGTGATCACCAGCCTCGGGCGAACCGAAAAATCGGCGCAGCTGGCGCGCAGCCACTCGGGTGCGATCGTCGGCGACCATGCGGCTTTCGCCGCGCTTTGCCGGCGCCACGGGGCGATCCTGTGCCGCGACGCCGACGAGATGATCGTCACCGCAATGCTGTTTGCGGCCGGTTTCCGGGTCGACGGCGGCGGACTCGCCAGCATGCTCGACTCGGGCGGCATGCGGGAACAAATGGTCGACCTGGCCGAGGAGATCGGCGTCGAGTTCGCCGAAATCACGCCGCGAACCACCGCCGTCCTGCGCGACCACCTCGAGCCCGGACTCGAGGCGGTCAACCCGATGGACGGCATGGGTGCGCTCGGTCGCAACTCGATGCAAACCTTTCTGGCCTGCGGCAAGGCGCTGCTCGAGGACGAAAATACCGGGCTGCTGAGTTTCGAGTTCGAATTTCGCGACGGCTTTTCCCATTATCCCGAATTGCTCGACGTAACCCGCGAGCTCGCAGCTTACTGCGACAAGCCGGTGCTGCTGGTCAACAGCTGCAGCTTTACCTCGGTGGACAGGACGGCGGCCGAACTCACCCGCGAGGGAATCCCGGTCGTCAACGGTATCGACGTCTGCCTGCGGTCGCTGCGCAACCTGATGGGCTATCGAAACCGGCAACCGGTTCCCGGGGAAATTTCTGCGGCCCCCGGTTTCGAAGGCGAACGAATCGACCGATGGCGGCAGCGGCTCGCCGCCGGGGTCGACCTCGACGAGACCGACGCGCTCGCCCTGATGACCGATTTCGAATTACCGACGGTGGACTTCGCGATCGCCGGGTCCTGGGAAGAACTGTCGGTTGCCGTCGAAGACTTCGGCTGGCCGCTGGTGCTGAAAACCGCGACAGCAGGTATCGCGCACAAATCCGACCGGGACGGGGTACGGCTGGGCATCGCCGATCCCGTCGGGCTCGAGGCTGCCTACCGCGATCTCGCCGCGCGCCTCGGACCGCGCGTGATCGCGATGCCGATGGTCGCGGCGGGCGTCGAGGTCGCTCTCGGCATGAAAAACGACGCGCAGTACGGACCGCTGGTCATTGTCGCCTGCGGTGGCGTGTTGATCGAATTACTCGCCGAGCGTGCCTTCCGGCTGGCACCGGTCGGTACCGGCGAGGCCGCCGCGATGATCGACGAAACTCGCCTTGCGCGGTTGCTGGCCGGCGTGCGGGGCGGGGAGGCGGTGGATCGTGCCGCGCTCGAAAGCCTGATCGCGCGTTTTTCGGCGCTCACGCTCGAGCTCGCTGATTGCATCGCCGAAATCGATCTCAACCCGGTGATCGTCAACCGCGACGGTTGTCGAATAGTCGATGCGCTGGTGGTAAGCGCCATGTCGGATCGATTCTGTTAATATCTCTGCAAAACGAAGGCCTGGATTCCGGCCGCGGATAAACGACGGGAGAGCAATGTTGACAAACGATCCATTTGCCGATTTTCGCGCGGGTCTCGAAGATCCCGAAAAGCGCAGGCGCCTGATGCAACTGTTGATCGGCGGCACCTTCGGACTCGCCCCCTGGTCTGCAGCAAATGCCTTCTGGGGCTGGGGCAGCTCGAAAAAACTCCCCGAAGGTAAATCCATTCACAGCCTCGAAGGCGAAGTTTCGGTCAACGGCAGACGCGCGGACGAAAACACACGCATTCGCGCCGGCGACAGCGTACGCACGGGGGCCGACGGCGAGATCGTGTTTGCGGTCGGCGCCGACGCGTTCCTGCTGCGCCCGGACAGCGAAATCGAAATCAGCGGCATCGATTTCTTTATCGACAGTCTGAGAATACTGACCGGGGCGCTGTTGTCGGTGTTCGCGCAGCGGAAAGCGGATCAGCAGCTCTCGCTGTTTGCCTCCACGGCAACCATCGGCATTCGCGGTACCGGGATATACATCGAATCGGAGCCCGATCAAACCTATGTCTGTACCTGTTACGGCAAGGCCGCGCTGGCCTCGAATGCGGACGAGAACGACCACGAATTGATCACCAGCAAGAGCCACGACGAGCCGCGTTACATCCGCCGCGATCCTGTCGACGGCGGACGGATACGCGAGGCGCCGGTGATCAACCATGACAATTCCGAACTGAAATTGCTCGAAGCCATCGTCGGACGCGAAGTGCCGGCAGGCTTCGGCAGGCAATCCTACAAGAAGTAACAAACCCGCTTCCAGGCTGTTGATGCGCGGCGTTCGACCGTGCAGCGCGGCCTATACATCCTGCTATAATCAAATCGCTTGCAGGGAAACACTAAGGAGTCGGAATTGGCTGATATCTATGCAACACCCGAAGCGGATCTCGCGCAAGGTATCGAGGGGGACCGCGCCGGCGGCAACGTCGACGACGCGGTAGCCGGCGATTTTCAGGTCGACATGCTGGATACGATGGGCGAGGCCTGGAGGGGGCTCAAGGGATTCAAGTTAAAGTGCCACATCGCGTTGGTACTTTTTTTCCTGGTATTCCTGGGCGCGGGCATGCTGTTCGGTGTGATCGCCGCGATTCTCGCCGGCACGGGCGCCGACGAGAGCGTTATCGGTGTACTCAGTCTCGTATTTCAGCTGGTTATCACCATGCTTTCGCTACCGATGAGCTATGCGCTGTTGATCATGGCGATGCGCCATGCGAACGGCAAATCGGTTTCGGCCGGGGAAATCTTCCGCCATTTCGGCACCATCGGCAGCCTGTTCGTCGCTTACCTGCTGGAAACCATTCTGATCATGATCGGCATTGTGCTGCTGATATTGCCGGGTATCTACCTGATGTTCGCCTACATGTTTGCCATGCCGCTGATCGTAGAAAAGAAAATGGGTCCCTGGCAGGCGCTGGAAACCTCGCGCAGGGCGCTGACCCGCGTCTGGTTCCGGTTTTTCGGATTCATCTGGTTGGTCGGGTTGATCAACGTGCTCGGCGTATTGACCCTGGGTATTGCCTGGATCTGGACCATTCCCTGGTCGATCCTGGCGATGGCGATGGTCTACGAAAAGATCTTCGGCGTCGAAGCGCATACTCTGGCCGATTAGGGGCCGGTTGCTTGCTGGATACACGCTACCGGGTCGAGATTCCGGGCGGCATCAACCTGGAAGCCCAGGTCGTCGGCCCGATTCCGCGCTGTTTCGCGTTTGCCATCGACCTGGTCATTCGCGGCGTGTTCATGTTCGTTCTCTCGCTGGTTTCGCTGCCGTTCGGTATCGCCGGCGTCGGCGGCGGCTTTCTGCTGCTCGGCCTGTTCGCGCTCGAGTGGTTTTACCCGGTTTGCTTCGAAGTGTTCTGGCGCGGCCAGACGCCGGGCAAGCGCATCCTCGGCATCGCGGTAATCAACGATGACCTGACCCCGGTGACCCTCGGCACCTCGATGGTGCGCAACCTGTTGCGCACGGTCGATTTCCTGCCGCTGTTTTATCTCGCCGGGCTGGTGACGATGCTGTCCAACCAGCGCTTTCAGCGCCTCGGCGACCTGGCCGCCGGCACGCTGGTGATCAGCCTGCGCGAGTCCGCCCGCGCGGCGCCGGTCCGCGATGTCGAGCCGCTGGCGCCGTCGACCTCGCTGCTGCGTACCGAGCAGATTTCGATTATCGACTTCCTGCAGCGCAGCCCGCAATTATCCGCGCCGCGACAACAGGAACTCGCCGCGATTCTCGAGGGCGTCACTCACGACAAGGGCGATGACGGGGTCAGACAATTGCACCGCATCGGCGCCTGGTTCCTGGGGTTGAGATGAAACAGCACAGCTTCGAGGAACAGCACGAGACGACCTGGGCCAGTATCGAAGAGGCACTGGCGCAGCCGTCCAGGGACCGCAACAGCCAACTCCTGTCCGAGCATTACCTGTTGCTCTGCCAGCATCTCGCGATCGCCAAGGAGCGGCTTTACGACGCCGCGCTGGTGGATCGCCTCAACAACCTGGTGCTGGCGCTGTACCGCGAACTCTACCGCTATCGTTCGGAAACCCGGCTCAACCTGTTCGCGTTCTTCAAGCGCGATTTCCCGCTTTCGATTTACCGCCACCGCTACTTCATCCTGGTCGCATTCCTGGCGTTCGTATTGCCGGGACTGGCCGCCGGCACCTGGGCTTACTTCGAGGAAGATGCGATCTACAGTCTCATCGATGCGCGGCAGGTAGGCCAGGTCGAGCGCATGTACGATCCCGAGGCGCGCGTGCTCGGCCGCGAGCGCGAGGCCGATACCGATATCTACATGTTCGGCTTTTACATCAAGAACAATATCAGCATCGCATTTCGCTGTTTCGCGGGTGGCATGCTGCTGGGTATCGGCACCCTGGTGGTGCTGTTATTCAATGGCATGTTCATCGGCGGTATCGCCGGTCACCTGACCCGGCTCGACTATATCGACACCTTTTACCCGTTCGTCGTCGGCCACGGATCCTTCGAGCTCACGGCCATCGTGTTCAGCGGGGCCGCGGGACTCAGGCTCGGATACGCGATCGTCAATCCCGGGCCGTTCAGCCGCCTCGATGCGCTGCGGCTGGCCGGCCGTGACGTGGTGCCGATGATTTACGGCATCGTGCTGATGCTGGTGATCGCGGCGTTTCTCGAGGCTTTCTGGTCGTCGAGCACGTTGATATCGTCCGCGACCAAGTACGGCGTCGGCGCCGTGCTCTGGATACTGGTGCTGCTTTACTGTTTTTCGGGCCGCCGCCATGAATCTCGATAAGCTGCAGGTCAACGCCTGCATGCGTACCGGCTGGCAGGCGGTCGACCTCGGATTCCTGATGGCGCGCGCGTGGTTTCGGCCGCTGTTCGGCGCCGGTCTGCTTGCGATGCTGCCGCTGGCCGCGGTGTTGCTGCTGGTATTCAGGGATTCGCCTTTCTGGGTATTGTTCATCGTCTGGTGGCTGAAACCCTTCTGGGAGCGTCTGCCGCTTTACATCGCCAGCCGCCGACTGTTCGACGAGGACGTCGGCGTGCGCACCAGCATCAGGACCTTTCCGCTGAAAGATATCCTGCCATGGCTGCTGTGGCGCCGGTTTTCGGTGCAGCGCGCCTTCGACAACCCGGTCACGGTACTCGAAGAATTACGCGGCGCGCAACGCCGCGCCCGCCTGCGCGTATTGCACGGCAAATACAGCGACGTCGCGCTGGGCACTCAATTCACCTGTTTCTGTTTCGAACTGCTGACCTGTTTCGGCCTCGTGCTGATGCTCGGTTTCTTCACCCCGGATAGCTTCGGTGTCGATATGTACGATCGCTACGGCGATATCACGCTGTTCGGCGAATGGGTATACGTGCTCGCCGGTATCGCCGCGATCGGACTGGTCATGCCGTTTCATACCATGGCCGGATTCGCGCTCTACCTCAATCGCCGCATCGAGCTCGAGGCCTGGGATATCGAAATCAATTTTCGCAAACTCGCCAGCCGCAAGCGCGCGGCCGCGCAGGACAACGCCGGACTGCTGGTCTCGCTGCTGCTCGCGCTACTGATCGCGGGCGGCGCGCCGTGCGATGTTTCTGCCGCGGTACAGCACGACCGCGAGTCCGCCGCCGCACTGATCGACGAGGTGCTGGCGGGAGATGATTTCGGCCGCGAGCGGACGGTGCGCAAGTGGCGTTTCCGGGACTGGGGCGATACCGAAGAGGGAGACGGTTATCCGGACTGGCTGATCGATTTTTTCGAATGGTGGGAAACCCATGTCGACTGGTCGACCGATTTCAGCGCTGCGGCGGTATGGCTGAAAATACTGCTCGTCGCCCTGTTTGCGGGGCTGTTGATTTACCTGGTCCGGCGCTATCGCGGGCCCCTGTCGCGGCTGGTCGGCTCGCGCCGCGAGGAGGCGGCGCCCGAGATCCTGTTCGGCCTCGACGTGACCCCGCAGAGCCTGCCTGACGACGTACCCGGCGAGGTCATGAGGCTGTGGCGCGACGGTAGTCAACGCGAGGCGCTGAGCCTGCTATACCGCGCCTCGCTGTCGCGACTCATCGACCGCTACGAACTCGCGTTTCGCTCCAGTCATACCGAGGCCGAATGCGCCGCGCTGGTCAGGGCGCGCGGTATCGACAGCTTGAGCGATTATTTCTGGCGGCTTACCGATGTCTGGCGCCGGCTGGCTTACGGCCACCAGGTGCCGGAGGGCGATACCGTGCAGGGACTGTGCGCCGGTTGGCGCAAGGAGCTTTCCGATGAGCCGGGTTAGCGTCAGTGTCTGGACGGTGCTGGCGTTGCTGGTATTCGCGGTAATCGGCTGGCTGTTGTATATCAACATCGAGTTTTACGAGGAAACCGAAAAAGCCAGCTGGAGCACCGAGGCGCTGCGAAACCCCTATCTCGCCGCGCAACAGTTCATGCACGAGAGCGGCGTCGAGATCACCGATGTCTACAGCCTCACGCGGCTCGAGGAACTCGAATCGGTCGGCACGCTGTTTTTCAGCAATGCCGGCCAGGTGCAAACCCCGCGACAGCTCGCGCAGGTCATGGATTGGCTGGAGACGGGCGGCAACGTTATCTATACCGCCAACTCGGTTGCCGACGACGGCGACCTGCTGCTGAGCGAACTCGGGGTCTCGGTCGACTGGCGCGATCCGGACGAGGAAACCGACAGCGAGGAAAAATCCCTGAGCGAGCAGATGCGCGAATACAACCGGCAGCTCGAGGAAGGCAAGAGCCGGGAGGAAATCGTCGCCCAGGACGACGGCGAGGAAATCTCCCTGACCCGGGTGGATTTCGGTGACGATATCGGCGAACTCGAGGTGGCTTTCGACAACGATATCGTCCTCGACCACGCTTATATCCTGGACGACGAGGACAGCGACACGGCATACCGGCCATTCAGCTGGTCGAGTTCGGACTACGGAATCCACATGATGCAATTCGAGATCGGCAACGGCCTGCTGACGGTGATTTCCGATCCCGGTATATGGACCTCGTACCGGATCGATCACCACGACCATGCCTACCTGTTATGGCTGTTGAGCTCCGGCGAGGGCAATTTCGCGACCCTGAGATCGGTGCTGCGCGAATCGATTATGAATCTGATCATGCGTAACGCGCGCGAATTGCTGATCGCCGCCGGTCTGCTGATCCTGCTGTGGATCTGGCATCGGGGTTACCGCTTCGGCCGAATCCTGCCGCGCGACAGCACTCGCCGCCGCGCGCTCGGCGAGCATTTCTCGTCGGTGTCGCACTACCTCTGGCACCGGCGCAACGGCGACTATCTGGTCGCACCGCTACGCCAGCAGGTCCTGCGGCGCGCAAGCCTGACCCTGGCGGGATTCGCCGCCGCTGAGCCGCCGCTCCAGTTCGAGCTGCTGGCCGCGCACTGCGACCTGAATCCGGAGGCAGTGGCGCGCGCCTTCGGCGTCGATAATTTCAACGAGGCGTCTTTCGTGTATACGGTAAGACTGCTGAAACGCATCGAGCAATCACTATGAATGAATCCAGCAATCAAATCCCGGCGGCGCTCGGCGCGCTGCGCGAACATATCAACAGCAAACTGATAGGCCAGGCGAGGGTCGTCGACCAGGTATTGATCGCCCTGCTTGCCGGCGGCCACGTTCTCATCGAGGGCGTGCCCGGCCTCGGCAAAACCCTGCTGGTGCAGGCGCTTGCCGCGGGTATCGGCGGCAAGTTCAAACGAATCCAGTTCACTCCCGACCTGATGCCGGGCGACGTCACCGGGCACGTGATGTTCGATATGGCGCAAAGCAAGTTCGTGCTCAAGCACGGGCCCGTGTTTACCAACCTGCTGCTGGCCGACGAAATCAACCGCGCACCGGCGAAAACCCAGGCAGCCCTGCTCGAGGTCATGCAGGAGCGCCAGGTTACGCTCGACGGCCAGTCGATGGCGGTGGGCAGGCCGTTCATGGTGCTGGCGACGCAAAACCCGATCGAGCAGGAAGGTACTTACGCGCTGCCCGAGGCCGAGCTGGACCGCTTCATCATCAAGATCAACATCGATTATCCCGCGGCGCCCGACGAAGTGGCGATCGCGACCCGATACGCACTGGAATCCTTCGACGGCAGGGAGAGCGAAACCCGGGCCTTGCTCGACGTCGAGGCCGCGCAGCAGCGATGCAAGGAAATCGCCGTCGACGACCGGGTCGCCGAGTACGCGGTAGAACTGGTGCGCGCCACCCGCGGCAGCACGCTGTTGCGCCACGGCGCCGGGCCGCGGGCCAGCATTGCGCTGCTGCGCTGCGCCAAGGCGCTGGCGCTGATCAACGGCATGGACTTCATCACCCCCGACGACGTCAAGTCGATGATGCTGCCGGTATTACGCCACCGCGTCATCCTCGCTCCCGAGGTCGAAATCGACGGCCTCGGCGTCGACGAGGTGCTCGGCAAGCTGCTGGAAAAGGTCGCCGCGCCGCGTTCATGAAACCGTCCCGGCTATTTTTGCTGCTGGTTCTCGGCTGGATGCTGCTCGGTTTACTGGTCACCCTGGCGACGGTTTTCGACTGGCCTCGCGGATTCGAAATCAAGGCTCTATTCTGGAGCTACTTCGCGCTGCTGATCCTGGTGGCCACGCTGGATGCCTGGTCCCAGCCTCGTCCGGAACTCGAGGTATCGCGCCAGCTCGAACCGCACCTTGCGCTCGGCGTACGCCAGCGCGTGACACTCAGGCTGGAAAACCACGGCCCGCGCCGGCTCGAAATCCTGTTGACCGACCTGCCGCCGGCACAGTTGCAGATGGAGGCCTTGCCGCTGAGCCTCGATCTGAAGCCGGCCGAGAGCGTCCGCGTGCGCTACTGGGTAACCCCGCTGGCGCGCGGTCCGGCCGAATTCGGGCAGATCTGCTGCCGCGTGCGCTCGCCCTGGCGGCTGTGGGAAAAGGTGTTTTACTTCGGCGAACCCGAGCAAACCCGGGTCTACCCGAACTACAAGCCGCTGTTCCGCTCGTCCTTCGTCGGCAGCGATCAGCTGTATTCGGATCTCGGCATGCAGCTGCGCCAGCGCCGCGGGGAGGGTACCGACTTTCACCAGCTGCGCGATTTCCGGATCGGCGATTCGCTGCGTCAAATAGACTGGCGCGCGACGGCCCGGTTCCAGAAGCCGATTTCGCGCGAATACCAGGAGGAGCGCGACCAGCAGGTAGTCTTCCTGCTCGACTGCGGGCGCCGGATGCGCGCCCGGGACGGTGAAATCAGTCATTTCGACCACGCGCTGAACGCATTGCTGGTGTCCGCGTTCGTCGCCTTGCGCCAGGGCGATAGCGTCGGCCTGCTCAGCTTTGCCGGCCAGTCGCGTTGGGTCGCGCCGATCAAGGGCCGTTTCCAGATCAGCCGGCTGCTCGAGCAGATCTACGACCTCGACAGCTCGGGCGCGACCAGCGATTTTCTCGACGTCGCCGAGCAGGTGCTGACCCGGCAGACGCGGCGCTCGCTGATCGTGCTGATTTCGTCGCTGGAACCTCAGGATCGCGACGATCTCGCCACCGCCGCGCGGCTGCTGTCGCAACACCACCTGGTGATGGTCGCATCGATGCGCCAGCAGGTATTGACCGATACGCTGGAGTCCGAGGTGGTCTCGATCGACGACGCCTTGCGTTACTGCGGCGTGCAGCGTCACCTGCAGGAGCGATCGGCGATGTACGCGGAATTGCGCAGCGACAATATCATCGTCGCCGACACGCCGCCGGCCTACATGCATTCGACGCTGATCAACGAGTACATGGCGCTCAAGCGCAGCGGAATATTCTAGTCCCGGGACTTTTCCATCGTTCCTCTTCCTGTCGACGAACGTCGTTTTGCTCATATGGCGGCCCGTTTGACGCAGGTCAAAGCCGGAATACTCACCGCGTCTATATTTCAGGCATTATCAACAGATTACCGGGCCGGCTAATAACCGAGCCCGGCGGTTTCGATGTTCGATTCCCTGAAACACTGGTTCGATACGCTCGAGGACGGCAGCCACATGTTCGTGCATGCCGAAGACGAGGCTCTGCATGCGGCGCTGGCATCGCTGCTCTACCATGTCATCAGCAGCGACGAGCATGTCGGAGCGCGCGAAAAGCGCGAGTTCGGCAGAATCATGAAGCAGGAGTTCGAATTGAACGAGGCGCAGATCGAGCACCTCTACGAGGCCGCCAGGGCCTCGGCCGGCCACCCGGAGTCCGACCTTCATACGATCGCCGCGCATCTCAAGCAAAGTCCGTCGGTACGCATGAGATTCATGCAAAACTTGCTGCGGCTGATTGACGTGGATGGAACCCGGAGCGAGGAATTGAAGTATTTCTACGACGCTTTGCGCGAGATCTTCCCGGAGGCGAGCGAGGTGGCGCGCAACTTCGATCCTCGGGAGGAGTGACTCCAGCGGGCCGTGTCAGCGCGGCAGGTTGGCCTCGAGCAATCTCCTGATATTACCTCCGAGCAGCTTTTCGATATCGTCGTCGGACAGGCCCGT
The DNA here is from genome assembly GCA_050118655.1 of Gammaproteobacteria bacterium. Taxonomy (GTDB): domain Bacteria; phylum Pseudomonadota; class Gammaproteobacteria. The sequence continues at coordinate 3,514 of JASFKL010000069.1, read as the reverse complement.
GGCGAACAGCGCGGCGGTCAGCCGCGGCAGCTCCGCGGCATCGAAGGGCGCGGCCACGGCGCCGTCGAAATCCGAGCCGAGGCCGACATGGTCGATGCCCGCCACGCGGACCGCATGCAGCAGCGCGCGGATGATGCCCGCGATGCCGGCCTCGCAGACCGCACCTTTCCAGAAGCCGATGCCGACCACCCCGCCGTTGGCCGCGATCGCGCGCAATTGCGCATCGTCGAGATTGCGCGGTCCGGGGCAGGTGGCAGCGACCCCGCCGTGAGATACCACCACCGGCCGGGTGGCGATTTGCAGCGTATCGGCGAACGCGGCCGGGGAAGCGTGCGCGAGGTCGATGGTGATGCCAAGCGCTTCCATGCGCGGCAGCAGGCTTCGTCCGAGCGGCGTCAGGCCGTATTTTTCGTTACCGTGGGCCGACCCCGCGATCTCGTTATCGAAAAAATGCGCCAGCCCCATCATCCGGTAACCTGCCGCGAACAGGTCCCCGAGTGCCGCGGCATCGCCGCCGAGCGCATGCATGCCTTCGAGCGAGAGCAGCGCCTTCTGGCCGTCGGCGAACAGGTCGGCGCGGCGCGTCACCAGCTTGAGCGGTGCGCGCCGGGTCAATCGCTTCAATTCGCGCGCCTGCGCGAGTGCGCGCTCGAACGGGCTGAACCAGGTTGCGGGACCGCGCCAGGCGGCGACGAACAGCAGCGGCAAGATGTCGGTATCGCCGGAGTTGGCGGCGTAGTTCATGCCGCGGGGCACGCGGGTGACGGCACTGAATACCTGCAGGTCGACGCCGCCCTCGCGCAGGCGCGGCAGGTCGACGTGTCCCCGGCCGTGGCGCAGCGACAGGTCGCGGTCCCAGAGCAGCGAATCGGCGTGCATGTCGGCGACGAATACCGAGTCGTGAAATTTCCTTATCCGCGCGGGCACCGCGGGTAAAGGGGTTGCATGGACCGGGTTGAGCCGGGCGTCGACCCGCGGCAGGACGACGAAATGCAGCGATAGCAAAATTGCCGCGAGCAGGGCGAGGATGATAATTGGCGCCAGGCGAGTCCGGAATTTCATCGGGGTATCCCGCTTTGACCGGTGCCGCCGGCGCGAATCAGTTCAGTTTCGAGGCCCAGATCGCGAGCCGGTGTTTCATTGCCTTTTGCGAAATCTCCAGCTGCGGCAACGGCTGGATGACGCCGTCGTGGACCAGCAGTCTGTAAATGTACTCGATCTTTTCGGTTTGCGAATCCGTCGGCTCGAATTCGACCACACCGCGCTCCTCGCCGTATTTCATGCCCTCGGCGATCGCCTTTTTGACCATTTCCTTTTCGTTCTTGAGCGGTTTCATCGCTGTACCCCCGAATCTGCGATTACGTAAGCGATTATATTCGCTTGTCCCTGCCGATGCTCGTTTCGCGAAAACCCTAATTGAATACGCAGTATTTGGTGTATTCGCCAACCTCCTTGATCGTCCATTCGCCTCTCGGTTTTTCCTTCAAATCCTTGCACCAGGCGTCGCTACCGACCTCGGGCGAGCAGGCGGCAAGCGGCAACAGCAGCAACAGGAACAGTATGCGTTTCATCGTTATCTCCGCTGCCCCGGGATCCGGGCGAAATAACAAATAAGCATAGCAGCTATCCGCGGACCGTTTGGGGCAGGCCTTTCCGGCGGGACTCGAGTTCGAAAGCCGGATTCAGCGGCTTTCCGCGCCGGGCAGGGGGATGTAGCCGGGCAGTCCGCGGATCGCTTCCATCCAGCGCTCGATCGCGGGGTAGGCATCGAATGAAATGCCGGCGTCGGTGATCAGTGCGGTATAGGGATAACAGGCGATATCGGCGATCGTGGGCGTTTCGTCTCCAGCCAGCCAGGCGTGCCCGGACAGGCGTTGCTCGAGCGTATCGAGCGCGGACTCGGCGATGCCCCTGCTCTCTTCGAGCGTGCCGGATTCGGCCAGCGGCGAGCTCAGCGACAACGCGATGGCGCGCGCCCGCGCCAGGCCGTATCGGCCCTCGGCCTGTTCGAAGGTCAGCCAGCGCAGGATGCGCGCGAGCTTCAGCGGTTCGGTCGAGAACCAGCTCGCGGCGTCCCGGGTCAGGGCGAGGTAAGCGAGGATCGCGGCCGAGTCGTATATCGTGGTTTCGCCGTCTAACAGTACCGGTACCAGCCCGTTCGGGTTGATAGCGAGAAATGCCGGTGTCCGCAGATCACCCGCCTTCAGGTCGACGGGGATTTTTTCGTAGTCGAGACCGAGAATCGACAGGAATAACCGGATCTTGTAACAGTTCCCCGAGCGGGCCAGGTCGTAGAGTTTCATATCCATGGGTCCTCGATATGCGCACCGGGAAAAGTCCGATGCGCCGTTCAGGCATTGTAAAGCGTCCAGGCGCCGATGGCGATGAAGCCGATTCCGGCGAGGTAATGCAGGTATTTTTCGTCGATGTGCTCGGACAGCAGGCTGCCGGCGAGCACACCGATCGCCGAGGCGACCACCAGCGCGGCCGAGGCGGCGAGAAAAACCGTCAACTTGTTGACTTCCCTGTCGGCCGCGAACAGCATGGTCGCGAGTTGTGTCTTGTCGCCCAGCTCGGCGATGAACACCGCGCCGAAAATCGTTACAAAAATTTTCCAGTCCATAGCCGTTACCCGAATTCGTATTACCGCTGCTGTCGCGGCAGGCAGTTTATAACACCGGAATGTTCCCTCATAGCCTGCGCCACCGGCGGACGCCCAAATAACCGGCCGCGCCGAGAACGGCGCTCGTCAGGCACAGGATATGAAGCGTATCGACCCCGATGATCCCGTAGAGAAGTCGGGTTTCGGAAAGCGGTGCCAGCGGCGCCATGTCGGCATGCATGATGCCGTCAACGAAGACGTGGCTCCAGGTGCCGATGAAGGCGCTGGCAGCAGCTGTCCGCCAGATTATCGGTATGTAATTGCTCATCTTCATGTAACGCAGGCCGAGTTCGCCCAGGTACTTGCCGGAGAGCGCTGCCGCAACTGCGATCAGCGTCGCCCCGGCATAGGTATGCGACCAGCCGTGAAGAGTGCCGCTGCCCGTCAGCATGACCACCAATGGCTGGATGTCGATCAGGATTTGCGACCAGCCGAAGACCATCAGCGAAAACGCCCCCTGCAGGCAAGCCTTGAGCAGCAAGCCGGGACCCATATGTAGGGGTGTGAACGGCATCGCTAGCGGTTCGATCGGATTCGGTTCGGGACTGGTGGACGCGGGATTTGCATTTCAATACACCGGGTTACCGCTCTTCGATGCCGCGGGCACCGACTGGATCGCGTCCCAGTGCTCGACGATCTTGCCGTCCTCGTCGAAGCGAAAGAAATCCATGGTCACGTATTCGTCGCCGCCGGGCCAGGTCTGGTGCGTGTGCAGCGCCACCAGGTCGTCCTCGGCGACGGCGCGCAGGAACTCGATTCGCTTGTCGGGGTAGTCGCGGGCCATTTCGGTGAAGTATTCGATGAAACCCGTCGTGCCATCGGCGACTTCGGGGTTGTGCTGAACGTATTCCG
>JASFKL010000068.1:0-14437 GCA_050118655.1 Gammaproteobacteria bacterium | reverse complement strand
CAAGGTGGCCAGCTCGCGCACCGACAGGTCGTTCGCCGGGTTGCCGATGTTGTAGATCTGGCCGCTGGCGACCCCGTCCTTGTTTTCGATCATTTTCATCAGCGCCGAGATACCGTCGCTGTAATTGGTGAAGCTGCGGCGTTGCGCGCCGCCGTCGACCAGCTTGATTTCCTCGCCGCGCGCGATGTGACCGAGAAACTGCGTCACCACCCGCGAGCTTCCCTCCTTCGGGGTGTGCAGGCTGTCCAGTCCGGGACCGATCCAGTTGAAAGGGCGAAACAACGTGTAATCCAGCCCCTGTTGCTGTCCGTAGGCGGCGATCACCCGGTCGAGGAGTTGCTTGGAACAGGAATAGATCCAGCGCGGCTTGGTGATCGGCCCCAGCACGAGGCTGGATTCGTAGGGATGAAACTCGGCATCGGTACTCATGCCGTAGACCTCGGAGGTGGACGGGAAGAGTACGCGTTTGCGGTAATTTACGCAGTAACGGATGATCGGCAGATTGGCCTCGAAGTCGAGCTCGAACACCGCCAGCGGATTCTGCACGTAGGTCGCGGGCGTGGCGATCGCGACCAGCGGCAGGACCACGTCGCATTTCTTGACGTGGTACTCGATCCATTCGCGATTGATCGTAATATCGCCCTCGAAAAAGTGGAAACGATCGTTGCCCATCACATCTTCGAGACGATTCTTCTGCATGTCCATCCCGTGGATATGCCAGTCCGTGGTATCGAGAATCCGGCGCGAAAGATGATGACCGATGAAACCGTTTACTCCCAGGATTAAAACATTCATTGAATTTTCCAGTGTATGCGTCGTAAGTGGTAATCAGGGGACCAGTTCGGCCCCGAAAAGTTGCTCGAATTCGGTCTGGCCGGCCGCCTTGCGGTCGATTTCCAGGCCGGTGACCTGCAGCCGGCGCCCGTCTATGCAGTCGGCATAGCAGCGGCCGTCGCTCCAGTAGAGCCGCGCGCGCGGCGAAGCGCCGGGCAGGTTGCGAAAATAACTGCCGAGAAGATGCAGCCGATGCTCGCCGGCATCGAAAAAAGCAGGTGGATAAGGCGGCGCCAGGGCGCGGATGAGATTATGCAGACGGCTTGCCGGCAGCGACCAGTCGATACGCCCGTCCTCGGGTTTGCGGCCGCCGAAATAGCTGCCCGCGGCCAGGTCCAGCGGGGTTTCGCGAAAACTGCCGTCGATCAGTTTCGGCAGGCTGCGCATCAATACCACCTCACCCGCACAGCAGATCTTTCGCATCACCTCGGCGGCGGTATCGTTCGGCAGTATCGCTACCGCCTGCTGATCGATCAGCGCACCGGCGTCCGGCTTCGTTTCCATGCGGTGCAGGCTGGCGCCGGTTTCGGTCTCACCGTTGATGATCGCCCAGTTGACCGGTACCCGGCCGCGGTAGTTCGGCAGCAGGGAGCCATGCAGATTGAACGCCCCGCGCCGCGGGATCGCGAGCAAATCCCGATCGAGCATATAGCGATAATAAAACGAAAACAGCCAGTCAGGGTCCGCCCCGGCGAGCCGCTCGCGCAGCTCCCCCGGCTCCAGGTCTTCCGCGTAGACGACCGGAATATCGTGCAGGGCGGCGAGTTCGGCGACACTGCCGAACCAGATTTTTTCACCGGGGTCGTCGCGGTGGGTAACCACCAGTTCGACATCGATTCGATTCGCCAGAATACAGGACAGGCCTCTGCAGCCGACATCGTGGTAGGCAAATACGGCCGCGGACCGGGTCATTTCTTCGCGTCTCGGTCCGCTTCGGGAATATCCTCGAGAATTGCGCTCACCAGGTAGCGGGGCCGCTGGCGCACGTGGGTGTAGATACGGCCGATGTATTCGCCGAGGACGCCGACCGCGAACAGCAGGATACCCAATATGAAGAACACGATACCGAACAGCGTAAACACACCCTCGACCTCGGGGCCGACGAACAGCCGCCGCAGTACCAGCAACACGACGAAGGCGAAAGAGACCAGCGAGACGGCCATGCCGATCAACGAGATGACCTGCAAAGGCACCAGGGAAAAACTGGTCATCAGGTCGAAGTTCAGGTGTATCAGCTTGAACAGCGGGTACTTCGATTCGCCCGCGGCGCGTGCTTCGTGGGCGACGACGATTTCCGTCGGATTGCCGGCATAGATATAGGCCAGCGCCGGGATGAAGGTCTGCGCCTCGCGGGAATCCCGCATCGCATCGACGATGTCACGATGATAACCCCGGAACATACAGCCCTGATCGGTCATCACCACCCGGGTGATCCGCTGACGCAGCCAGTTCATCGCCTTCGAAGCATAGTGCCGCCATCTCGAATCGTTGCGCTGGCGCCTGATCGTACCGACGTAATCGTGGCCGGCGTCCATCTCAGCCAGTAGCCGGGGTATTTCTTCCGGCGGGTTTTGCAGGTCGGCATCGAGGGTCAGCACGTAGGTACCGCGCGCATGCTCGAACCCGGCCATGATCGCGGCATGCTGGCCGACGTTGGCGCGCAACAGGATTACCCTGGTGGTATCCGGTCTCTGCTGGTATTGCTCGCGCAGGTGGGCAACCGACTTGTCCCGGCTGCCGTCGTCGATGAAGATGATTTCGTAGCCGCGCCCGAGCGAGTCCATGGCCGGATAGAGACGCTCGAAGAGCCGCGGCAACACCGCCTGCTCGTTGTAGACCGGGATTATCACGCTGACCTCCGGCTTTACCGGGGTCACGGTCTTTCTGGTCTTGCGCACTGCGGTCTTCGCCATATTCATCGGCCCCGGGTGGCGAACAATTCCGCGAACACGGCGCATACCTGGTCGAGTTCCTGCTCGGTCATCTCCGGGAACAGGGGCAGGGTCAGGGTTTGCTCGCCGATGCGTTCGGCGTTGGGGAAATCGCCCGGCTGATAACCGAGTCGACGATAGAGCGGAAACAGATGCATCGCCGGATAGTGAATCCCGAGCCCGACGCCGCGCGCACGGAAAAAATCGATGACTTCCTTGCGCGTCGTGCCCAGCGCGGCGGCGTCCAGGCAAACGCAGAACATGTGCCAGCTATGCCCGTCCCCGGCACCCGGCAGCAGCAGGGTTTCGTGCTCGGGCAACCGCTCCATGTACAGGCCGGCCAGTTCCGCCCGGCGCCGGTTGAAACCTTCGAGCTTGGGCAGTTGCGCGCGGCCGAGCGCCGCGCCGACGTCAGCCAGGTTCATCTTGCCGCCCCACTCGTCTACCGATATCAGGCCCTCGTCGTCCCGCTCGATACCGTGAAAGCGGATTCTCTCGAGCCGCCGGATCATCCCGGCATCGTTCGATGCCAGCGCGCCGCCCTCGATGGTGGTCATGTTCTTGTTGGGATGAAAACTGAAACAGACAGGGTTACCCGAGCTGCCGATCATGCGGCCCTTGTAGCGCGTGCCGATGGCCTGGGCGGCATCTTCGAGCACCAGCAGATCCCGCTTTGCGGCGAGCTCGTAAAGCGGATCCATATCCACCGCGAGGCCCGAAAAATGCACCGGGATCACGGCCTTGCCGCGCGCGCCGAGCGCGGCTGCCACCCGGTCGGCGTCGAGATTGCGGCTCAGCAGGTCCACGTCGACGAATACCGGGGTTGCGCCGACACGCAAAACCACGTTGGCGGTGGCGACGAAGCTCATCGCCGGTACCACCACCTCGTCACCGGGACCGATATCTGCGGCCAGCAGGCCAGCCTCCAGCGCACTGGTGGCCGAATTGAACAAACGCACCGTTACGCCGCCGCCGATGTAATCCGCCAGCTCGGACTCGAGCCCGGCGACCTGCGGACCCGTGGCCAGCCATCTCGACCGCAGTACAGCCTCGACGGCCTGTAGCTCTTCGTCTTCGATGGTCGGACGGGTAAACGGAATCATCGCTCAACTCCTCGACAGCACGACCACGCCGACGATGATGATGCCGATCCCGGCGATGCGTTGCGCGGTCATGACCTCGCCCAGCAGCGACCAGGCCGCGAGCGCGTTGACGACGTAACCGATCGAAAGCATCGGGTAGGCGATGGAAACGTCCACCCTCGACAGCGCGAGGATCCAGACGATTACACTGATGCCGTAGCAGGCCAGGCCCGCCCATAACCAGGGTTCCGTGGCCAGGCGCGACAGCACCGGCACCGTGGAATTCATCGTCAGGCTGATGATGCCCATGTTGCCGACGCTCGCCTTCAGAGCCAACTGGGCCGCCGCGTTGAGCAGCACCCCGGTCAATATCAATCCAAATGCAGAATAAGTCATCTTCTCGCCACCACAATTTTTCGCGGGCCCTCGTAAATCACCCGCATCGGCAAACCCAGGGTGCGGTACTTATCGTAATCCCTGAGCTTGAACAGAGCTACCGCTTGCGTTTCCTGCTGCCAGCGCTCGATAAACTGCCGGAAGGTCGCCGGCTTGCGGTCCGGTTCGGCCTTGATGCCCATTTCGAGTTCACCCGTATGGTCTACCAACCTGATTGTTTTGCCAAGGTAAAACGACAAAGAATGCGGATACTTGCTGATCGAGTAGATCGGTACGTCGGCGAGTCCCTGCGCCTCGATCTGTTCCGCGATATCGGCGCTGGAGCGCAACGGCGCCAGTTCCTGGTAGCCCCAGCCGATTATCTGGAAGCCGAGTAAAGCGAATATTCCGGCCAGCGCGGTGTTGCGCAGTACGTGGCGGGAAGCCGCGAACAACAGCGCGGCGCCCAGGTATAACGCAACCGCGGCGGCGATAATCCAGCCGCGAAATCCGAGCAGGTACTCGACCGGAAAGTTATCGCCCGCAAAGCGCGTGCTCACTATGCCCAGCACCAGTAACAGGCTCGCCAGCAACGCCATGACCCAGGCGTTGCCCCGGGGATTGCAGCCGATGGTCATGCAGCGGCCGGCCAGCAGGGCGAGGATCGGCATGATCGGCTGTATGTAGCTCGGCAGCTTGGAATCGCCCAGCGAGAAGAAGACGAAGGTCAGGACGATGAAAACCCACAGCAGGCGCAGCGCATCGAATTGATTTTTCTCCCCGGTCTTCCAGCCGAAACCGGGGCGAATCATGGCCCGCGCCGCGGACGCCAGCCAGGGCGCTATCCCCAGCACCAGGAAAGGTACGAAGTAAAAAATCGATCCGTCGCGGTTGTGCACGGTCGTCGTGTAACGCTCGAAATGCTCGTGAATGAAGAAAAACCGGGCAAACTCGTCGTGCTCCATGCTCATGGCCGCGAACCAGGGCGCGACCAGCACCAGGAACAGTAGCAGGCCCTTGCCCAGATGCAGGTTTTTCCACAACACCCAGTCGCGCTGCCAGAGACTGTAGACGACCACCGCGCCGCCGGGTAATACCAGCCCGATCAGGCCCTTGGTCATGACCGCGCCCGCCAGCGCCACCCAGCCCGCGAGCATCCAGTTGCGCACCTGTTTTCGATCGCCGCGCCGGCTCTGTGCAATCGCCAGGCAGCCGATGCCCGCCACCAGGAAAAAAGTCAGCGTCGTATCGAGGGTCAGGATATGCGCCAGCACGCTGTAGAGCGCGCCGCCGATCGTAAAGACGAACGCGTAAAACCCGCTTTGCGGATCGAACAGCCGGGCGCCGACGAACCAGACGAACAGCGCACAGGCGAAACCGATGGCCACCGACCATAATCTGGCGGTGGCGTTGCTCTGACCGAACAATTCGAAACTGACCGCGGTCATCCAGTACTGCAGCGGCGGCTTTTCGAAATATTTGTAGCCGTTCAGGCGCGGCGTAAGCCAGTCGCCCGCGGCGATCATTTCGCGCGGGATCTCCGCGTAGCGCCCCTCGTCCGGATCTATCAGGTCGCGGTGACCGAGTAGCGCGAACCAGATGATCGCGGCCAGCAACGCAAGGCAGATCTGAGCCTTGAAATCTAGGGCTTTGAAGTCCAAAGAATCTACGGGGTGAAAGGCAAATATAAAGCCCGGCACATTACCATAGAATCCGCTGGAGCGGGCCTCGATTTAGAGTTAATTTTAACATCCGCCCGCGGTTCGCGCGGGCGCTGTTCGGGCTGACGAGGAATGGATCCCTCGAGGCCGGGGGATGATTGCAGCCGCATGTTCCGCCCGCCCCCGGGGATTCGATACGGCCTGAAAAAGGCCCCACCGCTCCCGGAAAATATCTCGCTATCGTCCGGCACCGATTTTATAAGTCTATGATTTTAATGAAATAAAACAAATATACGACTGCCTCGCTTGACAGTTGGGGGTTTCCGTCCTATTTTGTGCACTGCAATATATTGCTGCGATGCAGCACCCCACAAAACACGAATAAGATGACATATTTATGACCACTAAAAGAATCGCTCTCGTCACCGGGGGCACCGGTGGCATTGGCACCGCAATCTGCCGGGCGCTGGCCGATCAGGGACGTAAGGTTATCGCCGGATACTTTCCTCCCGAGAAGGAAAACGCCTACGCCTGGAAACAGAAACAACGCGCCGACGGCTACGATTTCGAAATCGTCGCCTGCGATGTCAGCGATTACGCATCCAGCGAGAAAATGCTCCACGACGTCACCAATACTATCGGCGCGATCGATATCCTGGTCAACTGCGCCGGCATCACCCGCGACAAGACACTGCGCCGCATGACGCCGGATCAATGGGACGCGGTCATGCGTACCAACCTCGACTCGGCTTTCAACGTCACCCGTCATGTCGTCGACAGCATGTCGGAAAAGGGCTTCGGCCGTATCGTCAACATATCTTCGGTCAACGGACAGAAAGGCCAGTTCGGCCAGGCCAACTACTCGGCCGCGAAAGCCGGCCTGCACGGCTTTACCAAGGCCGTGGCGCAGGAACTCGCCGCCAAGGGCGTGACCGTCAACTCGGTTTCCCCCGGCTATGTCAAAACCGAAATGACCGATGCGATCCCGGAAGACGTGCGCAACGCGATCGTCCAGCAGGTGCCCATGGGCCGCATGGCGACCCCCGATGAAATCGCCTACGTGGTCAGCTTTCTGACCGACGACAGAAACACTTACATGACCGGAGCCAACCTGCCCGTCAACGGCGGCATGTACATGAGTTGACGGCCGCTGGCCGATGGCAGTCCTCAATCGCGAAAAGCGGGCCCCCGGAGCCCGCTTTTTTTATTTCGTTTGGCCTTTTGAAACCCACTTTATGTTGCACTGCACAATAATCTGTGTTAACTTTAAACTCTTTAAAATTTAACGAGTTATAGGGATGAGCGAAAATACTCCGTGGACCGACCAGTGGTTCAAGGCGCAACAGCAATTCGTCGACGCCTGGAGCGACATGGCCAAATCGGCCAGCGGCGCGAACGATACCAGTCACGCAGATCTCTGGGCGCAGGGTTTCGACCTCTGGCGCCAGTCGCTCGGCGGGCAGAAACAACCCGACATCGAGCAGGCGATGCAAAAGTGCATGGACATCGGCCGCGAATACTTCGCCATGGCCGAACAGGTCAGCAAGAGCCTGGCCGACGGCAGCAAGCCGATCGAAGCCGTCAACCAGTGGATGGAGCAGATGAAACAGGCGCTGCAGCAATTCAGCGGCATGCCCGGCTTCGACGCCGCCAACGTCAGCGACTTCATGAAGCAATGGTTCAGCCCGACCAGGTCGTGGCAGCAAATGGTGTCCGAGCTGACGCCGATGAACCAGGCTGCCTGGCAGCTGCCCGGCATGAACACCTCGGTTTTCAACATGGGCGAAGCGATCGACCCGATCGGCAAGATTCTGTCCGCGCCGGGCATCGGCTATTTCCGCGAACCGCAGGAAAAACAGCAGCGCGGAATGCAGCTGGCGCTCGAATACAACGAGGCCAACTTCAAGTTCAACCAGGCCTTCCTGCGCGTCGCCATCGAATCAATCCAGGGTTTCCAGCAACGGCTGATGAAGCTCGACGTCGAATCGACGCCCAAATCGCTGCGCCAGCTCTACGACCTGTGGGTCGAGGTCAGCGAGGAACACTACGCCGAGTTCGCGATGAGCGAAGAGTACCAGGCGCTCTACGGCGACATGGTCAACCGGTTGATGGTAATGAAGAAGCATTACCATGAAATGACCGACGACCTGTTGCGCTCGCTCAACCTGCCCAACACGCGCGAGGTCGACACGATGCAACATCGGTTGCAACAATTGCGCCGTGAAAATATCGAGTTACGCCGGGAAATCGGTGAAATCAAAGCCATGCTGAAGCGCCCCGCGGCGAAAACCGCAGCACCGCAGGCCGAGACACAGACAGCATCGCCGCCGGCCAAGCAAGCCCCGGCAAAAAAAGCAGCCGCGAAGAAAGCCACGGCAAAGAAAGCCGCGGCGAAAAAGAAAGCTTCCAAACCCAAATCCACAGCAGGAGCCTGATCCATGAGCAACGTTCCGTTTCGTTCCGACCAGCTGGTCGATGAATTGGTGCAGTTCAACCAGAATCTGAGCAAGGGCGTCAAGAATCTGATTGACGCGGAAGAAATTTCCGAGGGCGTGACCCCGCGCGAGGAGGTCTATGCCGAGGACAAGCTCAAGCTTTATCGATACCAGCCCTCCACCGGCGTGGTGCAGAACAAGATCCCCACGCTGATCGTCTATGCGCTCGTCAACCGCCCCTACATGGCCGATATCCAGGAGAACCGCTCGACCATCAAGGGATTGCTGGACAGCGGCCAGGACGTTTACCTGATCGACTGGGGCTATCCCGACATGGCCGACAAGTACCTGACGCTCGACGATTACATCAACGGTTACATCGATCGTTGCGTCGACGTCATGCGCGAGCGCCACGGCGTCGACAAGATCAATATTCTCGGCATTTGCCAGGGCGGCGTGTTCAGCCTCTGCTACACCACGCTGCACCAGGACAAGGTCAAGAACCTCGTGACCATGGTCACTCCGGTCGATTGCAAGACCCCGGACAACATGCTGAGCCACTGGGTGCAGCAGATGGATATCGACACCCTGGTCGACGCGATGGGCAACCTGCCCGGCGAAATGCTCAACTGGACCTTCCTCAACCTGAAGCCCTTCCAGCTAATGGGCCAGAAATACGTTTCCATGGTCGACATCATCAGCGACGAAAAGAACGTCAAGAATTTCATGCGCATGGAAAAGTGGATCTTCGACAGCCCCGACCAGGCCGGCGAGGCCTTCCGCCAGTTCATCAAGGATTTCTACCAGCAGAACAAGCTGGTCGAAGGCGGGCTGAAGATCGGCGACCACGAAGTCGACCTGAAAAAACTCAAGACCCCGGTGCTGAACATCTTCGCCGAACAGGATCACCTGGTGCCGCCGGCGTCGTCGAAAATCCTGCCGAAGCTGATCGGCAGCAAGGATTACACCGAGCTGTCTTTCCCCGGCGGGCACATCGGCATTTACGTCAGCGGCAAGGCCCAGTCGACGGTCACCCCGGCGATCTCCGACTGGCTCGACAAGCGCTCGTAGTATTATTCTTACGCCGCCGGCACAGCCCCGCCGGCGGCCCTACCCCGTTGCATGCGGGCGTGACGTCCGGGCGGCTTGCGCGCCGTCTTCGACCGGTGTTTAATCACGCCTTCATGAGTAAAGTCAGCGTCGAAAATTTCAACCGCATCCTGCGTGCCGAGCTGCCGTCGGCCGCCGACGCGGGTATTTATTTACGCGCCATCGATGCCGGCAGCGCCGAACTCGTGCTGCCTTATCACGAACGTTCGCTGCGCCCGGGCGGCACTATCGCCGGTCCGTTCATGATGCTGCTCGCCGACGTCTGCATGTACGCCGTGGTGCTGAGCCTGCTGGGAGAAATCAAGCTCGCGGTCACCACCAGCCTGAACATCAACTTTTTGCGCAAGCCCGGCGAGTGCGAGCTCTCGGCGCAGGGCAAGATCATCAAGCTCGGCAAGCGGCTGGCGGTGATCGAGGTTTCGATTTTCAGCAGCGACGAAATCGTCGCCCATGCGACCGGAACCTACTCGATCCCGCCGCAATCGCAATGAATCGCCCGCCCCGCCGGTGACGGCCGCGCGGCTCCTATCGTTCAATTAGCTCGAGTTCGACCCCCATCGGCACCGGCCGCTTGAAATCGGCAGCTACCGGCGAATGCGCAACAACCCAATCGACCATCTCCTGGATTTGCTCGCGGGGAACGCCGCGGGCGGTGACGCTGAACTTGACCCGCAGATCGCTGGATCCCGAGGGCACATCCTGATCGAGGAACAACCCGCGGCCATCCGACTTGGCCTCGACGCTGACCTCGATCGAGTCGAGCCGGACTCCGAGACGAGCGGCCCTCATCGCCAGCCCCGTAGCCTCGCAGCTGGCAAGCGCCGCACGCGCCAGCCAGCCCGGGGAATTGGCCGACGCCGTACCGCCCAGCGCCCTCGACACGTCGGTGTACACTTCACCGCCCTTGGGACTGCGAATGCAACATCTGAGTCCATCCTCGATGCTCGCCACGGCGCCCATGTCGGCGCGCGGACCGGGCGCGTTCTCGCCACCGAAATATTCCTCCAACGCGATAATGGCTTTGCGAATACTGGATCTGGACATCGCCTGTTCTCCGGATTATCGAACACCGACCCGGCCGGGTATCCCGCTCAGGCCGCCGCCGGTAAATCGCCGTTGCGACGAATACCGGGCTAGTGCCTGCGGGACCTGTATACCCACAGCCTGGCCAGCTGGTAATTGGTGAAATATCCCGCCAGTATGCCACAGCACATGGCGAAGATTATATAAACCAGCGACTCCGGAAATACCTGCATGAGCAGGAAGAAAATACCCAGATTCGGTATCGCGGACAGCAGAGCACTGACAATGAACCTGATCCACTCGAGCGACTTCCGGCCGGCCAGGTCCCGTTCCCTGAAGGTGAATACCCGGTTGAGAATCCAGTTCGACGAAGCGGCGCAGATAAAAGCCGTGCAGCGGGCGATCGCGAGACGGACCTCGAGACTCTCGAAAAGGACGATCATGACGCTGGTATCGACCAGGAAACCGAAACCGCCCACCATGGCGAATTTCAACGACGGGTGGCTTTGCTCCAGCAGACGCCAGTAACGCATCATGCCGGCGGTTCGCGTCGGCAAAAATACAGGTTTCGACGCTCATTGCTCGAGCGCAATTCGCAGTATTTGCCGATCTCGCCCAGCCTGCGGTCCTTTTCGATTACCAGGTAGAAGCGCGTCCCGGTGGGAAAGCTGTCGGTTATCCGCGCCTTGCCCCCGGAATAGTACTGGGCGGAATAGGGCCGCTCGTGAAAATAGAAGAGATCGTCTTGCGAATCGACGCCGGCGGCCAGTAAACCCTTGTCGCTGTATTCCTCGCCCGCGAACAGACCCAGATAGATACACAGAATCAGCAGCAGCACGGGGCCCACGAGTAACAGGTACCTGCCCCGGCCGCTGGTCTCGTCGCCGAAGGCCTGCATGACCAGCAGGCCGACGGCGGGCAGCCCCGGCACGATATAGGCAGGCAGGATATTGCCGGCCAGCGTGAACAACAGCAGCGGACTGCACATCCACAACAGCAGAAACAGGGTCAGCGGCTTGTGAAACAGGCCGAGAAATTCGCCGCGCGCCCTGAACGCGGCCAGCAGCAGCACTGCCGACCACGGGAGTGCGAACAGCGCCCAGTAGAGCCAGATCGTACCCCGCGGCTTGGCATGGCCCGAACCGTAGAGATCGCCCTGCCAGCCGCTATCGAGGAAACGCTGAAAATGCTCGCCGACGATGAAATACCTGAGAAACCCGGGGGATGCCCGCTCCATCAGCATATACCAGGGCAGCGCGATCAGCAGCATCAGCAGCAATCCCGAAATCGGCTTCAGCCGACGGTAAACCTCTATCCACATGGACTTGATTCCGCAGGTCGCGACCAGCCAGGGAAACAGCGCCAGCCCAACGAGCACCACGATCAGCGGGCCCTTGGCGAGCAAGCCGATCCCGAGGCCGGCGTACATCACGTAGACGTAGCGCAACTCTCCGTGCCAGCCCCGCCAGAACCCGGCCATCGCCAGGGTCATGGACAGGCACAGCATCATGTCGGTCATGACGCTGCCGGCGGTGATCAGGAAGCCGATGTTGGTGGCGACGATCGCCATCGACGCGTTTGCCTGCGTACGGGTGAAACCCTGTGCCAGCGCGAGTCGCCAGACCAGCAGCAACACCCCGATCGCTGCCAGCAGGTGGGGCAGGCGCAAAAAGAACTCCGAATTGTGGAACAATTCGATACTCAGGGCGCTGGCCCAGAAAGACAGCGGCGGCTTGCCCCAGAAGGGCATGCCGTAATCGATCTGCGGCACCAGCCAGTTTCCCGTATCCACCATGATCCGGGCGATTTCGCCGTAGCGCGCCTCGGTGGTATCGAGTAACGGGTAGGTACCCAGGGTGACCAGTCGCAGCAGCCCGACTCCGAGCAAAAACGCCCAGAATATTTTCGTACGCGCAAGCGTCATGCTGGTTGAATCCTCAGGATTTTATCGATTCGACCCTGGCGGTTTCGCCGGTCGCTTCCCGGGTATGGCTCTCCCGGACGATATAGCTCGGACGATTCTTGACCTCGGTAAAGATACGGCCGACATACTCCCCGAGTACGCCGATCGTCATCAGCTGAATCCCGCCGAGAAAAAGAATCACCAGCATCATGGACGGGTAACCGGTCACCGGGTCGCCGTAGATCAGCGTGCGCACCAGCACCCAGGCTCCATAGACGAAAGCCGTGAAAGCCACCATCGCGCCGAGCAGGCTGGCGAGCCTCAGGGGCTTGTTGCTGAACGACGTGATGCCGGCCACCGACAGGCGAAACAATTGCCAGTAATTCCATTTCGAATCACCGGCGGATCGGATATCTCTGTCGTACTCGAGGGTCACCTGTCTGAAGCCGGGCCAGGCCAGGATGCCTTTCATGTAGCGGTTGCGCTCCCCGAGCCGATTGACCTCGTCCACCACCTTGCGGCTCATGAGGCGGAAATCGCCCACGTTTTCGGGTATCGGTATCTCGGCGAGTACGCCGAGCAGGCGGTAATAGAGCGCGGCCGACTTGCGCTTGAGCCAGGTTTCGCCGTGGCGGGAACGCCTTTTCATATTGACGACCTCGGCGCCCTCTTCCCAGGCCTGTAACATCACCGGCAATAATTCGGGCGGATCCTGGCAATCGGCATCGAGAATGACGATCGCCTGCCCGCAGGCGAGGTGCAGGCCTGAAGTCAACGCGGCCTCCTTGCCGAAGTTGCGGCTCAGCGCGAGGCAGCGCAGGCGAAAATTCACCGGTTCGTAGTGCGTGATATCCAGCCAGGTCGTGTCGGTGCTGCCATCGTCGACCAGGATCACCTCGGTATCTTTTTTCAGACCGGCAACCACGGTTTCGAGACGCGCAAACAATTCTTCCAGCACCAACGCCTCGTTGTACATCGGAATGACGATGCTCAACTCGGCGGCATGCTCGGCCGTGTCCTCGGCGGGCGTCAATACTCTTAAATCTGAAGGCTTGCTTGTCATGTTGGTTTTCCGGCGGAACTTTATCCGAGACAACTTGGGATCGGCTTGAGCCGCGGTGCGATCCCGCGGTGTTTTCAACGGCCGCCTCGCGCGCCGCACGGCCTGTCTGCCCCGCTTTCGGACCGTCCCGAAATCGCCGCATTTATCGCACAAAGCCGGGATTAACCTACCCTACTTCACGATCGGTATCAACTCCGTCGAACCGCGCCCGGGCAGGGATAGCACAGGGGCTCAGGCCAAAAAAAAAGCCGGAACCGGGTTCCGGCTTTCACTGCTTTCAACTCGAGACTAGTACATGTGCTGGCCGCCGTTGATCGACAGCGTCGATCCGGTGATGAAGCCGGCATCGTCGGAGACCAGGAAGGCGACGCCGCGGGCGATTTCGTCAGCCTCGCCGAGCCTGCCTACCGGGATGCGCGCGACGATCTTTTCGAGCACGTTTTCCGGCACCGCGCGCACCATCTCGGTGGCGATGTAACCCGGCGCCACCGCGTTTACGGTGATGCCCTTGGCGGCTCCTTCCTGGGCCAGCGCCTTGGTGAAGCCGTGAATGCCCGATTTCGCCGCGGCGTAGTTGACCTGGCCGTATTGGCCCGCCTGGCCGTTGATCGAGCCGATATTGACGATCCGGCCGAAACCGCGATCGCGCATACCGTTCAATACCGCGTGACACATGTTGAAACACGAGGTCAGGTCGGTCTGGATGACTTCGTTCCATTGCTGAAAAGTCATCTTGTGCATGGTGCCGTCGCGGGTGATACCGGCGTTGTTGACCAGTACCTCGACCGGCCCGACATCGCTTTCGATCTGCGCCACCGACGACTGGCAGGCATCGTAATCGCCGACGTCGAACTTGTAGACCGGAATGTCGTTGGTCTCGCTGAACTGATTGGCCTTTTCATCGTTGCCGGCATAGGTTGCGACGACCTTGTAGCCGGCTTCTTTCAATGCCAGGCAAATGGCTTCGCCAATGCCTCGCGTACCACCTGTTACCAGAGCTACTCTGCTCATTTCAATATT
>JASFKL010000067.1:0-14465 GCA_050118655.1 Gammaproteobacteria bacterium | reverse complement strand
ACCCACACCCTGTTCAGGAGAGTCGATAGAGGTATCAATACGCTGGTGCATTGCCGAGCCGGTATCGGGCGTTCGGGCCTGTTCGCCGCGGGCATGTTGCTGTACGCCGGCATGGATGCCGAACAGGCTTTCGCCCATGTCGGCAAAATGCGCGGGCTCAGGGTGCCGGAAACCCTCGACCAGCATAACTGGCTGGTCTCGAACCAGTCCAGGATCGTCGAATTGGCGCAGGGTCCCGAAGATGTCACCTGAGTTTCGCCCGCGGTGAACTCGGTTCTCGATCAATACGCTGAAAATCCGATTATTGACGAGCTTGTTTTGTGGCCGCCCAGGGTTGAGAAAATCAGCAGTGTGCGTGCCTGCTGCGTGTTGTTCCGCAAGCCTTTCATCGAGGTGACCATGGCCGGGGGAGAAGTGTTTCAGCGGCATTTCCCCCGCCCGGGATTCGCCGGGTTCTGGGCCGAGGCGCGGGTCATACTGGAAACCGTTTCATCGATCGAGCTGATCTCGGAATTCAGTTTCGAGGAGCTCGCCGAGCCCGAAAAACTCGCCGGCGAAGTGCTCGCAGTACGCGATGAATGCATCGCCGAGAGTGACAAAATGTTTGCCGAGGGAATGTATGAACAATTCCTGATGCAGTACGGCCCGGATTGCAGGAACCTGCCGCCCGAGACCGAGCGCAAGCTCGAAATCGCCCGGCGAGAACTCGAAATTACGCCATGATCCGGAGGTTCGGCGGTGCCCGATAGCGGCGTTTTCGCGATCGTGGCGCTGGCATTGTTCTTCGGCGGCGGCGCCAAGGGCATCGTCGGCTTCGGCATCCAGATCGTATCCCTGGCGATTCTGTCCATCGCGCTCGACCTGCTGACCGCAATGGCGGTTTTGCTGGCACCGACGATCGCCACCAATATCTGGCAGGCCCTGGTGGGCCGCGACACGCTACTGCTGTTGCGGCGCCTGTGGCCGTTCCTGCTGGCGGTCGCCGGCGCCGTATTCGTCGGCGCGCTGGCGCTGAGCCGGGTCGAGTTGCATCTGCTCACGGCGATGCTCGGTATCGTGACGCTGTTCTACGCGGCATCCGGTCTGGCCGGCTTCCGGCTCACGGTCCCGGCGCGCGCCGAGATCTGGCTGGGACCGGTTTTCGGTATTGCCAACGGGCTGATCACCGGCATGACCGGCGCCTCGGTGATACCCGGCACCCTCTATTTGCAGGCGCTGGAATTCGGCCGCGACCGGCTGGTGCAGGCGATGGGCCTGCTCTACCTGGTATCCGCCGGCGCGCTGGCGCTGGCGATGCTGGCCAACGGCCTGCTGAACCCGCAGCTCGGCCTCCTGTCGGCTGCCGCGATCGTCCCGGCGATCGCCGGCATGATCGCCGGACAGCGCATTCGCCGGTACCTGTCCGAAACCTGGTTTCGGCGTATTTTTTATCTCGCGCTGTTCGGTCTCGGCCTGCGCCTGTCGATCGGCTCGGGTTAGGCCTGTTCGAACAGCAGCAATCTGGCGGCGATCCCCCACATCACGCAGCCGATGAGCAGGTCGAGTATTCTCCAGGAACCCGGCCATGCGAACAGCGGCCGCAACAGTCGCGCGCCGTAACCGAGCGAAAAGAAAAATACCAGGGAGGCAGTCATCGCACCGCCGGCAAAGGCGCCGGCGCGAGCGCCGAACTGGGTCGAAACCGAGCCCAGCAAGACCAGTGTGTCGAGATAAACGTGCGGGTTGAGCCAGGTGAAAGCCAGGCAGGTCAGCGCCGTTTGCCAGGCGCCGGCGCTGTCGAGTCCGCCCGGCTGCAAGCCCTGGTCGACGCTCGCGGCCTGGTAAAAACTGTATGCCCCGTAAGCGAACAGGAAAGCCGCGCCCCCGTAACGCGCGATGCCCGTCAGTGACGGAAACGCCGCAACCAGCAGGTGAAAACCGCTGACACCGGCGAGGATCAGAAGGGCATCCGACAGCGAGCAGATCAGGCATACCAGCAGCAGATGTTCGTCCCTGAGACCCTGCTTGAGCACGAAGGCATTTTGCGCGCCGATCGCGAGAATCAGGGATAAACCGAGCGAGAATCCGTACAGCGATGCGTCCATTGATTATTCTTGTACAAAGCATCAGAATCCGTGCATGTTAAGGCAGCAGCTGCAAAAACCGGAAACCTTTCTGTACCTGTTCGCCGCGGCGGTGCCGATCAGCTTCGCCGCCTGGCAGGCGATGATCAACAATTTCTCGATCGAGCAGGCCGGGTTTACGGGTATCGAGATCGGTATCCTGCAAAGCCTGCGCGAGGTACCCGGGTTCCTCGCCTTCGCGGTGGTTTTCCTGCTGCTGCTGATGCGCGAGCAAACGGTCGCCTTCGTGTCGCTGCTGGCGCTCGGTATCGGTACCGCGATTACCGGCATGCTGCCGTCGGTGATCGGCCTGTATTTCACTACCGTGTTGATGTCGCTCGGCTTTCACTACGCCGAAACCATCATGCAATCGCTGTCGCTGCAATTGATTCCCGTCGAGCGCCTGCCGCAGGTACTGGGGCGTATCATCGCGGTCGGTTCCTTCATCGGGCTCGCGGTTTTCGGTCTGCTTTACCTTGCGGTCGAGTGGCTGGCGCTCGACTACCTGTGGATTTACCTGTTATTCGGGGCCGGTACCCTGGGGATCGCGGCGCTGATGTATTTCGGCTGCCCGCATTTCCGCGGCGAGGCGGAGCAGCACAAGACCATGGTATTGCGCCGGCGCTACTGGCTGTATTACCTGCTGACTTTCCTGGCCGGCGCCCGCCGGCAAATCTTCGTGGTCTTCGCCGGCTTTTTGATGGTCGAAAAATTCGGTCTCACGGTAGGCCAGATGTCATTGCTGTTTCTGATTAACGGCGTGCTGACGATCTATCTCGCGCCGCGCATCGGCCGGCTGATCGGCTACTGGGGCGAAAAGCGTACCCTGACTCTCGAATACGCCGGGCTGGTAGTGATCTTTACCTGTTACGCGATTGCCGAGAGCGTCTGGCTGGCGGCCTTGCTGTACATCCTCGACCATGTATTCTTCGCGATGGCGATCGCGCTGAAGAGTTACCTGAAGAAAATCGCCGACCCTTCTGACATGGCTGCCACCGCGGGGGTCTCGTTTTCGATCAATCATATCGCCGCCGTGGTACTGCCTTTCGCGCTCGGGCTGGTCTGGGTGGTATCGCCGCCGCTGGTATTCATCATCGGCGCATTGTTCGCGATTGCGTCCCTGCTATTGTCGCAACTGGTTCCCGGGGAACCCGACAAGGGCATGGAAACCGTGTTTTCGCACGGCTGAAACGATTGCCGTGCCGTCGCCTGTTCGGTCGCGGGCGATATCGAGCCAGGTTTTTATTTTTTTGTCATGTTGATCACCCAGGGCATTTCGGGCAGCGATTCCGCCCTCAACCGTTGCTGGCACTCAGAGGAGTAGAAGCGTGAAGGCCCATCATGAGGGAAGTCTTTCAATATCGTCTTGAATTCTGTTGACGCCGATTGCCATTCGGCGCGCATGAAAAAGTCAAGGCCCCTGGCGAAACGGTCGGCCAGTTCTGTCTGTTTTTGGGTGGCTTCATTTGCCAGGCTCAGTATCTCGAAGATATGCAGGGCCTCGGTTTTGCCGACGAAGACGAAATCGCCAACCGGTCGTAGCAGGAGGTCATCGATGCCTTCCAGGGTCGTGCTGGTTGCCAGAATCTGGGTATTCAGATGCTTGTTCAGGCCCTCGATACGAGAAGCGGTATTGGCGCAGTCACCGACGATACTGTAAACAAAATGGCCGCCGCCGCCTGAATGACCAACATAGACTTCACCGGTTTCAAGGCCGATTCTCAACGACGTATCGAAAGCATCGTGCCTGGCCTTGAAATCTTCGATCGCATCGGCGGCCTGCAGCGAGGCCAGGATGGGTTTCCGGCGTATCGCGGGGTCTGACTCATCGCCGGTCCAGGCACACATGATGGCATCGGCACGAAACTCGGTCACGGTAACGTCATGATCGCTCAGCGGTTTGGCAAGGGAATCGAAATAATCGTTTAAAAATTCAGCCAGATCGCCGGGCCCCATGTGCTCGGCAATAGTAGAGAAGCCCTGCATATCGGTGGCGAGACAGGTGCTGTAAGTAACCTGGTTGATGCTTTCCGTTTTCAGTTCGTTACCGATCAGGGCCCGGGATACCTCCGCCGGAACATACAGGCTAATCGCCTCGCTGATATGCTTGACCTTGTGCCGCTGCTCGAGGTACTGGGCCAACATTCCGACGATTAGAGCTGCAGGAAATTGCAGCAAAACCGGTGTCGCGATCGGCAACCAGATTTGCTCGGTATTGAACAGATATTGTGCGTAAATAGCATAGCCGGCAGTCACAATCACCGATCCAGGTACTCCGAGGCTGGCGGGGGCAAAGTAAACGATCAGTGTTACGCATATTCCGAAGGTAAAAAGTACAGCCAGTGTTAAAATTTCGCCGCTCGGGCGTAGAGATTCATCGTAAAACAGGTTGCCAAAAGCGGTGGCCGCGATCTCGACTCCGCTGAGATCGATACTGTCTTCGTTAGTGAACACCGTATAAAACCGATCCGGTTGACCGGGGTCGTAAAGATCCGAAAATCCCACGAAAACCACCGTGTCGGACATGTCCAGCTGCTCGGCAGTAAAGTTCGGATCCGGTCCATTGATAACGACCTGGTAGGGCACGGTTTTAATGGTTCCCGGCGGCCCGTAAAAATTCAGATAGCGCGAATCGCTGCCGGTGTACATGGATACCAGCGACTGTAACAATTGTCTGTTGTCGGCAGATTCATCGGCGACCCAGGGTTGTTTGAGTTCCTCGGCGAGGTTGCTCGCCAGGATCGGTTTATCGATGATCAGTTGGCGGATTCCGGTCATCATTTTGACCAAATCGTCGGCCTTGACGATATCCGCGGCGGATTCGGGTAACGCCAGGTGCCTGCCGAAACCACTGTTTTTGAGTAGACGATAAAACCGGTCGTAAATCTTCAGGGAGTAGAGTTGAAAACCGACCGCCGGCATGGTCGGGGCTTCTCGCGCACTGCTCTTGAAGGCCCAAAATTCGTATACCGAAGCCTCAATTTTGGGCAGGGGAAAGGGCCCCAGGCCGCGTGCCGCCTGGGTTAGCGGTGGTACGGGCGACAGGAGTTCCTCGACCCAGACGTTGCCGCGAATTTTTCCCGATGCGTCCTCGACCGGTTGACGTTTGCCGGTAAGTTGCTGAAACAGAACCACGCGCCTGGAACGCTCTACCGCGTCGGCGAAAATCTTTTCGTCCTCAGCCGACCTGGGTTTATGGAAGTTGACATCGAAGACGATGACCGAAGCACCCAGCTCGACCAGCCGATCTACCAATTTGCCATGAATGGAGCGCGGCCATTCTCTTGGCAGACTCGACATATTCAGCTGATTCCCGGTCATTCCGTTGATGGCAATCACCGCGGTTCGCGGCGGAGGGTCGACAGCACCACGGATCGAAAAAAGCCAGTCGAGGCCGATGCTGCGTTCGAAAAGCGTGCCATAGGGTGTCATGCCGATCAGGACGCCTGCAAAAGCGATAGCCCCGCCCAGCAGCAGGCCTTTAAACAGGCGCCGCATGATACTCGATGGTATGGAACTCGAAAAACTTTAAGGTCTTCACGGCAAGCGAATCTAACCCATCTCGTGGTTTAAATCACCTCGATTAAAAATTTAATTTCAACTCTGTACCGGGCGTCAAAATCCCGACATTATCTATAAGATTTTTTGACGCCCCGATAAGATTTATTGTTATTGTATTAACCCTGCCAAGTGTATAGGCTTGTTTCAACAATTATAAGTTCCGTCGTGAGCCAGATACTAGAGAGATATCGTCGAACCGATATTAACTGTGAGTGGTTATCGGGGAATGAGGGGACATTAGAAATGAAAAAACGGCAATATACTGCCTTTCCCGCGAGCAGGGCATCAAATTCCAGTTACTTTTGTTACAGTGCCTGGTTAGCGCTTCTACTGCTTTTTACATTAGCCTGGAGCGATCGAGCCAGGGCCGAGTGTGCCGATG
Organism: Gammaproteobacteria bacterium; assembly: GCA_050118655.1. Classification (GTDB taxonomy): domain Bacteria; phylum Pseudomonadota; class Gammaproteobacteria. The sequence continues at coordinate 8,420 of JASFKL010000067.1, read as the reverse complement.
CCGTTGGCCAGTTCGCCGATATAGACGGCACGGTCGAAATTCAGTTGAAAGACGGTGACGCCTGGTCGAATGCCTCGCTTGAATCCGAACTTTGCGAAGGCAGTTCGATACGGGTCGGAGGACAAAGCCGCGCGGCAGTCGTGCTGATCAATGACGCGGTTTTGAGGCTCGACGAAAATACGACCGTGCGCCTCGTTGATATCATAGAAGGTGAGCAGGAGGAGCCCTCGCTGCTCGACATCATCAGGGGCGCGTTACATTCCTTTAGTCGCAAGCCCCGGAAAATAGCGATTAATTCACCCTACCTGAACGGTTCCATCGAGGGGACCGAATTTGTTTTTCGCGTCGACGATGACCAGACCCAGATTACGGTGTTCGAGGGTTTCGTGGTGGCAGCCAATAATCAGGGTGAACTTCGACTGGAGAGTGGTCAGTCGGCGGTGGCAACCGAGGGCGGTGCGCCGGTCTTGCGGACACTGGTCAACCCTCGCGAGCAGGTACAGTGGGGGCTATATTACCCACCAGTATTGTCAGCAGAGGGTTCGGACCAGTTACAAAGGGCGGCCGGTCTTCTGGCACGTGGTCGACTAGACCAGGCCCGGCAACTGATTGACGAAGTTATCGACGGTGGCTCCGAGTCGCATCTGGGCCTTGCGCTACGGGCGGTAATTTCTATCGCTCTGAACGATCTCGATAGTGCCCAGGAAGACGCCGACAGAGCCGCGGCTATTAACCCTACCGATCCCGCAGTGGCTATCGCAAATTCTTATGTGAAACAGGCACGGCTCGAACTGGAACAGGCCCTGGCGGTAATCGAGGCAGCTTTGCAGGAAGAATCCGGTAACGCTCTGCTGTGGGCGCGGGCTGGCGAATTGCGTCTGATGATGGGGCAGATCGATGAGGCGCTTGCTGCCGCAAAAAGGGCCAGCGAGCTGGATCCGGATTCTTCACAAGCAAACCTGGTTTATGGTTTCGCGGCGTTATCGAGTTTCGATACCGTGCAGGCTGATTCCAGTTTCAGGGCGGCGATCAAGCTTAATTCGGCGGACCCGATGGGTTACCTGGGTCTGGGTCTGACCAGAATCAGCGAGGGTGATTTGGCGGCCGGCCGCCAACACCTCGAAGTGGCCGTCGGTCTGGATTCCAACAACTCGATATTGAGATCGTATCTGGGCAAGGCGTATTACGAAGAAAAACGTAGCCCACTCGACCAGGAGCAGTTTGAAATCGCCCAGACACTCGATCCCAATGATCCCACTCCATGGTTTTACGGATCTATCTCCAAACAGACGCAGAATCGGCCGGCGCAGGCGTTGCATGATCAGGAAAAGGCAATCGAGTTAAATGATAACCGCGCCGTGTACCGTTCGCGTTTACTGCTGGATTCTGACAGGGCTGCCCGAAGTGTCAGTCTTGCGCGGGTATACAACGACCTGGGATTTCAGCAACTGGCGCTCGCCGAGGGCTGGAAATCGGTTAATACCGATCCAACCAACTCTTCAGCCCACCTGTTTCTGGCTGATTCCTATGGTGCATTGCCGCGTCACGAGATTGCCAGGGTCAGTGAAGTGCTGCAGTCGCAACTGCTGCAACCGGTCAATGCCGCTCCTGTCGATCCCGCCAAGGCCGAGGGAAAATTGCTGTTAGCCGCCAGTGGCCCGGCGACGGCGTCAATCAATGAATACAATGCGCTTTTCAACCGCAATCAGACCAACGTGGTACTCAGTGGCATGGTCGGCGAGCTGAATACAAACAACGGCAAAGCCATTGTCTCGGGACTCTACGGTAAAACGTCATTCAGCGCCGGTGTCTACCACTTCGAGACCGATGGTTACCGCGACAGCGCCTTTCAAAAGGATGATATTGCCAACCTGTTCGTTCAGCATGACTTCAGTAACGATACCAGTGTTCAGGCGGAGTATCGCACCCGGGAAACCGAATACGGCGATATTCGGCTGAAGTTTCATGAACACAGTATTTATCCCGACAAGAAAAATACCGAGGATACCGATACCCTGCGCCTGGGTGCGCGACATTCCTTTGCGCCAGGATCTACCATCCTTCTCTCGCTAACGGATCGGGACGGCAGCAAGCGAGAAACCGATGAACCCTTTCCGCAGCCCGGCGTGTTATATTCCGACCTGAACAGCCCCGACCGCGAGGCAAAAGGCCAGGAACTCCAGTACCTGTTCAGAACGCCGGATATCAACATTGTAACCGGCATCGGTAATATCGACTCCAAAGAGGATGTTGTGAATACCGCTATATTGGCGCCGCCGATTATCCCCGGTCCGCCATTTACCCCGCCGACGATCGAGATAAGCCAGGACCTTCCGGGAGATATCGGACATCAAAATGCCTATCTGTACTCGAATCTCGGTATGATAAGCAATATTACCCTGACCCTCGGGGTCAGTTACGACGAGGTCGATAGCGAACTGCTGGACGAGGTTAAAACCAAGACCAATCCAAAGTTAGGGGTTACCTGGACGCCGAATTCACAGACCACGGTGCGGGCGGCAGCATTCGAAACCATGAAGCGCACCCTGGCCACGCAACAGACCCTCGAGCCGACCCAGGTCGCGGGCTTCAATCAGTTCTACGATGATTACGACCTGACCGAGACAAAAACCACGGCGATTGCCATCGATTACAAGTTCAACTCGAACCTGTCCGGTGGGCTGGAAGTTTCGAAGCGGGAGCTGGACGTGCCGTTCGTGGATTTGACCGTTACTCCGCCGTCGGTCGATTATGCCGGCTGGGAAGAGCGCCTGGATCGGGCCTACCTCTACTGGACGCCCGGCGAACAGTGGGCCCTACGAGCCGAATACCTGTTCGAACACCTCGACAGGGGAACGGATACCTTTCCTGACGGCGTGGTCGAGTCGGATACCCAGCGGATTCCCCTCGGAGTCAGTTATTTTTATTCTCATGCATGGAGCGCCTCCGTGACCGCGACTCACTACGATCAGAAGGGGGAATTCGGTGGTTTCTGGACAACGGATCCGATCGAGAAGGGTAAAGACAATTTTTGGATAGTAGATGCGGCAGTGAATTATCGGCTGCCGAAGAGACAGGGATTCGTCACCGTTGGTGCGACAAATCTGTTCGATGAAGATTTCTCGTATTTCGAAACGGATATAAACAACGCCAGCATACAACCCGCGAGGATGGTGTTTGGCAGGTTGACATTGACCTGGTAACAGGTGCAACAAAACAATCGATAATTATTATTATTACAAGTGGTGTAACCAGAGGAAACAGAGATGTTTAAAGGTAAATTAAAAACGGGTTTAATCGTACTTATGAGTATATTTATAAGTGCGGTAAGCATGCAGGCACAGGCCTGGTCTTACGGCGTGAGCTGGTATTCAGAAATTAACTTCACGTTTGGCGCAAAAGGCAATAAATTAAAACTCGCGAACGGCAATTACGTGGTCAGCGAGATTTACGCCTTCAATTACGTATCTAAATGTATTGCTACCAACTCGGGTCAGTTGACGCTGCATACTGGTCTGGGCAATAACGGTAACGGCGATGTAATCTCGCCAGTAGTTAAGGAGAATTCTGACGGTAGTGGTAAAAATAAAGGGACCTTCTCTGCGACGGGAACGCTATCACTGCAAAATATGTATCAGCATTATGAACTTACTAATGAAGAAAGCGGAGATGGATCTCTGAATTGTTATGCAGGTGATGGTAGTCCGTTAAATGCCCCGACGGGACTGTGCACCGAGGCTGATAGAAACGCACTTCATACGGAACACTTCTGCCATGCCGAAGCAGATCAAAAGGTTGAATACAAAGATAACCTTTATTTTCCGCAAATCGCAGTGTGGGTCCGGGTTGTAGAGGGCAATGACGATGGCACTCCTCCGCAGCCGCCATATAACGTCGTATCGCAAGGCATAGCCGAATGTGTGTACACCGGAGATGTGACAGAGGATATTTATGGCGAATTTGTTACCACTACGGTGCCTACTGACTGCGATGTAACCGAATACCCATTGTCAGTAGAGGATCCACGTTTTGTGCATGTTCTCAGTTTTTGAATAAAACAATATTTACCTCGACAGAGGTATTTATTGAAGGGCCCCGTCGCGGGGCCCTTTTTATTGCGGCTCCACAAATCTGGAAATAAGGGTCAGACCCCGATTTATTCATTTGCTGTCCCGTGGGAATAGGGGTCAGACTCCGATTTATTCGAATGTTAGGGGTCGGTGACAAATCATTTCGATTTATCACCGACTCTCTATTATCTTTATTCCCTGGCAGCAAATTCAACGCAGGCTCGACCCGCTTGCGTTTTTAGCGTTGCCCAGCTTGCTAAGGCGAAACCACGCAAGGATTGCTCAGAGTGCCGAGCCCTTCGATCTCGACCGTAACCAGGTCGCCGGACTGCAGCCAGACGGGCGGCTCTCGAAACGCGCCGACGCCGTGCGGGGTGCCGGTGGCGATGATGTCGCCGGGCAGCAGCGTGAAGGCCTCGCTCAGGTACTCGATCAGGTAGGGAATGCGATAAATCATTTCCGCGGTGTTCGAATCCTGCATGATTTCGTTGTTGACGCGGCAGCGAATCGCGAGCTTGTGCGGATCCCCGATTTCATCGCGCGTCACCAGCCACGGCCCCAGCGGGCAAAAAGTATCCAGACACTTGCCGCGCAGCCATTGATCGCCCTCGCGAAACTGCAGGTCGCGCGCGCTGACGTCGTTGCAATTCATGTAACCCGCGATGTAGTCGTAGGCGTCGGCCTCGATTACGTTGCGCGCGTTCTTGCCGATCACTACCGCGAGTTCGGCCTCGAAATCGACCTGCCGGGTCAGGCGGGTCGACCAGCGGATGGCCTCGCCGTCGCCGATCACCGATGAAGGGTATTTGCAGAACATGGTCGCGAGCTGAGGAACCGGCAAGCCGGACTCGCGAATATGGTCCATGTAATTTAGGCCGATGGCGACGACCTTGCTCGGCTCGGTCACCGGCGACAACAACCTGACGCTGCCGGGATCGATCGTCTCCCCGGCATCCGTGACCACGGATGCCGCGGTTTGCATCGCTGCTTCGCCGGCATTCAGGAAGGCAAGCATGTCGTCCGGCAGTTCTCCACCGCTCGCCTGTTTCAGGTTGACGATGCCGTCATCGCGAAGCGCGCCGAGATGACGGCTGTCCTCGGCGGTTTGGTAAGTGACCAGTTTCATTATTGCAGACTCCCTCGGCTATTGAGCCCATCGGCGGTTGGCAACAGAGTTTACCCGGTATTCCGCAGCCCGGCCGCTATCGCATTGATCGAGCTCAGCAGCGCGGCCTGCCATTGCATGCGGTCCGCCTCGGGCTGGTTTTCGTCGCGGTATTTTTTGAGCAGCTCGATCTGCAGGTAGGCGAGGGGATCGAGGTAAGGGTCGCGGCGCGAAAGCGACAGGGTCAGCACCGGGTCGTCGGCCAGCAGGGTCTCGATCCCGGCGGTCTTCAGGACCGCCTCGCGGCTGCGCCGGTTTTCGTCCCGGATCATGTCGAAGATCGATTTCGCCAGGTTTTTGTCGGTACAGAGCTTGCTGTATTCGAGCGCGATGCGCATGTCGGACTTGAACAGCGACATTTGCAGGTTGCTGATCATCGCGGCGAAAAACGGCCAGCGACGGTTCATCTCGCGCAGCCGCTCCCAGCGATCCGTGCCGGCGGCGGTCCACTGTTCGATCGCGTCGCCGACGCCGTACCAGGCCGGCATCATGGTGCGCGACATGCTCCAGCCGAAAACCCAGGGGATCGCGCGCACCGAGGATTTGGACAGGTCGCCCTTGCGCCGGTGCGAGGGCCGCGAGCCGATATTCATCAGGCCGATCTCGCTGACCGGCGTGGATTCGTAGAAGTACTCGAAAAAGCCCGGGGTATCGTCGGTGAGCCGGCGATAGCTGCGTTCGGATAATTCCGCCAGTTGCTTCATGTCTGCGTGGTAATCGTCGTAGGTCACGGCCTGGTCGTGCAGCGAATGCATGCTCGCCTTCATCAGCCCGGTAATGCCCATCGCCAGCTCGTAGTTGGCGGTTTCGGCGTTGCCGTACTTGTGCGACAGGACTTCGCCCTGCTCGGTGAATTTGATTTCCCCGAACAGGGTGTGCGGCGGTTGCGCCATGATGGCGTCGTGAGTAGGTCCGCCGCCGCGAGTGATGGTACCGCCGCGGCCGTGGAAGATGCGGCATTTCAGGCCGTGCTGGTCGGTAATTCGAACGACCTTTTGCTGGGCCCGGTACAGCCCCCAGGCGGCCGACATGATACCGCCGTCCTTGCAGGAGTCGGAGTAACCCAGCATGACTTCCTGGTGGCCCCCGGTCTGACCGAGCAACTGCCGGTAGACCGCGTTTTGCAGCAGGCTGTCGAGCACGCTGTCGATATGCTCCAGGTCTTCGATGGTTTCGAACAGCGGGGTGATCTCGAGCTCGCAGAACAGGCCGTCGCCGCCGCGCCCGGCCAGGCCCGCGAGGAAACCCAGGTACATGACTTCCATGATGTGGCTCGCCTGGTGGGTCATCGAGATGACGTAACTGCCGATGCAGCGCGCGCCGATTTTGGAGCGCATCTCGCGCACCAGCTCGAACACTTCCAGCGTTTGCCGGCTTTCGTCGCCGAGTTCGGCGCGGTCGAATTCGGCGGGCTTGCCGGTGGCGATTCGCGAAGCCAGCAATTCCATGCGCTCGGCTTCCCCCAGCGATGCGTAATCGACCCGCTCGGCAAGGCGCAGTATTTCGGCCACCGCGCTGGTATGCCGCGACGATTCCTGGCGCAGGTCGAGGGCGGTCAGGTGAAAGCCGAAGGTCTCGGCGATGCGGATGCAATCTTTCAGCTCTCCGTTGGCGGTCGCATACTCGCCGTGGCTCATCAGGGATTCGCGTATCGAGTAGAGGTCGTCGAGAAAATCCTGCAGGTCGCGATAGGCGTGCTCCAGCTCGCCGCTCTCTTCGCCCTCCAGCTCGGCGCGAACCAGCTTCAGGTTCTGCTTCAGGCGATGGTGCATGTAGTAGAGCTTGCGCCGGTAAATTTCTTCCTCGAACTGGTCGCGGCGCCGGTCGAAGGCCTCTATGCCCATGGCCTCGTCGGCGTGCAGCCGGCGCAGGAATTCGTCTCCGGGGGTGAACCAGTTCGTCGACAGGGTGAGGACCTGGGTCAGGCTGTAAACTTGCCGCAGGTGTTCGGAAAGGATTTCCTCGGCCTGCATCAGCAGCGCCGTACGCGTGGTCGCCGGAGTGACATTGGGATTACCGTCGCGATCGCCGCCGATCCAGGAGCCGAACTCGATAAAGCTCGGCACTCGTACCACGGGATTGCCGAATTCGTCCTCGCCGTAGACCCTGACCACCGCACGCTCGAGATGCCGGTAATCGATCTTGACCGCCTCGAACAGGCTGCGCTGAAAGTAGTGCAGGCCGAACTTGATTTCGTCGATCACCGTGGGCTTGCTGCTGCGAACCTCGTTGGTCAGCCAGAGAATTTCGACCTGCCGCTGCAGCGCATCGACCAGGTCGTCGCGCTCGAGGGGGCCCAGCCGCGGGTCGGTCAGCTCATCGAAGATTTGAAACACCTCTCGCTGATGGTGCATGACCGTACGCCGGCGCGATTCGGTGGGATGCGCGGTGAACACGGGCTTGTAGGACAGGCTGTCGAACAGGGCCTGCAGACCGTCGTTGTCGATACCGCGATCCTTGAATTCCTCGATGGTATGGTTGAACGAACCGACCCAGGCGGCCTGACCGTGCTCGCGCACCGAAACGCGGCGCAGGCGATGCAGGAAATCCTCCTCGGCGATATTGACCAGATTGAAATAAAGCGCGAAGGCGCGAATCACCTGGGTGATCGCAGCGGGTTCGAGGCCCTCGATCAGCGCCATCAGCTCCTTGCGCTTCGGTCCGCTGTCGCGCTTGCGCAGCTGGATGAATCCGGTGCGCAGCGCCTCGACGGCATGAAATACCTCGGGCTTCTCGTGCCTGAGCAGGACATTGCCGATCAGCTTGCCCAGCAGTTTGACGCGCGAGCGCAATTTCTTGTCGGACTTGGCGTGGAAGCTGAATGTCTGGACTGTCATCGGCGGGGTCCATTGGGTGACGCACGAGTATATCAAAGCCGATTCGCCGCCAGGTTGCAAATTCGCGCCGCCGCGGTGCACGACACCGACACGCGAGGCTGCGGGCACTGGTTTTAACGAGGCTGCTGGGGTATAAATCGGGCATGCGACTCTATGAACCAGAATCGGTTTACCGGCTCGATCGGGCAGCGGTCGAGATCGACAAATTCAGCGAAATCGAATTGATGCGGCGCGCCGGCCGGCGTGTCTGGCGGGAATTGCTCGAGCGCTGGCCCGGTGTCGAACGGCTGACCGTGTTCGCCGGTTCCGGCAATAATGGCGGCGACGCCTTCGTGGTCGCGCTTTGCG
>JASFKL010000066.1:0-14673 GCA_050118655.1 Gammaproteobacteria bacterium | reverse complement strand
CGGCTTCGAGGTTGCCGAGTTCGTCGAAAAACCCGACCGCGAAACCGCGGAACGCTACCTCGATTCCGGCGATTACTACTGGAACAGCGGCATGTTCATGTTTCGCGCGCAAAGCTACCTCGACGAACTCGAAAAATTCAATCCGCAAATGATCGAACACTGCAAGCGCGCGGTCGCCGGCATCGCCGAGGATATCGGCTTCCTGCGGCTCGACGCGGAAGCCTTCGCCGCCTGCGAATCGGATTCGATCGATTACGCGGTAATGGAAAAGACCGAGCGTGCCTGCGTGGTACCGATGGATACCGGCTGGAGCGACATCGGCAGCTGGTCGTCGCTGTGGGAGCAGGACGTCAAGGACAGCGCCGGTAACAGCAGTCGCGGCGACGTGATGATGGCCGATACCGCGAACTCGATCGTCCATGCCGAGAGCCGCCTGGTCGCCGCGGTCGGCGTCAGTGACCTGGTAATCATCGAGACCCGGGACGCGGTGCTGGTCGCGTCGCGCGACAAGTCGCAGGAAGTCAAGCAAATCGTTGCCCGCCTCGCCGACGAACAGCGCGAGGAGGAAAATTTCCACCGCGTCGTCTACCGGCCCTGGGGCAGCTTCGATTCGGTCGACGAGGGTCCGCGTTACAAGGTCAAGCGTATCAGCGTCAAACCCGGGGCGCGGCTCTCCAGGCAAATGCATCACAAACGCGCTGAACACTGGGTCGTGGTACGCGGCACCGCGCGGGTTTTTCGCGACGAGGAAATTTTCGACCTGCACGAAAACGAATCGGTCTTCATCCCGCTCGGCGCGACCCACTATCTCGAGAACCCGACCGAAGATCCGCTCGATATCATCGAAGTGCAATCGGGATCATATCTCGGCGAGGACGATATCGTCCGCTTCGACGATATCTACGGCCGCAGCGACGAACCGGGAGACTCTTGAACGTCAACCCGCCAGACCGCGAAACCCTGTCGCGGCAGGTCATCGACACCTGCCTTTCGATGAATTCGCAGGCGCTCAACCAGGGCAGCGCCGGCAACGTCAGCACGCGCTTCGAATCCGGGTTTCTGATTACGCCATCGGGCCTGTCCTACGAAAGACTCGAACCCCGGGATATCGTGCTGGTCGGACTCGACGGCGAAACTCGCGACGCCCTCGAGCCGTCCAGCGAATGGCGTATGCACCGCGATATTTACCTCGACCGGCCCGACGCCGGCGCGGTGCTGCATGCGCACTCGACTTTCGCCACCGCGCTTTCCTGCCTGCGCCTCGACATTCCGGCTTTCCACTACATGATCGCGGTCGCCGGCGGCAACGACATCCGCTGCGCCGACTACGCGCTGTTCGGCACCCAGGAGCTGTCCGATTGCATGCTCGCGGCGCTCGAGGGCCGCCGCGCCTGCCTGCTCGGCACTCACGGCATGATCTGCTATCACGACGATCTCGAAGGCGCGCTCAAGCTCGGCGTAGAAGTCGAAACCCTGGCCCGGCAATACTGGCACGCGCGCCAGGCCGGCGATCCGGTCATCCTCGACGACGAACAGATGCGGCAGGTCGTCGAACGCTTCGCGACCTACGGCAGGCAACCCGGTCGCGGAGACTGAGCCGTGAACGTCGACGGCAGGCACTATCGCAGCATCTGGGTCGATGCCGACGGTGTCACCGTCGATATTATCGACCAGACGCGGCTGCCCCATGAATTCGAAATCCTCAACCTGCAGACGCTGACCGACGCCTGCGCGGCGATTCGCGACATGGCGGTGCGCGGCGCGCCGCTGATCGGCGCCACCGCGGCCTACGGCATCTACCTCGCGATGCGCGAGGATCCCTCCGACGCCGGGCTGCAACGGGCCGGCGAAGCCTTGCTCGCCACGCGACCGACCGCGGTCAACCTGCGCTGGGCGCTACAGCGCATGCGATCCCGGCTCGAGGATCTCCCACCCGAGGACCGCGCGCCGCTGGCCTTCGGCGCGGCCGGCGAGATCGCCGAACTCGACGTCGAAACCAACCGGCAGATCGGTCGCAACGGTCTCGAGCTGATCCGCGAGATCGCGGCCGGCAAGCCGCCCGGCGAAACGGTCGATATTCTCACCCACTGCAATGCCGGCTGGCTGGCGACCGTCGACTGGGGCACCGCGACCGCGCCGATCTACCTGGCCCACGACGCCGGCATTCCGCTGCACGTCTGGGTCGACGAGACGCGGCCGCGCAACCAGGGCACGCTGACCGCCTGGGAACTCGGCCACCACGGCGTGCCGCATACCTATATCGTCGATAATGCCGGCGGGCACTTGATGCAGCGGGGAAAGGTCGACCTGTGTCTGGTCGGCAGCGACCGCACCCTGCGCAACGGCGACGTCTGCAACAAGATCGGCACCTATCTGAAAGCCCTCGCCGCGCGCGACAACGGCATACCCTTCTACGTCTGCCTGCCGGGCTCGACGATCGACTGGGATAGCGATGATGCCGCCGGCATCCCGATCGAACAGCGCGCCCCCGAAGAGATTACCCGGGTTAGCGGCCGGCTGGCGAACGGCAAGCGCGAAACCGTGACCGTAACCCCGCCGGACAGCGAGGTCGCCAACTACGCCTTCGACGTAACCCCGGCCCGGCTGGTGAGCGGCCTGGTCACCGAGCGCGGAATCCTCGCCGCAGACGAAGCGGCACTCCGCCAGGCTTTCGCCGATATCGCGACCTGAAAGCGGTTCCTTTCGGCCACCAGCTCGACAACCACCCGCTCACGGCATCCCGCCATTTTCAGCGACGGCGGATTGGCTTATGCTGGCTGCATGGCAACTATCGGGAAACGACCATGGCTACCGTACAACAAACGCTTCTTTATGCTGGCTTGATGCTTGTCGTCGGTCTCGGCATCCCGATCTTCGCGGCCCTTAACGGCGGGCTCGCGACGCGCCTGCAAAGCCCGATGCTCGCCTCGAGCGTGGCGCTGCTGGCCGCGATCGTCATCGTCGCGGGCGCGCTATTCTCGACGGAGGGCCTGCCGCGATTCGAGTTCGACGGTTCGATCCCGTTCTGGTATTACCTCGGCGGCGTGTTCGTGGCGCTCTATATCCTCGGCATGACCTTCATCGCGCCGCGCTTCGGTGTCGGCAACGCGGTCGCATTCGTGCTGCTCGGGCAAATGATTTCGATGGCGCTGATCGACCATTTCGGCGGGTTCGGCGCGGCCCACTATCCGGTCACGCCGGTTCGGCTGACCGGTCTCGCGCTGATGGCGGTCGGCGTTTTCCTCGCGGTCAGGCGCTAGTTAACAACGATGGTCAAGCCGGACCCCGAGCCGGCATTTATTAACGGCGCGAAGAATTGCCCGGAAAGCCCGGCGGCTTTCCGGGTGACTAATGGGACTCCTTTTGAATGGATTGCGGCCCGGGGGCCGGCACGACGGAATGCAACTTCCGGAAGCGGAAACCGGCTAGGCGATTTTGCGCAGCAGGGTCAGGCCGTCGCCGATCGGGATCAGTGACAGGTCGAAGCGTCCGGGGGCCTGCTCGTGCAGCCAGGCATTGACCTCGCGCAGCGCCTCGGTGTCTTCGCTATCGTCCGACGGATCGGCGACCATGCCGCTCCACAGGACGTTGTCGAGCATCACCAGGCCGCCGCCGCGCACCAGCTGCAGGCAAGCCTCGGCATAGGTACGGTAGCCACCCTTGTCGGCATCGATATAGGCGAAATCGTAACTTTCCGCCTGCCCGTTATCGAGCATGCCGGCGAGGCTTTTATCTGCCGGTCCCAACAGCAGTTCGACCCGATTCTCGACGCCGGCCTCGCGCCAGTGCTCGCGCGCGATGGCGGTGAATTCCTCGCTGACGTCGCAGCAGGTCATGCGCAATTCCGGCAGTCCCAGAGTGAGGCGCAGCGTCGTGTAACCGGTGAAGGTGCCGATCTCGAGCCCGCGGCGGGCGCCCAGCATGCCGCATAGCAGGGCCAGCAGCTGCACCTGCTCGGGAGAGCTGATCATCATCGATTCTCGCAATTTCAGGGTCCGCTCGCGCAGCCGCGCGCAGGGGGCCGGTTCGTGCAGCGAGACGTCGAGCAAATACTGTTGCAGCCTGTCGTCGAGGCCTATCGATGCGGAGGACATCGGTATCTCCTGGAATGCCCGGCGGACTATAGCCACAGACATTTTGGGGTTGAGTTTCTGCCGGTCGGCCCATACCTTTGCCGGTCTATGCGGAATTCTGACGCAACACGGGGGACAACTCAATGAAGATCCGGTTAATCAGTTTCAAAACCTGTCCCTACGTGCAGCGCTCGGTGATTACGCTCAAGCACAAGCAGGTCGATTTCGATATTGCCCATATCGATCTCTCCGATCCGCCCGCCTGGTTCCTCGAACTCTCGCCGCTGCAAAAGGTTCCGGTCCTCGAGGTGGACGGCGAAGTGCTGTTCGAATCCGCGGTCATCAACGAGTACCTGGATGACATCACCGGCGGGGAACTGCAGCCGGAGGACCCGCTCGCGCGTGCCAAGAACCGCGCCTGGATCGAGTTCGCCTCGAATATGATCGGTAATCTCTATATGATGAAGATGAGCAAGGATGCGGAAAGTTATCACCGCTACCGGGACCGGCTGGTGGACTTGTTACACCGCGTCGAAAAGCGACTCGGCGAAGGCCCCTGGTTCGACGGCGAGAATTTTTCGCTCTGCGATACCGCCTTCGCGCCCTTTTTCCGCCAGGATTGCGTATTCGACGGCAAGCTGTCGGTGCTCGATGCCGACACGATGCCGAAGACCGTTGCCTGGGCCGAACGCCTGCTGGCGCTGCCCGAGGTTCGCGATTCGGTGGTCGAGGAATTCGAGGACCTGTATCTCGAGGCGATGGAGAAAAACGGTTCCTACAGCCTGAACCGGCTGGCCGCCTAGGTTCGTATCGGACGGTTCGGCAAACCTACTTGTTTTTAAGAGGCATTAAAGCAACATGGCAAACTGGCTTACAGGCAAGGTCGTCGAAAACAGGCGCCTCAACGAATACCTGACCTCGCTGATCGTCGACGTACCCTTTACGCCGTTCGAGGCAGGACAATTCGTGCGCGTCGGCGTGAACGATAACGACGACGTGCTCGCGCGCCCCTATTCGCTGGTCAATACCCCCGAGGAACCCTATATCGAGGTTTATTTCAACATCGTCGAGGAAGGACCGCTGTCGCCGCGGCTGTTCGCGCTCCAGGCCGGCGACGAGGTGCTGATTTCCGACAATCCCTCGGGATTTCTGACGGTCAGCGAACTACCCGACTGCCGCCACCTGTGGATGATCGCCACCGGTACCGGCATCGGCCCGTTTCTGTCCATCCTGAAGAGCAAGCCGGTCTGGGAACGCTTCGAAAAGGTAGTGCTCTGCTACTCCGTGAGCCTGGCCGCCGAACTCGCCTACCAGGACGTGATCCAGCAGGTGCTGGCGGCTCACGCCGAACAGTTCGTTTACGTCCCGATCGTCACCCGCGAGGCGCACGCCGGCGCGCTCGCCAACCGCGTCACGACCCTGATGAAAGACCGCACGCTGGAGAAACACACCGGGCTCTGGATCACCCCCGAAGATTCGCACGTGATGATGTGCGGTAGTTCGGAAATGATTACCGACGTCAGCGACGAGCTGGTGTCGCGCGGCATGCAAAAGCACCGCCGGCGTACCCCCGGCCACTATACGACCGAGAAATACCACTAAGCCGTCTGACCGCAATCACGGCCCCGAGCCGATGCATCGGAACGCGGCATCCATTCCAGCCCTGTCCCGGTACCGACCCCTCGTCATTGCGGCCACCGAGCCGCAATCTATTCCAGCCTTGTAACGGTACTAACCCGGAAACCCGACGGGCTTCCGGCCGTCTCACCCAGCCAGCCTAAAATGGATGCCGCGGTCCGGCGTACCGCCCCGGGGGCCTGCATGACATATCAGACGTAGTTGCGGCCACCGTGTCGATGAATCCGTTTCGGGGGCGGCATGACGACGGGACGTATCTTTGCTAGCGTCCGCTCAGTATTTCGATCAGCGACAGGGTCATACGGGCCGTTGCGCCCCACAGGAGCTCGCCGTCGTAAGTCTCGTAGTAAACCACCGGCCAGGGGCGTTTCGAATCCGGATGCCGGCGCTCCTCGAAACGGTAGTTAGCCGGTTCGGCGAGCCATTTCAGCGGCATCGTGAAGGCGCGCGCGACCTCGACCTCGTCGAGCGTGAGTTCGTAGGGCCAGGGCACCAGGCCGACATAGGGGCGCACCTGGAAATCGCTGATCGTATGGTGGTGATTGATATGTCCGAGCACGCGGATATCCCCGGAAGCGATGCCGACCTCTTCCTCGGTTTCGCGCAATGCCGTATGCAATAGCGTTTCGTCCTCGGGTTCCCGCTGCCCGCCGGCGAACGCGACCTGGCCGCTGTGACGGTCTCCTTCCTGCTGGGCGCGGCGGATGAACAGCAGGTGCCAGGCGTCGTCGACGCGCAGGAACGGCACCAGTACCGCGGCCTCGCGCGCATCGTCGCCGAGCAATTCCGGGGGTACGTCGTAAGTTGCGGTAATGCGCGATTGCAGCCGATGGCGAATATCCTCGGCGCTGAGCGCATCGAGATCAACCACGTTTCGCGCTCCAGCTTTCGCGCCGCTTGGCGGCGCGCTCGAGAATCTGCCTGCGCTCGCGGTTATCCGCCCCGCCCCAGGCGCAGATATCGTCGATACTGCGGAAACAGCCGAGGCAGATATCGTCGTCGTCGAGCGTGCAATGCCGAATACACGGCGATTCGACGCGCGCCTCGCGACCGGATTCGAAGGCCGTCACGACACAGCCCCGCGAATCGCCGGCGGCCGCACGGATCCGGCTGGCCGGGACGGTCGGGCACGGACCATGGTAGGTTTCGGAATCGAGTCGAACACTGGCATCATCGCAGGGGAAGCCTAATGCCAGCCGCGCCACGATACAAGCATCGAATCGAAGAATTCGAGCGCTCCCGGCGGCCAATCTGGAATCCGCGAACCAACGCCCGTTTCACGACTGCAAATCGGGTTTGTAGTGGAACTAAAAAAAGTCTAGCATTGGCGCCCTCATGCCCTCACCCAGGCCGACGACGGAGGTGCTTTTCGCGTGGCTGACAAAGTATTGAGTATCTCCCGGCGAACTCGCGCCACCCCGTTCAGCCTGCGTGTCGAGGCTGCCGGCGTGCGCGGTTACACCGTCTACAACCACATGTTGTTGCCGACCTATTTCGAAAGCAACGAATTCGACTACTGGCACCTCTGCGCCGACGTCCAGGTATGGGACGTATCCTGCGAACGCCAGATCGAGATCACCGGTCCCGACAGCCAGCGCCTCGTACAATTGATGACGCCGCGGGATATTTCGCGCTGCAAGACCGACCAGGGCCTCTACGCCCCGCTCTGCGACCGCGACGGCGGTATCGTCAACGATCCCGTGGTGATCAAGCTCGCCGACGAACGCTGGTGGATTTCGATTGCCGACAGCGACGTCGCCCTGTGGGCGGACGGACTGGCACAGGGTTACGGCCTCGACGTCAGGGTACGGGAAGCCGACGTCTGGCCGCTCGCGGTACAGGGGCCGAAGGCCGAGGAACTGGTCACCCGGGTATTCGGGCCCGAGGTGCCGGGCATCCGCTTCTTCCACTACAAGATGCTCCCCTTCCAGGGTCGCGAAATGATGGTCATGCGTTCCGGTTACAGCAAGCAGGGAGGTTTCGAGATTTACCTCGACGATGCAAACCTGGCCGAACCCCTGTGGGACGAACTGTTCGACAAGGGGCAGGACCTGAACGTCCGCGCCGGCGGGCCCAACCTGATGGAACGCATCGAAAGCGGCCTGCTGTCCTACGGCAACGACATGACCCGCGACAACACCCCGTTCGAGTGCGGACTGGATACTTTCGTCGATCTGGATGCCGACATCGAGGCGATCAGCCTGCCGGCGCTGCGCGGTATTCGCGGCAATCACCAAAAGCAATTGATGGGACTGGTGTTCGATCAAATGGTGACCATCGATGTATTCGAGATCGAGGCCGACGGCAGTCTCATCGGCGACATTCGTTCGCACTCCTGGTCGGCGCGCCACTCCTGCTACCTGGCGATGGCGATGATGGACCGCGACTACCTGAGCAAGCACTCGACAATCGATTTAAACGGTAAAACAGCCCGCATCGTCGACCTGCCTTTCGACTTTGCCGCGATCAGCAAGGAGGAAGCATGAGCCGCTCCACATATCTGAAACCCGACACGGTTGCGCTGCACACGGGTTACGTCCCGGAGAGCGACTATGGTTCGCGCGCGGTGCCGGTCTACCAGACCACTTCTTACGTGTTCGAAAGCGTCAGCGAGGGTTCGTCGCTGTTCAACGTCGAACAGGGCGGGCATATCTACAGCCGCATCAGCAACCCGACGGTGGCGGTGCTAGAGCAGCGCATCGCGGCGCTCGAGGGCGGCAGCGGCGCGATCTGCACCGCCTCGGGAATGAGCGCGCTGTTCATTACCTTCATATCCATGTGCTCCGCCGGCGATCACCTGATCTCGGCGACACAGATCTACGGTTCCACCGCGACCCTGCTGAAGCACACCATCAAGCGGCTCGGTATCGAATGCACCTTCGTGCCGATCAACGACGAGCAGGCGCTGCGCGACGCGATTCAGCCGAATACCAAGCTGGTATTCTGCGAATCGATCGGCAACCCGGGCCTCGAGATCGCCGATATTCCGGGTATCGCAGAGATCGCGCACGAGGTCGGGATCCCGCTGGTCGTCGATGCGACCTTCGCGACGCCGAGCCTGTGCCGGCCGATCGATCACGGCGCCGACGTGGTCGTACACTCGGTGACCAAGTGGATGGGCGGCCACGGTGTCGCGATCGGCGGCGTGGTCGTCGACGGCGGCCGTTTCGACTGGTCGGCCAGCGGCCGCTTTCCCGAACTGACCGAACCCTATGCGCCCTTCCACGGCATTCGCTTCTGGGAAGAATTCGGGCCGTCGGCACTGGTCATGAAGATACGCGCCGAGTCGATGCGCGATATCGGCGCGACCATGAGCCCGCACAATGCGTTCCTGATCCTGCAGGGTCTCGAAACCCTGAACCTGCGCATGAAGCAGCACGTCGCCAATGCCGTCGATTTGCTCGCCTGGCTGCAACAGCAGGAATCCGTGACCTGGACCAACTACCCGTCGATGGAATCGAACCCGAGCCACGTGTTCGCCGACACGCTGTTTCCGAAAGGCGCCGGATCGATGCTGTGTTTCGGCGTTACCGGCGGCCGCGCCGGCGGCGCCGCGTTCATCGATTCGCTGCAACTGTCGTCCAATCTCGCCAACGTCGGCGATGCGCGTACGCTGGTGTTGCACCCGGCGACCACCACGCACTCGCGGCTGACCGCGGAAGACATGAAAGCCGCGGGCATCACCGAGGACCTGGTGCGGGTTTCGGTCGGTATCGAGGATATCGCCGACATCAAGGCCGATTTCGTGCGCGGTTTCAAGGCTGCGGAACGCGTCGCGGGGTCAGCCTGATGTATATCGAGGTACGCGGTCAAAAGACTTACGCGGCCACCGGCGGCAAGGAGTTCGACCCTGCCCTGCCGACCGTGATGTTCGTACACGGCAGCGGACTCGATCACCGCAGCTGGGCGCTGCAGACTCGCTGGTTCGCTTACAACGGCTACTCGGTGCTGGCGCCCGACCTGCCCGGGCACAGCCTGTCGGCCGGCGAGCCTTTGACCAGTATCGAGGACATGGGCGCCTGGCTGGCCGATTTCATTCGCGCCACGGGCGTCGGCAGCGTACACGCGGTCGGTCACTCGCAGGGATTTCTCGATGTGCTCGAACTCGCCAACCAGGTTCCCGCAACCCTGAAGTCGATTACCGGGGTCGGCACCGCGGGCGCGATCCCGGTAAACCCGGCGCTGATCGATGCGGCCGCGCAAAGCGCCGGCAATGCCGCCGAAATGCTGCTGATGTGGGGCTTCGGCCCCGATGCCCAGTACGGTATCAGCGCCGTTCCCGGAATGCAGCCGATCGCCATCGGGCGGCAGATCATGGCCGCCAACCCCCTCTACGAAGACCTGGTCGCCTGCGGTAACTACACCCGCGGCAGCGAAGTCGCGAGAAGCATCGAAGTGCCCTCGCAATTGATTCTCGCGCGCAAGGACCGGCTGACCCCGGTAAAGGCCGGCATGGCTTTCGCCGAGGAACTCGGTGCCCGGGTCACGGTCATCGAGCGCTACGGGCACATGCTGCCGATCGAGGCGCCGCAGCAAACGCTGCAAAAACTGCGCGAACTGATCGGCGCGCTGGAAGGCGGCGAACGGGAGGCGAGTCGATGAAAATCGAAAAGGTTGCGGTAATCGGCGCCGGCACCATGGGTGCCGGGATCGCCGGCCAGGTCGCGAATGCCGGCATCGAGGTCTGGCTGCTGGATCTGCCGCGGGACGATAATCCGAATGCGCTCGCCGAGCGCGGGCTCGAGCGCCTGCGCGACCCCAACCAGCCAGGGCTGGTCAGCAAGGACGCGGAAGCATACATTCACCTCGGCAACACCCGGGACGATTTCGACCAGCTCGCCGATTGCGACTGGATCGCCGAGGCCGTGGTCGAGCGGCTCGATATCAAACGCGATCTCTACCGGCGCCTGGACGAGGTTCGCAAGCCCGACGCAATCGTCACCTCGAATACCTCGACGATTCCGATCCGCCTGCTGGTCGAAGAGATGCCGCCGGCTTTCCGGCAGCGATTCGCAATCACGCATTTCTTCAATCCGGTGCGTTTCATGCGCCTGCTGGAACTGGTGCGCGGCGAGGAAACCGACGCGGAGGTGATCGACCTGCTGGCCGGGTTTTGCGAGCAGCAGCTCGGCAAGGGCGTGGTCCCCTGTCGCGATACTCCCGGGTTTCTCGGCAACCGCGTCGGCGTATTTGCCATTCAAACCGCACTGCACGCGGCTTTCGAAATGGGCCTCGCGCCCACGGAGGCCGACGCGATCTTCGGTCGCCCGATGGGAATACCGAAAACCGGTGTCTTCGGTCTTTACGACCTGATCGGCATCGACCTGATGTCGGACGTGGTGCAAAGCCTGGTCGAGATCCTGCCCGAGAACGATCCGTTTCACGCGGTGGCGGCGAAGATCCCGCTGATGACGCAAATGATTGCCAACGGCCAGACCGGCAACAAGCAGGGCCAGGGCTTTTATCGCGACACCGACGCTGGACGCGAGGTGCTGGATCTCGCCGGCGCCGAGTACGGTCCGGCGCCCCGCCTGGTGCTGCCGCTCGCCGAGCGGGCCGAGCGGCAAGGCGTTCGCGTCTTGCTCGACGACAACGGTCCGCACGGCCGCTACGCGTGGCGCGTGCTGTCGAGTACGCTCGCCTACGCCGCGTCGCTGATCCCCGAGGTCACCGACAATCCGGTCGATATCGACGATGCGATGAAACTCGGTTACAACTGGGTCAGGGGACCCTTCGAATTGATCGACGAAATCGGTGTCGACGCCTTTATCGAACGCCTGCGCGCGGACGGCATCGCGGTGCCGGAATTTCTCGCCCGGGCGGCCGGCTCGAGCTTTTACCGCGTCGACGGCGGACGCCTGCAGGCGCGCCGCGGCGACGGCAGCTGGCAGCCGATAGAACGCCCCGAGGGCGTGATACGGTTCAATGAACTGCGCCAGACCCTGACACCGCGCAACCGCTGCGAGGTGGCCAGCTGGTACGATCTCGACGGCACCGCGCTGGTCGAATTCCACAGCAAGGCGAACGCGCTGGATGCCGATTCGATGCGGATTCTCGCCGACGCGCTCGACGGGGTCGAAGCCGGCGGCATGCGCGGTTTGCTGGTGCACAACGACGCCCAGCACTTTTCCTGCGGCGTCAACCTGCAGGCGGTACGCGAATTTTACCGCCGCGAGGACATGGACGGGCTGGACGGTTTCCTGCGGGATTTTCAGCAGACCGTGCATCGCATGCAAGTCGCCGAATTTCCCGTGGTCGCGGCGCCGGTCGGGCTATCGATCGGCGGCGGCTTCGAAGTCGTGCTGCACGCGGGACAGGTCATCTGTCACGCCAACTCGGTCACCGGGCTGGTCGAATCGCTGGTCGGCGTGGTGCCGGGCGGCGGCGGCTGCAAGGAAACCCTGTACCGCTGGATCGACCAGCTGCAATGCGGCGACGATATCGCTCCCGCCTGCTGGAAGGCCTTCATGAACCTCGGTTACGGCAGAACCGCAACCTCTCCCGTGATCGCCCGGCAGCAGGCGATGCTGCGCGCCAACGACCGGCACCTCATCAACCGCGACCGCATTCTCGGCGCCGCGCTCGAGGCGATCGAAAATCCCGTCGGCCAGGCCGCTTTCGAGCGCCCCGCGCTGTCGATGCCCGGTAGACCCTTGTTCGAAGAAATGGTCAAATGGCTCGAGGAGTCGCGCGACAAGGGTCTGTTCATGCCGCACGACGTCGTGGTCGGCAGCGAGATGGCCCGCATCGTCACCGGCGGCGATATCGACCCGGGCACGACCTGGAGCGAACAGGATTTCTACGACGCCGAGCGGCGCTCGTTCCTGGCGCTGGTCGCGACCGAGGCGACCCGCGAGCGCATCGACAGCATGCTCGACGCAGGCGCCCCGGTACGTAATTGACCGTGCCGCGACCCGTCCCGATGCGACCTATCGGCGGGAACTCGTAACAGAGACGAAGCTCCTATTCAACGAGACCCAGAAGCAGTATTGAGGAACGACATGACCATCGAATACGACCAACTGGAAGCCAACCCGGCCAACTTTGTCGCCCTGACCCCGCTGTCTTTCCTGCATCGCACGGCCGACATCTATCCGCAGCGCGAATCGCTGATCTACAACCAGCGGCGCTACACCTGGGCGCAAACCCGCAATCGCTGCATGCGCATCGCCTCGAGTCTCGCGGCGCGCGGTATCGGGCGCAACGATACGGTATCGGTTTTCGCTTTCAACACGCCCGAAATGTTCGAAAGCCATTTCTCGATCCCGCTCGCCGGCGCGGTGCTGAACACGATCAATACCCGTCTCGACGCCGACACCGTGGCTTACATCATCGATCACGGCGAATCGAAACTGTTTATCTGCGACCGCCAGCTATGGCCGGTACTCGAACAGGCGCTCGACCTGTGCGAGCTGAAACCCGAAATCGTCATCATCGACGATCCCGACGCGGCCGAAAAACCGGAGTTGCCGCAGGATCTCGAATTCAGCTACTACGAGGACCTGGTCGACCGCGGCGACGACGCCTGGCAATGGCAACCGCCCGAAGACGAGTGGCAGGCGCTGACCCTGAATTACACTTCCGGCACTACCGGCAGGCCCAAGGGCGTGGTATATCACCACCGCGGATCTTACCTGATGACCATGGGTACGGTAATTTCCTGGGCGCTGCCGCCGCACCCGAGATACCTGTACACGGTACCGATGTTCCATTGCAACGGCTGGGGCCACGCCTGGACGATGACCGCGCTGGCCGGCACCGTGGTCTGCCTGCGGGCTTTCAACCCCGGCGAGTTCTTCCGCCTCGCCGAGGAACACGAGGTGACCCATTTCGGCGGCGCGCCGGTAGTACTGAACATGCTCGCCAACGCGCCGCCAGAACAGCAAAAGGTATTCGAAAACAAGGTCTACGCGATGACCGCGGGGGCACCGCCGCCGGCCAGCGTGCTGGAGAGCATGGCGCAATTCAATTTCGAGGTCATGCACGTCTACGGGCTGACCGAAACCTATGGTCACATCCTGCACTCCGCGCCGCAGGACGACTGGGCGCAAAAGTCGATCGCCGAGCAAGCCGAACTCAAGTCGCGCCAGGGCGTGCGTTTCGCGATGACCGACGCGGTCGAAGTTATCGACCCGGAAAGCGGCGCCCCGGTGCCCTGGGACGGAGAGACCATGGGCGAAATCGTGATTCGCGGCAATACGGTGATGAAGGGATACCTGAAAGACCCCGCCGCCACTGCCGAGGCTTTCCGCGACGGCTGGTTTTACAGCGGCGATATCGCCGTGGTCTACCCCGACGGCTACATCAAGGTCCGCGACCGCGCCAAGGACGTGATCATATCGGGCGGCGAAAACATTTCCTCGGTCGAGGTCGAGGGCGTACTCTACCGCCACCCGTCGGTCGGCGAAGCCGCGGTGGTGGCACTGGCCGACGACAAGTGGGGAGAAGTACCCTGTGCCTTCGTCGAACTCAAGCAGGGCGCCACGGCCGAGGAACAGGAACTGATCGACTTTTGTGCGCAAAACATGGCGCGTTTCAAGCGTCCAAAGAAAGTCGTATTCGGCGAACTGCCGAAAACCGCGACCGGCAAGATCCAGAAAAATGTATTGCGCGAGCGCGCCAGGTCATTGTAAAAACGGGTTGTCACCGCAACCTGTAGAACCATGAACCAGCATCTCTCACCCGTCGAACTGCGCCACAAGATTCGCAGCGGAGAATTCACCGGCAACACGTCGGGTTACTCGCGCGGCTTCGTGCAGGGCAATTTGTGTATCCTGCCGGCCGCTTATGCCGGCGAGTTCCTGCAGTTTTGCCAGTCGAACCCGAAGCCCTGCCCGCTGATCGGCATGGCCGCGGAACCCGGCGATTTCCGCATTCCGAAACTCGGCGAGGATCTCGATATTCGCAGCGATATCCCGAGCTACCGGGTTTTCGAATACGGCGAGATGGTCCGCGAGGTTAC
>JASFKL010000065.1:0-14682 GCA_050118655.1 Gammaproteobacteria bacterium | reverse complement strand
TCAGCACGCGCGGCGTTACTACAACGGTGCGGTCCGCAACCTGAACACGCGTATCGAAAGCTTCCCCGATCTGCTGCTGGCGCGAATGTTCGACTACCGGCTGGCCGACTACTTCGAATTCGAGGAAACCCGGCCATGAGATTTTCACGCGACGCCCTGCTGCTATCGTTACTGCTGCCCCTGATGCTGGTCTCGTCGCCGGGCAAGACGGCGGAATACATCGAGCGCTTTCACAGCGATATCGAGATTCGCAAAAACGGCGATCTCCACGTCACCGAAACCATCGTCGTGCATGCCGAGGGCAAGCAAATCAGGCGCGGCATCTATCGCGACTTCCCGACGCGCTACGAAGACGACCGCGGCCGCAACCTGGTGGTCGGGTTCGAAGTGCTGTCGGTAAAGCGCGACGGTATGCGCGAACCCTATCACATCGAAAACCGCAGCAACGGCAAGCGGGTATATATCGGCAGTTCCAATGTTTACCTGAAACCCGGCTTATACGAGTATCGGCTCGAGTACCTGACCACCCGGCAACTCGGCTTCTTCGACGATTTCGACGAACTCTACTGGAATGTCACCGGCACCGGCTGGGCATTCCGAATCGACCGCGCCTCGGCGCGCGTTACGCTGCCCGGGCCGGTGGAAGAATTCAGGCTGACCGGTTATACCGGACCCCGGGGTTCGACCGCGCAAAACCTGAGCCACCGCCGACTGAACGGGAACAGCGCCGGGTTCCAGGCGCTCGCGCCGCTCGCGCCCAACGAGGGCCTGACCATCGTCGCCGGTTTCGAAAAGGGACTGGTCGAGGAACCCAGCGCCGCGCAGCGACGCGCCTGGTTTATCGAGGACAACAAGGCGGCTCTGATCATCGCCGGCGGAGCGCTCGCGCTGCTGGTTTACTACCTGTTGCTCTGGCACTGGTTCGGCCGCGACCCCGAAGCCGGAGTCGTGGTACCGCTTTACCGCGCCCCGGAGGGATTTTCGCCCGCCTCGATGCGCTTCATCGAACGCATGGGTTACGACAAAAAATGTTTCACCAGCGCGGTGGTCAACCTGGCCGCCAAGGGGGCGCTCGAAATCGACGAAACCGGCAGCAATTTCAAAATTCGCCGGCTCGATGCGGATCAAACCGATCTCGCGCCCGGAGAAAAACAGGTGTTGTCCGGACTGTTCGCCGGCGGCGGCGAGATCGAGATCAAGCAATCGAACCATTCGACCCTGTCGAAGGCGATCAGCCGGCACGAAAGATCCCTCGAGCTCGACTACGAAAAGAATTATTTCAAAACCAATAGCTGGCTGCTCGTCCCGGCGGTGCTGGCATCCCTGGCGTTCGTTGTCCTCGGTGTCGCCAGCCTCGGATCGGAAGATGCGATCTTCAAGACGATATTCCTCGGCGTATTCACGCTGATGCCGCTGGTAGCGGTTTATTCGGTGTTGCGTTCGCTTATCCGTCGCGGCAAAAAAGGTTTCGTGCGCTGGGGGATATTCCTCGTGCCGATGATCATTTTTTTCGGCTTTTTCTTCAGCGCCTTTCCGTTCGAGGATTTCGCCGATGCCGCTTCGATCCCGGTGATCGTCGCCACCGCGTCGATGATACTGATGCACGTCCTTTTCTATCGCTGGATGAAAGCCCCGACGCTCGCGGGCCGGCGGCTGCTCGACAAGATCGACGGATTCAAGCACTACCTCGGGGTCGCCGAAGAAGACGAGATCGCGTTGCGCGATGCGCCGACATTCACCAGTGACCTCTACGAGGCTTACCTGCCGTATGCGATCGCCCTCGACCTCGAAAACGAGTGGACCGCGAGGCTCGACCGCGCGATCGCCGCCGGCCTGGTCGCGCAAAACTATGCGCAGCCGCGCTGGTACCGGTCGCACGGCCATACCCGCGGGCACTTCTCGAGCGCGTTGTCGAATTCGCTGAATTCAGCGATTGCCTCGTCGTCGGTCGCGCCGGGTTCGTCGTCGGGTTCCTCGGGCGGCTCCTCCGGCGGCGGCGGCGGCGGCGGGGGCGGCGGCGGCTG
Source organism: Gammaproteobacteria bacterium (assembly GCA_050118655.1). Classification (GTDB taxonomy): domain Bacteria; phylum Pseudomonadota; class Gammaproteobacteria. The sequence continues at coordinate 12,658 of JASFKL010000065.1, read as the reverse complement.
GTGACCCGCCATTAATTCGGGTCAGAGTAAAATTTCGTTAATTTGAATCTGACCCGTATTTAGGCGGATTTGGTGGCGGAGAGGATCACGAACTTGCTGTCCGAGGCGACCGTCGTGCAATTGCCGAACAGCTTTCCGAGCCGCAGGTGATAGCCGAGGTGCCGGTTGCCGACCACGCGCAATTCGCCGCCGGTCGTCAGCACGCGGCGCGCATCGCGGAACATGTTGCGCGCGATACGATCGCCGATACTGTGATGCTGGTGAAACGGCGGATTGATCAATACCAGCTCGGCGCTCGCGTCGGCGACGCCTTCGAGGCAATCGCCGAGCCTGAACCCGGCCTCGCGCGCCGGCCCGAAAGCAGACTGGAAATTCGTCCGCGCGCTGTCGATCGCCATGTGCGACTCGTCGCTGAATAACAGGCTGGCGCCGGGATTCATCGCCGCCGCGGCGATACCCAGCACGCCGTTGCCGCAACCCAGGTCGACGATACGTCGGTAGCGTGTATCGACCGGCATGTACTCGATCATCAGCCGGCTGCCGCGATCGAGGCGGTCGCGGCTGAACAGGCTGGCATGATTCGAGATTCGGTAACTGCGATCGAGCACCAGTTCGTAGCTGTCCGGGTAGGGACTTCGTCCCTCGTTGATAGACTGATCGCGTTCCACCATGATCAGCCGGCTCTTCTTGCGCGCCCGCGTGGTGGTCGTCGGTCCGAGCAGCCTTTCGAACAGTTCCAGCGTCGAACGATGAATATTGCGCGCCATGCCGGCGCCCAGGATCAGGGTGTCGCGATTCAGAATCGGGCGCAGCGCGTACAGCTGGTGCTCCAGCAGGGCGAGCGATTTCGGTATCTTGATCAATACGAAATCGACGTCGGTAGAGGGCAGGCCGATACCGCTATTGGTCGCCACCTGCGACGCCGGAATGCCGTTGGCGACGAGATTGTCGGCGAGCGCCTGCTGGGCCAGGCAGGAATCGTTCCACGAATAAACCTGATTGCCGGCCAGCGCCACCGCCAGCGCGCCGAAGGAATCGTTCAATATCAGCAGCTTGCCGCGCCGCGAGAGGACGTGGCACTCGTCCAGATAACCCAGCAGGTATTCGTCGGCGGCATCCCAGGCCTGTAGATTGGCGTCGGGCGGATTGCGTTCGAGTACGAACTCGCCCTGGGGCACCAGCAGCGTCCTGTGCCGGTCGATGGCGAGCGGTCCGTTCATGAGCGAGAGACGAATGGCAGTGTCAGCATACCGGGCAGGCCGTCGACCTGGCGCAGATCGCGGAAATCGGGTATGCCGATGGTCATGCCGTCGTGGCCTCGCGACGGCTGGGCGATATAGGTTTTGAATATCCGGTCCCAGATCGAGAGGTTGAAGCCGTAGTTGCTGTCGGTCTCGCGCCTCAGGATCGAATGATGCACGCGGTGCATGTCCGGGGTGACCAGCAGGGTGCGCAACAACCGGTCGATGCCGGCCGGCAGGCGCACGTTGGCGTGGTTGAACAGGGCCATGCCGTTCAACAGCACCTCGAAAACCAGCACCGCGAACAGGGCAGGGCCGAGCAGCAGGATGAGCAGCCACTTGAAGAGCATCGACAACAGGATTTCGAAACTGTGAAAACGCGAGCCCGTGGTCAGGTCGATATCGAGGTCGGCATGATGCACGCGGTGCATGCGCCAGAGCAGGGGCACCCGGTGCATCGCCAGGTGCTGGCCGTATATTCCGAGATCCAGCAGCAACACCGCGGCCGCGACCTCGAGCCAGTAAGGCAGGTCGACCCGGTTGAACAGCCCCCAATGCAGATCCGCCGCCGAGTAAGCGAGCCCGACCGCGGCCGCCGGAAATATCAGCCGCAGCATCAGCGAATTGATCGCCAGCAGGCCGAGATTACTGAACCAGCGATAAGACTTCGATACCGTCAACCCGCGGCGCGGCAGCCACAGCTCCCAGACCAGCATTAAGGCAAACACGGCGAGGAAAAATCCGAGCCGCACGCCGGCCTCGCTTTCGATCGCGAAGTTTTCGAGCGCAGTTTCCATAAGCGGCATTGTCGGGCAAATCCCGGCATTTTGAAACCCGGGCAGACGGCAGGAATCGAACTGCCGCCGGCTTCGCGAACGCGCGGATTATGTTATACAGGCCGGCGAAACCAAAAATCGGGCCAAAAATGCTTAACTACGTTCTACTGCTGTTGATATTCTCGGTGGTCAGCGTCGCGATATTCCGGCGCGTCAACATTCCCGCCGTGCTGGGCTATCTGGTCGTCGGGCTGCTTGCCGGAGAACGAGCCCTGGGCCTGCTTCCCGACTCGCACGCGGTCGAGCAGATCGCCGAGATCGGGGTGGTTTTCCTGCTCTTCGCGATCGGCCTCGAAGTCTCGATCCCGCGGCTGATCGCGATGCGCAATATCGTCTTCGGCATCGGCCTGACCCAGGTAGTGATCTCGACGCTGAGCACGATTGCAATCGGCATTGCTTTCGGCCTCTCCTGGCAGGCCGCCTTCGCGGTCGGCGGGGCGCTGGCGATGTCGTCGACCGCCGTGGTCACCAAGTTGCTGACCGAACAATACGAATTGCACCAGCCGCATGGCAATATTTCTCTCGGCGTGCTGCTGTTGCAGGATCTCGCCGTGGTGCCTTTCCTGGTGTTGATTCCGATCTTCGCGGCGCCGGGCGAGGGCTCGCTACTGGCGCCGATCAGCCTGGCGCTGGCCAAGGGCATCTTCGCCTTCGCGGTTATCTTTTATGCCGGCCAATACCTGTTGCGCCCCGCGGTTCGCATGGTGGCGACCACCCATTCGAGCGAGCTGTTCACGCTGTTCGTGCTGGCGACCGCGCTGCTCGCGGCCTGGCTGACCTGGCAACTCGGCCTGTCGCTGGCGATGGGCGCTTTTCTCGCCGGAATCATGCTCGCCGAAACCGAGTACCAGCACCATATCCAGAACGAGATCAGGCCGTTTCGCGACGTCTTGATGGGGCTGTTTTTCATCTCGATCGGATCGCAATTCGACTGGCAAATCATCATCAACGAGCCTTTCCGGGTAGCCGTGTTGACGCTCGGCCTGATCCTCGGCAAGGGCCTCGCGATCACCGCGATATCGGCGCTGGCCGGATATTCCCGCGATATCGCCCTTCGCGCCGGCATTCTGCTCGGCCAGGGCAGCGAGTTCGGTTTCGCGGTCCTCGCGGTGGCGATTACCGGAGGTCTGCTCGGCCTCGAGCCGAGCCAGCCGATCATCGGCGCAATCATTCTCAGCATGGCGATCTCGCCGTTGCTGATTCGCTACAACGCGGCCATCGCGCAACGCTTCGCCCCGGTCAGCGTCGAGGGCCCCGACCCCAACGAAGTCGCGCTCGAGACCGCGAGCCGGGACTTGCAGGACCACGTACTGTTGTGCGGTTTCGGACGTACCGGGCAAAATCTGGCGCAGTTTCTGCGCCATGAGGGCATTGCCTTCATCGCCCTGGAGATCGACGCGGATATCGTCGACGAGGCGCGCGAGGCCGGTGAACCCGTGTTTGTCGCCGACAGCGGCAATCCGCGGATCCTGCAGCTCGCCGGCATCGAACGAGCCCGGGTAGTGGTGATTTCCTTCACCGAGTTCAAGGCGGCCGAGCACATCGCGAGACAGGTCAGGGAATTGCGCCCGGACATTCCACTGCTGATACGCACGCGCGACGACCGCCATCTCGAACAGCTGCTCGACTGCGGCGCCGACGAGGTGATTCCCGACACGGTCGAATCCAGCATCATGCTCGCCAGGCATACCCTGAGCGCGCTCGGGGAAAATCCGCTCGAGATCGACGAATTGCTCGAACAGGCGCGCGAAGGCCATTATGCCCGGGTACGCGCATTCTTCCACGGCCAGCGCGACGTGAATTTCGACGCGACCGATCCGCACCACCTGCACAGCGTCGAAATTCTCGATACATATCACGCGGTGGGGCGTAGAATCGACGCCATGGAACGATTGCAGCAAGTCAACATCATCGCCATGCGCCGCAACGGTATCAGCAGTGACGATCCGCCCGGGGACGTGACCCTGAAATCCGGGGACGTACTGGTCATCGAGGGACATCCAGACGAAATCCAGGCCGCGGAAATTCAACTCATGTCGGGATTATAGGCACCGCCGATGACGAACCCGGACGACGAATCGCCCCTGCACTGGGACCTGCGCGTATCGCCGCGCGCGCGCCAGGCAAAGCTGCAAATCAAGCCTTACGGCGGCCTCGAAGTCGTCATCCCGCCGCGGTTTCCGCGCGCGCAGATTCCCTCGCTGGTCGAGCGGCACGCCGCCTGGGCGCGCCGGCAGGTCGATCGCCAGGCGCGGCTGCGGGACGCGGTCCGGCTGCCCGAGCAAATTCGACTGGCCTACGACGACAGCATCACCCCGGTGGTGTACGCGGGAGAGCCGTTGACCTCGACCGGCGACCTGTTCGCGGAGCTTTCGCCGGCGCGCCTGGTCGTCGAGGGACGCGACCAGTCCGCCCGGATAGGCGAACTGCGCGACTGGATAAGGCGGCGGGCGCGCGCCCTGCTACCGCCGAAATTGCACGAGGTCTCGCGGCGGACGGGCCTCGAGTTCGCGCGCGTCAGTATTCGCAGCCAGAAAACCCGTTGGGGGAGTTGCTCGATTCGCGGACACATCAGCCTCAACGACCAATTGCTGTTCCTGCCCGCGAACACGGTCGAGTACCTGATGATTCACGAGCTATGCCATACCCGGGAGCTCAACCACTCGCGGCGCTTCTGGCGCCTGGTGCAATCGCATTGCCCCGACTACCGCAGGCACGAAGCCGTGATGAACCGTTCGCGCGACAGCGTACCCGACTGGTTCCTGCTAGACCTGTACCGCTAGTTCCGTCCCGGCGGGCGGTCAATTCGGCAGGCTGCGCTGCATGTAATCGATTCGGTTCTCGATCAACAGGTTCTTGGCCCGCGACAATTTGGTTTCGCTGGCAAAGGGCCCGAGTTCGACGCGATGCCAGGTCTGGTCGTTGACGACGGCCGACTTGATTTTCGCCTGCAGACCGAGAAAAGCGAGCTTCGCCTTCAGGCTGTCGGCTTCCTCGGCGCTCTTGAAAGAGCCGACCTGCAGGATCGACTGACCGACGACTTCCTTGTTGAGACTCGGATTTTCGATTCCCTCGCGCTCTTCCTCGGTAATCGGGATCTCGACCTTGCGTTGCGGCAACACCGTGTAAAAATCGATGGTCGGCTTGTTTTCGCCCCCGCCCTGCTGCGCCTCGGCGCCGCGGCCGCTGCCCTGGCTGACGATTTTCTGATCGAGGAACAGGATGAAGGCCACGAAAGAGGCCAGCATCGTCAACAGGAAAATCCAGACCCAGGGCGATGTCGTCTGTTTTTGTGCCATCCCGCTACATTTTCTCCGGCGCCGAAACGCCCATCAGATCGAGGCCATTGCGCAACACCTGGCCGACGGCCTCGGCGAGCGCGATCCGCGCCGCGCGCAGCCCGGCGTCGTCGACGATAAACTGGTGGGCGTTATACCAGGAGTGGAAATAGTTGGCGAGTTCGCGCAGGTAATTGGCTACCAGGTGAGGTTCGCGCCGTGTCGCGGCCGACTCGACGCGCTCCGGAAACAAACTCAGGTGCCGCACCAGCGCCTGCTCGTGGTCATTGTCGAGGCGGCCCAGGTCGGCCTCCCCGAGCGACGGCTCGAGATTCCTCTCGGCGCACTGCCGGCGCACGCTGCAAATCCGCGCATGCGCGTACTGCAGGTAATAGACGGGGTTGTCGCTGGTTTGCTCGCGCGCGAGGTCGAGATCGAAATCCATGTGCTGGTCGGCTTTGCGCATGACGTAGAAAAACCGCGCGGCGTCGCGACCGACGTCGACGCGCAACTGCTTCAGGGTCACGAATTCGCCGGAGCGCGTCGACATCGATACCCTGGCGCCGTTTTCGAATAGATTGGCGAACTGCACCAGCTGGATCTCGAGGTTATCGGCATCGAGACCCAGCGCGGACAGCGAGGCCTTGACCCGGGTGATGTAGCCGTGGTGATCGGCACCCCAGACGTTGATGACCTTGTCGAAACCGCGTTCGAACTTGTTCATGTGGTAAGCGATATCGGAGGCGAAGTAGGTCGTCTGGCCGTTGTCGCGGCGCACGACGCGGTCCTTCTCGTCGCCGAATTCCGTGGAACGGAACCAGAGCGCGCCGTCCTGCTCGTAGACGTGATCGTTATCCTGCAGCCTCTGTATGGCGGCGTCGATGAGACCGTCGTCTGCCAGCGATCGCTCGGAAAACCAGCAATCGTAGTCGACACCGAAGGCGTGCAGGTCGCGCCGGATGACATCGACCAGGGTATCGAGAGCGAGATCGTAAACCACCCGGTAATTCTCGGCGCCGAGCAGTTTTTGCGCGTTGGCGATCAGTTCGTCGATGTGCTTTTCGCGATCCCCTTCGGGCGCGTCGGCCGATACCCCGGCGAATACCTCGCTTGCCGGCTTGCGATAGGAGTCGCCGTTTTCGCGATGCAGAACGGCGGCGATGTCCCAGATGTAATCGCCTCGATAGCCGTTGCTCGGAAAAGCCAGTTCCTCGCCGCAGAGGTCAAGATAACGCAGCCAGGTCGAAACGCCGAGGATATGCATTTGTCGGCCGGCATCGTTGACGTAGTACTCTCTTTGCACCTCGTAGCCGACGAAGGCCAGCAGGTTGGCGAGCGTTGCGCCGTAGGCGGCGCCGCGCCCGTGACCCACGTGCAGGGGTCCGGTGGGATTGGCGGAAACGAACTCGACCTGGATCCGGGTTCCCCGGCCGATATTGCCGCGGCCAAAGTCCGTACCCTTTTCGAGTATCGTACCGATGATCGACTGGCTGGCGCCGCTGGCGACGAAGAAATTGATGAACCCGGGCCCGGCGACCTCGACCCGGTCGATGCTGTCGGATTCGCCGAGATGCTCGACGATCGCCCGGGCGAGATCCCGCGGCGCCATGCCGGCAGGCTTCGCCAGCGCCAGCGCGATGTTGGAGGCGTAATCGCCCTGGCTCGAATCCTTCGACGGGGTCACCTGCACGACGGGATCGAGTCCGGACGGGATGCGCGACGCCTGCTCGAGCGCTTGCAACGCCTGCGCGATCAGATCGGTAATGGTTTCCTTCAAGAACTAAAATCCGCGAGGATGGGAAAAATGAACCGGAATTCTACCCGAGGCGGCCAACCCCTACCACCCGTCATTTAAGGTATCCGCAATCTCGCCCGGATCGTCTCGCCCCGGAGACATCGGGACGACCGCGGTCCTCGGTAAAGGCTTTCGGCAGGGTCCGGCTCGCGCCGTGTTTCCGGCCCCGGAAACAATCCGGCTACAGGTCGTAGGCGTCGACATCGACGGCCCAGTTGGCGCGCGGCGTGCCCGGCAATTCCTCGATCGCGGGCATGGCCTCGTCGAGCACCGCGCGCAGCAGGCGATAGTCCCGCGACATCAGGCACAATTGCGCGCGATAGCGGTTGACGCGCCGCGTCATCAGGGCCGGCAGCGGGCCGATGCAATCGAGCGCGGAAAACCGGCTGGTGGCGGCGAGCAGGGTTTTGATCTGTTCCAGCATTTCCAGCGCATCCTTGAGTTCGACCGCGTCGGCGCGGAACATGACCACCTTGGCGTAAGGCGGGAAGCCGTAGCTGCGGCGCTCCTGCAGGAGGTCGGCGGCGATCTCGCGATAACTGCGCCGGCCGAGCGCCCGCATCAACGGGTGCTCGGGAAACCGGGTCTGCACCACGGCCTCGCCCTCGCGGTCGCCGCGCCCGGAACGGCCGGAAACCTGGAACAGGGTTTGTACCAGGCGCTCGCTGGCGCGGTATGACGCGCTGAACAGCGCCTGGTCGGCATCGAGCACTACGGCGAGCGTAATCGCCGGATAATCGTGCCCCTTGGCGATCATCTGGGTGCCGATCAGGATGCAGGGCGCACCGCCTCGCAGTTGCTGCAGGCGCTCGCCGAGCGATTCGCGCGAGGCGACCACGTCCCGGTCGACGCGCAGGACCGGGGTATCGGGAAAACGCCCGTTCAAACCCTGCTCGAGCTGCTCGGTACCGACGCCGTGCTGCCTGATTTCGGGGTTGTCGCACTCGGGACAGGCAGCCGGTATCGGTGCGCGGTAGCCGCAGTGGTGGCAAAGCAGGCAGTTGACCGACTGGTGCAGGGTCAGGCGGGCGTCGCAATTCCGGCAAAGCGCCTGCCAGCCGCATTCGTGGCACATCACTACCGGCGCATAGCCGCGGCGGTTCAGATAGATCAGCACCTGGCCGCCGCGCGCCAGATGTCGCTCCACCAGAGTCAGCGTCCGCGAACTGCAGCCGTAATCCAGGCGGCTGTCGCGCACGTCGAGCAAGTCGAGCCGCGGCGGGGGGTAGCGCGTCGGCCGGTGATCGATCCGGTAGCGGAAATAGGTGCCGCGCTCGCAGTTGTGGAGACTCTCCAGCGACGGCGTGGCGGAGCCGAGCACGATCGGGATACCGAGCATCTGCGCGCGCTTGATGGCGACGTCTCGCGCCTGGTAGCGAACGCCGTCCTGCTGGCGGTAGGATTGATCGTGTTCCTCGTCGACGACGATCAGCCCGAGCCGTTCGCATTGCGAGAACAGGCTCGAACGGGTTCCCAGCATGATGCGGGCCTCGCCGCGCCGGAAGCGGTCCCAGGCGCGGTAGCGCTGCGCATCGGTCAGACCCGAGTGCGACAGCGCGAGACCGCCGCCGAAGCGTTGCCGAACGCGTTCCAGTAACTGGCCGGTCAGGCCGATCTCCGGCACCAGGTAGATGACCTGCAAGCCGGCTTCGAGACGCGACTGGATCAATCGCAGGTAAATTTCGGTTTTGCCGCTGCCGGTAATGCCATCGAGTAAATGCACGCCGAATTCGTTCAGCCGCGGCTCGATTTCCGCCATCACGCCGCTCTGCTCGGGGCTCAGCCGGGGAAGCCGTGCAGCAGTTGGCGGCGGGGCTTCGGCTTCGCCTTCGTCCCAGTCCCAGGCGACCATTCGCCTGGCTTCGAGCGCCTTGACCGCCCCGTGCCAGTTGGGATTGATCTGTTTCAGCTCGAGCGCGGTCAGTCCCGCCGGGCGGGCCTGCAGAGCGGCGTAAATTTCATGCTGCCGCGGCGCGCGGCGGCGCAACTCTTCGATCTCCTCGGGATCCGCGGCGGCGAGTTTCCAGCGTTTGACCCTCGTCGGCGCAAGCTGCCGGGCACCGCGCAGTTGCCCCGGCAGGCACAGAAATACCACCTCGCCGAGCGGTTGCCGGTAGTAATCCGCGACCCAGCGCGCCAGCGACATCATGTGCGCGTCGAGCACGGGCTCGGGATCGAGCCGCTGCAGCACCGGTTTGATGCGCGCCGGGTCGATTTCGCTGCTTTCGCCGTGATTCAGCAGTACCCCGGTGCGGGTCCGGTTGCCGAACGGCAGGCGATAGCGCGTACCGGCTGCGACCGGCAGCGAATCGTCGTCGAGCGAGTACTCGAAGACACGATACAGGGGCAGCGCGATGGCGAAGCTGGCGAACCGGGGTCGGGACACGCGGATAACTCGAGTCGAAAGCTGAATCATACTCGAATCGCCGGTCGCGCTCAGCCGCGACTGCGGACAAAATCGAAAAACCACTTAGCGAGTTTTCTTAAAGTCGTTTCGAGCAAACAAATGCTAAATTGTTAAGAAATCATAACAATTGGTTTTATCCACATTTTCTGTGGATAAGTCTGTGTATGAAATGCAAAAAAAGTTCTGCAACCCGCATTGCCCCTAGCCTTTTTTTAGATTGCTCATTTTTGCAGCTATTTTATTTCCCTATTAATTTCAATTACTTAGAAGGTTGATCAAATTTTGACCGCTTCCGCCGGGATAAAAACCGGGAGCGGACGAAAGACGTAAAATCGCATGTGCATATCTCGTTCATGTCAAGACCGGGCCGGAAACTTTTCTAATAATAATTTTTATTGTATCCAACGTTTTAATTAATTATGGCTATGCAGGCTGTGGATAAAAAAATTACCCCGCGGGGATTCACGGTGACAGCGCTTACGCGGGCGATTAAACTGGCCGCGTTTCCCCACCCGAGACCAGATAATGTCCGCCACGACAGCGGTACTCCTGACTAACCTCGGCACGCCGGATCGTCTCGAACGCGGCGCCGTAAAGCAATTCCTGCGGGAATTCCTTTCCGACCCGCTGGTCGTGCGCCTGCCGCGCGCCTTCTGGTTGCCGCTGCTGCACGGGATTATCCTGCCGCTACGCAGCGGCAGGACGCTCGAAGCCTACAGTCGCGTCTGGCGCGAGGACGGCTCCCCGCTGCTCGCCTACGCGAATCGCCAGCGCACGGAACTGCAGCAGTTATTGCTGGAAAAGGCGCATGTCGAACTCGCGATGCGCTACGGCAACCCCTCTTACACATCGGTGCTGCGACTGCTGCGCGACGCCGGGGCCGGCAAGCTGATCGTGCTGCCGCTCTATCCGCAATACTCGGTCACCACCACCGCCACCAGCTACAAGCACCTGCTCGCCACGCTGGGGGAACTGGACTGGCATCCGGAAATCGAGTTCATCGGCTACTATCCCGATCACCCGGCCTATATCGGGGCGCTCGCGCAGTCCGTCCGCGACCACTGGCAGGACGGGCAGCGCCACCTGTTGATGTCGTTTCACGGCCTGCCGCAGGCCAACGTGGACCGCGGCGATCCCTACCAGCGGCAATGCGAGCAGACCGCGCGGCTGCTGGCGAAGGAACTCGGCCTCGAAGACGCCGACTGGTCGATCGGCTACCAGTCGCGTTTCGGCCGGCAAACCTGGATCCAGCCCTATACCTCGGACGTACTGCACGATCTGGCGGCGCGCGGCGTCAGGGCCGTCGACGTGATCTGCCCCGGGTTTTCCGCCGATTGCCTGGAAACTCTCGACGAGATCGAGGTCGAATACCGCAACGAATTCCTCGGCCTGGGCGGCGAGGAATTCGCCTACATCCACGCGCTCAACGACCGCGGCGCGCATATCGAAATGATGTTCGAACTGGTGCAACCCTACCTGTCGAAAGTTCCGGGGACGAACCCGGTTTGAATTTTCAACGCATTCCGCCCTCTATATCCTTGTCTTTCAACCCGTTGCCCGATCCGGCGCCTGCAGAGAACTGAGCCATGTTCAAATCCTTTTTTCCGTCTCCCAAGCTGTTTTTCCTGTCGGTCCTCGTTTACTCGGGGATCTGCGTCGCGGTCTGGTACGGCTTTCGCGAACAAATGGGCGCCATGCTCGGTTTCGACCTGTCGCCGGCGGCTCCGGTGATCGGCCTGGGCCATTTCGTGACCGATGGATTCCTGCTGTTTTACCTGTATTACATCGCCTGCACAGCGCTGTTCGCCTGGGTCTGGTTCAAGCTCGCCAACCACCCCTGGCAATGGTGGTCTATCGTCGGTTCGGCGACTATCCTGTTTTCCAGCTACTTCTCCGTGCAGGTTTCGGTGGCTATCAACAACTGGCGGCGGCCGTTTTTCGATGCGGTGCAACGCATGCTTCAGCAGGCTGCCGAAGGCACCTCGCTCGAAAATCTCCCCCCGTTGCCGGCCGAAACTATCGCCTCGCACAAGGCGGAGCTGTATCACCTGATCCTGTTGTTCGCCGAAATCGCCTTCGTGGCCATCTTCGTTTACGCGATGACCCGTTTTTTGACCAGTCACTTCGTATTTCGCTGGCGTACCGCTTTGAACGACTACTATACCGGGCAGTGGCGAACGGTCAGAAATATAGAGGGAGCGTCGCAGCGTATCCAGGAAGACACCATGCGCTTCGCCGACATCATGGAAAACCTCGGGGTTTCGGTGGTCGAATCGGTGATGACGCTGTTCGCTTTCCTGCCGATCCTGTGGTCCCTTTCCAAGTACGTGACCGAGTTGCCGATCGTCGGCTCCATACCGCAGCCCCTGTTCTGGGCGGCGCTGTTGTGGGCGATTTTCGGCACCGGCTTTCTGGCGCTGGTGGGGATAAAGCTTCCCGGCCTGTATTTCAAGAACCAGCGGGTCGAGGCCGCGTTTCGCAAGGAACTCGTCCACGGCGAAGACGACTACAACCGTGCGCAACCGCCGACGCTCAGGGAATTATTCGAAAACGTGCGCAAAAATTACTTTACGATTTACTTCCACTACATGTACTTCAACGTCGCCCGCATGTTCTACCTGCAGGCCGACGTCATCTTCGTCTACGTGCTGATGGTGCCGACGATCGCGGTCGGCGCGATCACCTTCGGCATCCTGCAGCAGATCATCGCCGCGTTCAACCAGGTCAGCAACTCGTTCCAGTACCTGGTCAACTCCTGGAATACGATCATCGAATTGCTGTCGATCCACAAGCGCCTGAAATCCTTCGAGGCGGCAATCCGCCAGGAGCCGCTGCCGGCCATCGAAGAACCCGCGACCTGATGGATGCCGACATCGCTTGTTATAAATCCCGGTTCCTATGTGCCTGATATTGTTTGCATACCGCCAGCGAGTCGACTATCCGCTGGTACTGATCGCCAACCGCGACGAGTACTACGCGCGGCCTACGCTAAGCGCGCACTGGTGGGAAGATGCGCCGGTACTCGGCGGACGCGACCTCGAGGCCGGCGGTACCTGGCTCGGGATCAATCGCGGCGGGCGCATGGCCGCGGTCACCAATGT
>JASFKL010000064.1:0-15062 GCA_050118655.1 Gammaproteobacteria bacterium | reverse complement strand
CAGCGCGAAGCCGGTCATTACCGACATAAAGCCGCGCCGGATATTTTCGTGGCCCAGGCTCGGTCCCACGGTACGCTCCTCGACGATGACCATCGGTGCGCGCAGGGCGCCGGCGCGCAGCAGCAGCGCCAGGTCATGGGCCTCGCGGGTACTGTCGAGCCCGGTGATATGAAAGCGCTTGCTGAGCTGATCGCGAATCGTGGCGATATTGATGACCCGGGACTTGGTGGTCCGGACTCGCTTTTTGACGCCATCCTGCTCGCGCATTTCGAACTTGTCTTCGATGAATACCACCGCCATTGGCTTGCCGATATTGTCGCGCGTGACCCTGGCCATGCGATCGGCGCCCTTGGAGTTCATCGTAATGGTTACGTCCGGGGTTCCGCTCTGCTTGTCGATGCCGGACGCGGCGCCGACGATCTGATCGCCGGTGACGATGACGCTGCGATTCAAGAGTACCGGTTCGCCGTTGCTTTGCAGGTAAAGACGGCTGCCTAGCGGCGCCGTGCCGCTGGCCTTGGCAGCGTTCCAGTCGGCGTAGCTGCCGTACACCAGGCGGAATTCCAGGGTCGCGGTCGCACCGAGTATCCGCTTGGCTTCCACCGTATCCTGTACACCGGGCAACTGCACGACCACGCGATCCTCGCCCTGGCGCTGGATTACCGGCTCGGCAACGCCCAGTTCGTTGACCCGGTTCTTGAGCGTGGAGATATTCTGCTCGATCGCCGCGCGCCGCTCGTCTTCGAGCGCCTGGGGTTTGAAGCTAACGTCGAGAAACAGATTGCTGCCCTCGGCGCTGTCGGCGAAATTGAAGTCGCGGTATTGTTCTTCCAGCCTGGCGCGGGCGGTTTCGCGTTGGGCCTGGTCGGAGAACCTGATCTTGATATCGTTCTTACTCGTCTGCACGCCGCGATAACGGATTTTTTCCTCGCGCATGAAGGTCCTGAAATCGCCGGCGGATCTTTCCAGCGATTTTTCGATCGCCGCGGCCATATCCACTTCCAGCAGAAAGTGCACCCCGCCGCGCAGGTCGAGGCCCAGGTACATCGGCAGGGCGTTGAGCTCGGTGAGCCAGTCGGGAGTCGCCGGGGCGAGATTCAGGGCGACGACGTAACGGGTATCGGTCGCGTAAAGCGCCTTGCGTATCTGCTGGATCGCCTTGAGCTGGGCTTCCTCCGAATCGAATCGTACCAGTACATTGTTACCGTCGAGTTCGACCGACTTGTAATCGATGCCCTGGTTCTGCAGCAGGTTCCTGATATGGTCGACCTCTTTCTGATCGACCAGGTTGACGCGGTGGGAGATCTGTACAGCCGGGTCTTCGCCATAGAGATTGGGCGCGGCGTAGATAGCCCCGAGGACAATAACCATGATGAGGAGAACGTATCTCCAGGGGGCGTAACGGTTGACCATCGCTAACGGATTCTTGGATTACAGGTTTTTGATCGTGCCCTTGGGCAGAACCGAGGCGACAGCATGGCGCTGAATCTTCACCTCGACGTTGTTCGCGATTTTGCAGGTCAGGAAATTCTCGTCGCTATCCGTGATCTTGGCCAGCAAACCGCCGTTGGTGATGATTTCGTCGCCCTTGTTCAGGGCCTCGACCATGTTCTTGTGTTCCTTGGCTTTCTTTTGCTGCGGGCGTATCAGCAGGAAATAGAAAATACCGAACATCAACAGCAGCGGCAGAATCAATTCGATAATGCTGCCCTGTTGTTGCCCGGCTCCCTGCGCTAGCGCATCATTGATGAAGAAACTCATATTGATCAACCTTATATTTGCGATTTAATTGCCCGGGGGCCCCGAAGCGGCGCGTATTATGGCACCCGGCGGATCATCCCACAAGGCGGAAGCGGAATTTTGCCGCGCGAATCCTATTTCGCGCCCGGGCGCTCGCCAGCCTTTATAAGCGCTTGATCCGTAATGCGATATCGCTATTCGCGAGTCAGAATTCGCGCCGCCGGCGGCCCGCTTTGCGCAACCGGAACGAACCTCTAATACAGTGCTCATCGGTTCGACCGGTAACGGCGGTAAAAGTTGTCGCTGAATTCGTCGAATCGATCCGCCTCGATTGCCTCGCGTATCGAAACCATCAACTGCTGAAAGTAATAGAGGTTATGAATGGTATTGAGACGCGCGCCGAGAATTTCGCCGCACTTGTCGAGATGCCTCAGGTAGGCACGCGAGTAGTGTCGGCAGGTATAGCAGCCGCATTCCGGATCCAGCGGCGAGGTATCGTCCGCATAGCGGCTGTTGCGAATACGCAGTATACCGTCGCGGGTGTAGAGGAATCCGCTGCGGGCGTTGCGGGTCGGGATCACGCAATCGAACATGTCGACGCCGCGGCGTGCTCCCTCGACGAGATCCTCGGGCTTGCCCACGCCCATCAGGTAGCGGGGCCTGTCGGCGGGAAGACCGGGCAGCACGGATTCCAGCGTGCGATTGCGCTCATCGGCGCTTTCCCCCACCGACAGGCCGCCTATGGCGTAGCCGTCGAAACCGATATCGACGAGCGCACGGGCCGACTCGGCGCGCAGATCCGGGTAAACGCCGCCCTGCACGATACCGAACAGCGCATTCGGATTCCCCGCGAACGCGGCCTTGCTGCGCTCGGCCCAGCGCATCGACAGTTGCATCGATTCGCGCACCTGTTTCTCGTCCGCGGGGTATGGCGTGCATTCGTCGAAACACATCACGATATCGGAGCCGAGATCGCGCTGCACCTGCATCGACACTTCCGGGCTCAGGAATACGCGGGCGCCGTCGACCGGGGAGGCAAAGGTCACCCCGTCCTCGCTGATCTTGCGCATCCCCGCCAGGCTGAACACCTGGAATCCGCCCGAGTCGGTCAGGATCGGTCCCTGCCAGTTCATCAGGTCGTGCAGGTCGCCGTGCTTGCGGATTATTTCGGTTCCCGGCCGCAGCATCAGGTGGAAGGTATTGCCGAGAATGATTTGCACGCCGATATCGAGCAATTCTTCCGGGGTCATCGCCTTGACCGTTCCATAGGTGCCGACCGGCATGAAGCTCGGGGTATCCACCACGCCGCGCTCGAACGACAACCGCCCGCGTCGTGCCCGGCCGTCGGTCTTGTCGAGAGTGAAACGCATCAGCCGGCGCGCCGCGACCGAGACGCGATGAACATCGCATCGCCGTAACTGAAGAAGCGGTAGCGGCCGGCGACCGCATGCCTGTAGGCCTCGCGCATCAGCGCGGTGCCCGCGAACGCGCTGACCAGGATCAGCAGCGTCGAGCGGGGCAGGTGAAAATTGGTCAGCATCGCATCGACGACGTGAAAATCGTAACCCGGTTTGATAAACAGGTTGGACTCGCCGCGCAAGCTGCGCAGCTTGCCGTTTCTGACCGCGGATTCGAGGCACCTGACGACCGTGGTGCCGATCGCGATGACCCGGTTGCCCCGCTCCCGGGTCGCGGCTATCTGGTCGCAAACCGCCGGCGGCACCTCGATCAGCTCGGAGTGCATTACGTGGCTGTCGATATCCTCGCCGCGCATCGGCTGAAAGGTACCGGCGCCGACATGCAGCGTAACGTGAGCCGAGCGTGCCCCTTTTTCACGGAGCCGGGCCAGTATCTCGTCGTCGAAGTGCAGACCCGCGGTGGGCGCCGCGACCGCGCCCGGCTTGCTGGCGTAGACGGTCTGGTAACGATCGCGGTCGGCGGTTTCGTCGGCTCGCCTGATGTAGGGCGGCAAGGGTACCCGGCCGTAACGCTCGAGCAGTTCCAGCCATACGCCGCCCTGCTGCTCGAGAACGAATAAATCGCCCCTGCGCTCGCGCATCACGCATTCGATTTCGCCCTCGAGTTTCAGCGTGGTGCCGGCCCGCGGCGACTTGCTGGCGCGCAAGTGCGCGAGCAGCGTACGGTCGTCGAGTACCCGCTCGACCATGACCTCGATCCTGCCGCCGGTCTGTTTTTCGCCGAACAGGCGCGCCGGGATTACCCGCGTGTCGTTGAATACCAGCAGGTCGCCGGGCTCGACCAGATCGACGATGCCGGTGAATTGCCGATCTTCGACGCGCCCGTCGCGCGGGTCGACCAGCAACAGGCGCGAGGAACTGCGCTCGCGCAGCGGTTGCTGGGCGATCAATTCCTCGGGAAGCTGGTAGTCGAAATCGCTGAGTTGCATGGCCGGATCGATCGAAAGCCGCTTATGATAGCGTCATTTCCCGGACTGCAATACCCGTATCGACAGACAAACGGGCCGGCCGTCGGAAGGCTACCACTTACCCGGGTTTTGAATTAGAATGCGCCCTCCCTGCCGGGGTGGCGGAACTGGTAGACGCGGCGGACTCAAAATCCGCTGGTGGCGACACCTTGGGGGTTCGAGTCCCCCCCCCGGTACCAACAGATACAAGCTCTCATCGACTGTCGGCCGCCGTGAAAACGCGGTACCTGTTTCGCTCGTCGATTCGATCGCAGAAAATAAAAAGGCCGCGGCCGTTGTTACGGCCGCGGCCCTCGATCGAGGCGGCTACCCGGTTAGGCAGCTTTTTCGGCTTTTTCCTTGTGCTCGAGGGTCGCACCCGAAGATGCGATTTCGATCGAGCGAGGCTTCATCGCCTCGGGGATTTCCTTGACCAGGCTGATGGTCAGCAGGCCGTTTTTGAGGTCTGCACCGGTAACTTCGATATGGTCGGCAAGGTTGAACTTGCGCTCGAAGCTGCGGTTGGCGATGCCGCGATAGAGGTAGCTTTTTTCCTCGCTATCTTCGGCTTTCTTGCCGCGTACGCGCAACACGCCTTTTTCGACCTGGATGTCGAGTTCGCTTTCCTCGAAACCGGCTACCGCGAGGGTAATCGCGTAGCGGTCTTCACCGGTGGTTTCGATGTCGTAGGGCGGGAAGCCGGCGGACTCTTTCTGGCTGCGCAGGGCGCTGTCGATCAGCGAACCCATGCGGTCGAAACCGACGCTGTTGCGGTACAGGGGGGTCAAATCGATGGTAGTCATAACAAATTCTCCTATTGAAGCAATTGATATCAACGCCGCCATTCTCTCTGAGACCTGGCGTACGCAGTTACCTAGGTAGGAGCTCGGGTTTGATTTTCAAGCCCGGGAAAAGATTTTTTTGCTATTTTTTTCGCTTGCCGAGCCACTTCATCAACTGCTTGAACGGCAGCGGTCGGGAGACGAAGTAACCCTGGACCTGGTCGCAGCCGACTTCGGTAACCAGGTCCCAGTCTTCCTGGTCCTCGACGCCTTCGGCGACGACTTTCATATCCAGCTTCTTGGCCAGCAGGACGCTGGATTCGAGAATCGCTCGCGCCGAGGACTCGCGTGACGCGCCGTGCACGAAGGCGCGGTCGATCTTGAACTCGGAAAACGGGATACGCTGCAGCTGTTCCATCGACGAGTAGCCGGTACCGAAATCGTCGATCGACAGGTTGAAACGTTTCAGCGACAGCCGGCTGAGAATATCGAGCGCGACCGACAGGTGCTCCATCAGTCGACTTTCGGTGATTTCGAAGGAAATACTCTCGGCCGCGAGCCCGGTTTGCTCGAGCATCTTGCTCATCCGGTCGGGCCACTCGAGATTGGTCAGCGAGTCCACCGAGATATTGATCGCGATATTCAGATTGTGCCCCGAGGATTTGAGCTCCGCCGCGTAATCGAGAGCCTTGTTGCAAACCGCGTCGGTAAGCCGGGTGATCATACCGTTCTCCTCGGCCATGGCGATGAAGGCATTGGGCCTGATCAGACCGTGCAGGGGATGCTCCCAGCGTACCAGAGCTTCCACGCCGACGACCTTTCCGGTTCCGATATCGACCTTGGGCTGGAAATGGGTATCCAGCTCGTCGTTGGTGATGGCCCGCTCGAGATCTTCGATGGTGAAGGGTTCGCTCATCATTATCGTGCCTTCCTGGCGGATCTGGTCGAGCGAATCGAGCAGCTCGCCGAGCTTCGCCGGGGCGATCGGCTTTTCCAGTACCCCGAGCATGTGTAACTCGTGCTCGATCGCGAGCTTCTCGACCGTCTTCAGGATACGGATATCCTCGCCGCTGGTCAGGATCAGCGAACCGCGGAACTTCATTTTCGCCACGTGACGAATGAATTCGACTCCATCCATCTCCGGCATGTTGAGATCGCAAATAATCACGTCGACGCCCTCCTCGCTTTGCTCGAGCATTTCCAGCGCGGCCGATCCGGACATCGCGTTGAGTACCCGCGAAATGCCCAGGTCGTTGAGCATGACGGTGGTGATCCGGTGCATGATGTAATCGTCGTCGACCATCAGCACGCTGATACTGAACTGGGTGATATCGTCGTCGTCCGCGGGCGGATCGAGTACGAATTCATGCACTTCCTGCGGCTCGGTATCGATGTTTTCGGTCTCGCCGAGATATTTGCGGATGAATTCCTCTGCCCGCGCCGCCTCGCGACGCAGGCACGGCAGAAATTTTTCGATATCGTCCCAGTCCGCGGACCTCGCCGCCGATTCCAGTTGCTGGCAGATCCCGGCCAGCTTTGCCGCGCCGAGACTGTGCGAAGACGATTTCAACCTGTGAGTGTACTCGGCAAGCTGTTCGTTGTTTTTCCACGCGAATGCCTGCTGCATATTATCGAGCTCGCCGTCGAGTTCGTCGCGGTAGGATCTCAGCAATTGCTCGTGCAATTTCGGCTTTTCGCCCGTCGATTGCCGCAGGACTTCGAGATCGAAGGCCTCGCGGTCGTCTGGACCGCTACCGGCACTTCCGCCCCGGGCGCCGCCCTCAACCTTGCCGCTCGATACCCACCTGGCCAGCGCGCTGCGTAGATCATCGAGCTCCACCGGCTTGGGTATCACGTCGTCGACCCCTACCGAATAACACTTGTCGACATCGTCTTCGAGCGCATTGGCGGTAATTGCGATCACCGGGAGCCGGCCGTCGCCGTCTTTTTCACGCGCGCGAATTTCACCTACCATCTCGTAACCGTCCATCTTCGGCATACGAATATCGGTCAGCAATACCGCGTAATCTTTTTGCTGCCACTTTTCGAGCGCCTGAACCCCGTTCTCGGCGAAATCCGCCTCGTAACCGAGCAGTTCGAGCTGGGCGGCCATCAGTTCCCGGTTGATCATATTATCCTCGGCGACCAGCACCCGCCCGCCGCCCGGGTCGTCAGCGGAAATATCGGTCGCCGCGGCCTCCGCCGTGCGGGAGTCTTCGACAGGCTGCTGCAACTCAACCTGCCGCAAGACGACGCGGAAGGTACTGCCCTTGTCCGGCTCGCTGTCGATTACCAGGCTGCCCTGCATCAAATCGAGCAATTGCCGGGTTATCACCAGGCCGATTCCGGTTCCTTCCACGGTGCTGAACTCGGCGCCGAGCCGATTGAAGGGCTGAAACAATTCCTTGAGTTTTTCGGCAGATATTCCCTTGCCGGTATCCTCGATGTCGATACAGAGGGTGCCGTCGGGCCGGGTCTCGAGATCGACTGTTACGCTGCCGCCCTCGCGATTGTATTTGACCGCGTTGGTCAACAGGTTGAGAAAGACCTGCTTCAGGCGAATCATATCGGCCTGCACGCAGTATCCGCGAAACTCGCTTTCCTCGTAGTTGATGGCGATATCGCGGTTTCTGGCCAGCGGCATCACCCAGTTGACGCTGTCGTCGAGCACCTGGACCAGAGACACGGGCTCCAGCGAAAGTGCGGTCTCCCCGATTTCTATTCGCTCCAGATCGAGAATCTGATCGATCAGCGACATCAGGTGCCTGCCCGCGCGATTGATCTCGGTCGCGTTGGCGAGATGCTGTTCGCTCAGATTGCGGTCGTAGGCGAACAGCTGGGAAAATCCGAGAATCGCGTTCAACGGGGTCCGCAACTCGTGGCTCATGCTGGACATGAAATCGGACTTGGCCTGGTTGGCCTTTTCGGCCTGTGTCTTGGCTTCGATCAGCGCGGCTTCGGCGCGCTTGCGCTCGGTGATATCCTCGTGAATCGTGATCACGCGCTCCCAGCTGTCCTCGTAGCCGCGCACTATCGTGACCAGGGTGCGGGTTTCGAAATAGCTGCCGTCGACTTTCGAGTCGACCCGCTCGGTCTCGTAGTAGCGTTTTTCGCCGGCAAGCGCGGCGATCTCGGCGGCGTAGTATTCGACCCATTGCGCATCCCACCAGTCGTCGACATCGGCTTCCACGGCGAGAAACTCTTCTCTCGATTCGGCCTCGTGAATCCGGATCAGGGCCTCGTTGACATTGGTGATTCGAGTCTGGCCGACCATCTCGCGCAGCACGCGCGGATTGCTCAGGAAATAATCCTCGAGATCCTCGATGCCCTGAAACAGGAGCTTGTCAACCACCTTTTTGACCGCTGAATAGTCTTCTTCCTGCACCCCCAGGGGCATCTGCGCGAACAGCGAGCTGTAGCGCTCTTCGCTCTCCTGCAGGGCCGCAATCGAACGCTGCATATCGCTGATATCCTGCACCAGGCCGAAACTCGCCACCAGCTTGCCGGACCGGTCGAAAACTCCTTGTGCGAATTCCCGCAGCTGGCGCGTATGGCCATCGCTGTCGACGATACGATAATCGAAGCTGTGGATGCCGCCTTCTTCGAGTACCGACCCGGAGTCGAGGTTTTGCCGGTATGTTTCCCGGTCGTCGGGATGTACCAGGTATTCGAAATCCTTCGAGGATTTGAATTTCCCGATGAACTCATCGATATCGACGCCGAATATCTCGGCCAGCTCGTCGGAGTAAAATAGCGGCTTGTCGGCGATCTCGTCCCATTCCCAGATGCCTATCTTGAGCATCTTCGACATTGCCCGACGGCGATAATCCCGGAATTCGATCGAGGCGCGAGCTTCTTCGAGCTGCTCCCTGAGTTCGGCGATCTCCTCCCTCAAGGCTAGCTCGGTCGATCCGATTCCTTTTACCAGCTTGCGCGTTTTCGCTGTCAATGCTTTGATTTACCCGGGTTGCCGCCTTAAAGTATAGAGGTAATTGGGGGGAATTCCCGCGCAATTCAAAGGGCTGATCATTATCTCCGTGGGACCCGATATCCGAGCGGATTCGCAAATACGGGGATATGGCAGACGGAACTCATTTATAAGGAGAAAGCAATGAAGCGTTTGAACTACTCGACGATCACCTCGGCGATCAGAAGAATCCATGCAGCCAAAAAGAAATCCGACGCGACCGGTATCCCGATCAGGGAAGTGCTGGACCAGGACCGGGAACTTCGCAAGCGGCTCCAGCAAGAGAGGGAGGAGAAAAAACAGCGCCGCGAATTTCTCAAGACTGCCGCCGGGCTCGGTCTCGGCGCCGGCCTGATGCCGTTAACGCCGCCCGCCTTCGCCGCTAGCCAGCCCGATATCGCCATCGTCGGCGCCGGCGCCGGCGGCCTGCGCACCGCGCACCGCCTGATGCAGTATGGAATCAGCTCCACCGTTTACGAAGGCAACGACAGGATCGGCGGACGCATGTACTCGAACAGCGACTATTTCACCCCCTACGTTTCCGGGCAGAAATACCAGAACCGGGTGGTCGAATGGGGCGGCGAATTCATTTCCACCGAGCACACCGTGATCCGCAACCTCGTGCACCAGCTCGGACTCAAACTGGAAGACGTCAACAAGCTCAGCCTCGGCGAAGAGGAAACTTATCTCGTCGGCGGCGAACTGTACTCCGAGAACGACTTGCTCGACGAATGGGTGGGAGGGCTTTACGAGATCATGAAACGGGCGCAACAGGAAGCGCCGTGGCAACCTTTTTACAACTCGTATAACGCCAAACACCTCGAATACGACTGGATCGACGCGATCGACTGGATGGAGTCGATCGGCTATCCCGCCAATCACTGGGTGCACAAGCTGCTGCTGACCGACCTGGTTTCCGAGTACGGTATCACCGAGGGCAACTCCGCGCTCAACCTGATCTACCTGCTCGCCTGGAATACGCACAATTCGGGCGGTCTGCCGCTGGCCGGCACCGACGAGCGCCTGCACGTCGTCGGTGGTAACGACCGGGTCATGCACGGCATGGCGGAACAGTTACCGGCGGGCTCCATTCAGCTGGAAAAGAAGCTGGTACAGATCGTCGGCGACGTCGGCGGGCCTTATACGCTGCACTTCGAAGACCGGAGCAGCACCACCTGCGACGTGCTGGTACTGTCACTGCCCATCAACCTGATCTCGGAAATCGAAATCGACACCCGGATCTGGAGCGCCTTTTCCCCGCAACGGCGGATGTCGATCGAAAAGACTCCGCTCGAAAACGTCTCCGACAACGGCAAGGTAATGCTCGAGTTCAGCGATCGTTTCTGGGACCGGAGCAGGATCATACACGGCGAAGAAGTGCACCAGGCGGCAAGGGCTTATTCGGATCCCGACAAGTTCATTTCTACCTGGGAGGGCGAGCCCGGCAACCCGTCGCCGCTCGGCGTGATGGTCGATTACAACGGCGGCTACGAGGCACGCAACCTGGCCAGTTACCAGCGTGATAAAACCCTTCACGGCGAGGCACACCAGGCCGACGTCGACCGGTTCCTGGCCCAGGCCCAGCAAATCTGGGGGAGCGACGGGCCGAGCGGTACGGAAATCTGGTCGAAGTGGACCGGCAAGGCGCTGGTGTCGACCTGGCTCAACGACCCCTTCCAGAAGAGTGCGTTTACCTCGCCCGCGGTCGGTACCATGACTTCCTGGTGGGGCGCGCAATGGGAGCCGCCCATCGGCGCCAGTAAAATCTATTTCTCCGGCGAAGCCTACGACGAGGAATACTGGTCTTACATGAATGGCGCCATTACTTCCGGGGAACGGGTAGCCACGGAAATCCATATGCGCTTCTAGCCTGATTCCGCCCGGGCGGCCTTGGCCACGCCCGGGCGGAATACCGTTCGTCGGGGCCGGCGCCAGGGCGATCGCGAATTCGCCGCGCGGCTTAACCGACAACCACCATTCGGGTTATAATGCGTACTTCGACAACCGAGACGAGTACGATAATGTCCGAAACCCCTTCGACGATGCTGGAGCTGGGAGTCCAGGCGCCCGATTTTTCACTCCCCGAACCCGCTACCGGCAAGACCGTGAGCCTGGCGGACTACGAGGGGCAGGCGATGCTGGTAGTCTTCGCCTGCAATCATTGCCCCTACGTGCTGCACATCATCGACTCGTTCACCGAGTTCGCCAACCAGGCGCAGCAACGAGGCCTCGGGGTCGTCATGATCAGCGCCAACGACGTTACCGGCTACCCGGCCGACAGCCCCGAAAACATGGCCGCCCTCGCCGAGCGCCGGGGTTTCGAGTTCCCTTATCTCTACGACGAGTCGCAACAGGTCGCGCTGGCCTACCGCGCTGCCTGCACGCCCGATTTTTTTCTCTTCGACAGCTCGCACAAACTGGCTTACCGCGGTCAGTACGATTCGTCCCGGCCAGGCAACCAGGCCCCGGTCGACGGCAGCGATCTGAAAGCCGCGGTCGAGGCGGTACTCGGCGGCGGCGAAGTCGCCGCGCAACAGGTGCCCAGCGTCGGATGCAATATCAAGTGGCGCGCCGGCAACGAACCCGATTACTTCTGAAGCCGGACCCGTGCGGGGCGCGGCGCGTATCGACCGGATCCATACGGTATCGGGGGGTTGCGGATAATCCGCGCGTAAAGCCGTTCGCGGCAAAGCCCGTCCGCTAATGCCCGCCTACCCCGCCAATCCGCAAATAAATACCCGGGTTTACGATTATTGCGTCAGGGCGTTTCGCACCACCAAGAAACTGCTCAAGCTCAACATCAAGCTGCACCAGGATAGCCCTGGCGCGAGGGATGCCGCCCGGGACGGCGATATCTTCCTGTTCAATCATTTCGCGCGATTCGAGACCTTCATTCCTCAATACCTGCTCAACGAGGAAACCGGCTCCTATTGCCGCTCGGTGGCCGCGCCGGAATTTTTCGACGGCGACGAGCGATTCAGCCAGTTCCTGTATGCCATCGGCGCGCTGCCCAACGATATGCCGAACCTGTTTCCGTTACTGGCGCGCGAAATTCTGCACGGCCGCAAGCTGGTTATCTTCCCCGAGGGCGGGATGGTCAAGGACAAGCGGGTGATCGACGAACAAGGCCAGTACAGCATTTTTTCGCGCACCGCCAACGAGCGCCGCAAACATCATCGCGGCGCGGCGGTGATCGCCCTCGCGCTCGACGCCTTCAAGACCGCGGTATTGCACGATTATGCGGCCGGCAAGCAGGCGCGGGTCGAGCGCTGGGCCGAGCAGCTCGGTTTCGAAACCCTCGAAGACCTGATGCAAAAAGCGATCAAGCCGACCGTCATCGTGCCGAGCCATATTACTTTTTACCCGATTCGGGTCAGCGACAACATCCTTCACCAGGCCGCGCGGCTGTTCAACCGGGGCATCAACAAGCGCTTCGCGGAAGAGCTGATCATCGAAGGCAACCTGTTGTTCAAGGATACGGATATGGACATCCGCTTTTCGAAACCGATCGTCACCGGCCGCTACTGGCGCTGGTGGGAAAAACGGCTGTTGCCGAACGTGGTGCATCGCTTCGAAACCCTGGACGAACTGTTCGCACTGCAACCGAAGCCCGGGCACTGGGGCGGACGCATTCACGCCATCGGCATGAAGGTCAAATCCCACCGGTTGCGCGACGATTACATGCGCGGCATGTACCAGGGCGTGACCATCAACCTGAGTCATATCGCCTCGCTGATGATCCTCAAACTTTTCCAGAAGGGTTACCGCCGAATCAATTGCAGCCGTTTTCACAAGATGCTCTATCTGGCGATCAAACTGCTGCAGAAATCGCATTACGGATTGCACCGCAGCCTGCGCAATCCCGAAGAGTACGATGCGATCATCAACAAGGGCAGCATCCGCCTTGAACAGTACTTGCTGACTGCGAAGAACATGCAATTGCTGCATGTCGAGCAGCGCGATTACGTACTCGACGAAAAGCTGATCGCGGATTTCGAAATCGACGAGGTCCGCACCGAAAACCTGATCAGCGTCTATGCCAACGAAATCAGCCCGCTGTCCAGCGTCACGCGCATCATTCTCCGGGCGATGACGATGGCCGACAAGCTGAGCCCTCGCCAGCTTGCCGACTATCGATTCGACGATCAGCTGCTCGCCTACCAGTGGGATCGCGCCAGGTTTCAGCGCCAGCGCTACGCCGAAATCAACGACCAGCAAACCCAGACCGCAGACGCCAACTGGTATTTCCTGAAATCGAAGAACAAATCCGCCCGCGCGGTCCTGCTGATCCACGGATTCATGTCCGGCCCGGCGGAACTGAGAAGCCTCGGCGAACGGCTGCATGCCGGCGGCTGCCACGTTCTCGGCGTGCGTCTCAAGGGTCACGGTACCTCGCCCTGGGACCTGCGCGAGCGCAACTGGCACGACTGGGCGGATTCGGTAGAGCGCGGCTACGATATCCTGCGGGCTTACAGCCGCGAGATCCATATCGTGGGCTTTTCCACCGGCGGCCTGCTGGCGCTTTACCTGACGGCAGGCCATCGGGGGCCGAAGATCAAGTCGGTGACCAGCATTTCGGCGCCGGTACATTTTCGCAACAAGAACATGGTATTCGTGCCGCTATTGCACCATGCCAACAAGCTGGTCAGCTGGGTGACTTCCGAGGGACTGGTGCCTTTCAGGCCGAACGAGCCGGAAAACCCGGCCATCAACTACCAGCACATCCCGATCCGGGCACTCTACCAATTACAGCAATTTATCGACTATTTAACTGCAAATAGACTCAATATCGACGCAGATGTGTACCTTTATCAGAGTGATCACGATCCCGTGGTGGATCCCCAGAGCGTCCACACGCTGGAAAAACTGATCGATGCGAAAACCAAACAAGTCGACCTGCTGAAGAGTGATATTCACGGTGTCGTCTATCGCGATATCGATCACATACAGGAGAAAATTTGCGCTTCTATCCTATAATCAGTTAAATAACAGTCCCGGATTGTGGGACGGCTCAGTTACAAGGCCAACTCTCAGATAATGCATCATCCAACCCGCCTGCTCATCTCCGGCTTCTCCGTGGTAATCGTGATGATGATCATGCTGGCCCTGATCGCCTTCAATTCAAGCGGCCTCGGTGATCGCAGCGTCAACATCCGGGTCTCGAAACAACTCGAAAAAATCAACCTGATCAACGAGTTATCCACGATCATCCAGAATCGTACCCGCTTCATGCAATCCATGCTGCTACGCGATCAGGATTTTATCGAGGAACAGTCCCTGCCGGGCTTCAACAAGCTGAGCGGCGCCTACGAGGAAACCCGGGAACGGCTGGTGCCAATGCTCGCTCCGCGAGAGCGCGAAATCATGGACGCGATCGACCGCCTCGACAGCGATATCAACGATCTCAACCGCCAGGTTTCGGTATTGTTTCTGAACGGCAGCCGCGACGAGGCCAGCAAGATTCTGCTGCAGGAAGTGCTGCCGAAGACAGCGCCCCTGCTGTCGCACCTGGCGGAGCTGACCCAGGCGCAGCGCATGGACGTACAAAAAGCCCTGCTGCTGGCCAGCGGCGAGGCCGAGCAAAGCCGCACTCATATCGTGATCTTCTCGGTGATCGCGGTGCTGGTCAGCCTGGTCGTAACCTGTGTCGCGATCTGGTATGGCCGCAAGTTGTCGGGCCAGTTGCAGGATATGAACGATTACCTCGAGCAAAAGATTTACGAGCGCACCGAGTCCCTGCTCGACACCCAGAGCAAACTGCTGGAGGACAACAGCGAATTGACGCGCATGGCCCTGACCGACAGCCTTACCGGGCTGTCGAACCGGACCCATATGAACCAGATCCTGTATAAGGAATTCGCCCGCTTCGAACGCCACAACCAGCGTTTCGGCATCATCATGCTCGATATCGACCATTTCAAGAACATCAATGACAACTTCGGCCACGACGTCGGCGACACGGTGCTCAAAAAGCTCGCGCAAATCTTCGAAAACTCGATTCGCACCAGCGATTTCGTGGCGCGCTGGGGCGGAGAGGAATTCCTGATCTGCTGCACGACGATCGAGGAGCAGGACCTGTTGCCGATCGCCGAAACCATCCGCCAGCTGACCGCGAACACCGAATTCGAGCGGGTCGGGCAGATTACCG
>JASFKL010000063.1:0-15240 GCA_050118655.1 Gammaproteobacteria bacterium | reverse complement strand
GGGCGCGCTTCACCGGCATGAAAAACGATGCCCCCACGGCGGCCGCGGGGGCGGATGCCTGCAACCGCGAATACGCCCGGTTGTCCGCGCCCTACGCGCTGTGCTTGCTCGGCATGGGTCCCGACGGCCACACCGCGTCACTGTTCCCGAATGCCCGGGGACTCGACCAGGCGCTCGCCTCGAAACGCCATTGCGAGGCAATCAGCGCGCAACGCTCCGAGGTGACCGGCGACAACCTCGAACGCATGACCATGACACCCTGGGCCATCCTGCAGGCGCGTAAACTGATTCTGCTGATCAGCGGCGACGACAAGTGGCAGGTTTATCGCCGGGCGCGCGAAAACGGTGCGTCGGCCGATCTCCCGGTGAGCCTGTTCATCGACCAGGATCGCGTCCCGCTAGAGGTCTACTGGGCGCCCTGAAATCCCGCCTCCGGCCGCGCCGGCGGTCGTGAGCTACCCGTCCCGCCCGCGGGAGACGCTCTGGGTTTTGTTCGCATCCATCTACCCGCAGGACGCCGACCGACACGCTGTGGAGCGAGCGCGACAGTTACCTGACCTGCCGCGGGAACAGCCTGCAGGACGGCCAGCACAAACCGCTCGACCTGCCGCGCAACCTTCGCCAAGCGGTCATCGCGGACGACGCCCCGGCCGTGTAGCCCGCCGGAGCATGCCTGGCAAACTCGAAACGATGCGATAATATCCGTCCTGACGACAAAACCGAGGCAATCGTGGACAGCAAGGCGAGGACGACCGGTCCGGCAACTTCCCGCGAATCGATGCGCGCCGAGGCCCTGGCGCGCGCGATCGACGCCATCGGCCGGTCCGGATTCCTGCCCGCCCTGCTGGACTACCTGCGCGTCGACCTGCCCTTCGTCGGTATCCTGTTGTTGCTGCTCGACGAACGTAACCGGCCGTTCCATATTTTCGACACCATACGTACCCCGTACCGCATCAATCTCGACATGTATCTCGACGGGGTCTATCAGCTCGATCCCTTCTATACCCGTTTCTGCGAGCAGCGGGAAAGCGGCGCGATGCTGATCCGCGACGCGGCCCCGGACCGCTTCAACCAGACCGAGTATTACCGGCGCTTCTACAAGAATATGGAACTGCAGGACGAGATGGCGATCTTTACCGATCTCGGCGACGGGCGTTTTCTGTTCTTTTCGATCGGGCGGCGGGCGGATGAACTGCGCTTCAGGCGCCGCGACCTGAAATCCGCACAACGCGATCTGCCGGTGATGGCCGCGCTCTGCCGGCAGCATTTCGGCGAAGCGTCCTACAACCCGCGCAGCCTGTCCGGCAACGTCGACGAGGAACGCCTCAAGTTCGCGTTCGAACGTTTCGGTGAATCGGCGTTGACGCCGCGCGAGCGCGAGGTCGCGGCCTGCATCCTGAAAGGTCACTCGTCGAAGTCGCTGGCGCGCGAAATCGATATCAGCCCCGAAACGGTGAAAATTCACCGCCGCAACATTTACCGCAAGCTCGGTATTTCCTCGCAGAGCGAACTGTTCCTGAAATTCCTCAACACCCTCGGCTAGACGCGCCAGCTCTCTCCAGCACTCCGAGACATTCCCGGAATTAGGGGGACACAATACCCAACTACCTTAATTGAGTTAGGGTAATTGAGTATTGTGTCCCCCGAATTAGCGGGGATTAACCCTTTAAGGTTATATACAGAAAAACGTCGTCGATCTTAATCTTGCCGGCATAACAACGACTCGAGCGGGGAAACATGGCATCGAGCGAGGCGGCCGCGGCCGCGATCGATATTCGCCAGACCAGCAAGATCTACGGCAACGACCGCGACAGCGGCGTGGTTGCGCTGGACCAGGTTTCGCTGGTGATTCGCGACAATGAATTCTTTACCCTGCTCGGCCCCTCGGGTTGCGGCAAGACCACGCTGCTCAGACTGATCGCGGGTTTCGAGCAGCCGACGCAAGGGGAGATCCTGCTGTTCGGCGAACACCTCGAGGGCCTGCCGCCCTACCGCCGCCCGGTGAATACCGTATT
Organism: Gammaproteobacteria bacterium; assembly: GCA_050118655.1. Taxonomy (GTDB): domain Bacteria; phylum Pseudomonadota; class Gammaproteobacteria. The sequence continues at coordinate 13,225 of JASFKL010000063.1, read as the reverse complement.
CCAGCATTACGCGCTGTTTCCGCATATGACCGTGGCCGAAAATATCGCCTTCGGCCTGGAGATGCTCGATCAGCCCGGCGAGCAGATCGCCGCGACGGTCAAGCAGGTACTCGCCCTGGTACAGATGCAGCACCTCGCCGACCGCAACATCAATCAGCTCTCCGGCGGCCAGCAGCAACGCGTGGCGCTGGCGCGGGCGCTGGCGCCGAAACCCAAGGTATTGCTGCTCGACGAACCGCTGTCGGCGCTCGACTTCAAGCTGCGCAAGGAAATGCAGGTCGAACTCAAGCGTCTGCAAAGCGAAACCGGAATTACCTTTATTTTCGTCACCCACGACCAGGAGGAAGCGCTGACCATGTCGGACCGCGTCGCGGTAATGCGCGACGGCCTGATCCTGCAAGTCGGCCAGCCGCGCGACATCTACGACCATCCGGCGCGGCGTTTCGTCGCCGATTTCATCGGCGATATCAATATCCTGAAGGGCCGCATCCTGTCGCACAGCGGTTCCCGGGCGACCGTGGAACTCGCCGCCGGCGTCTTCGGCGAGGCCAGCCTGCCGGATACCGGTGATTCGCTCGACGGCGAAATCAGCGTCGCGATCCGTCCCGAGCAACTCAGCCTGATGCGCGATCCCAACGGGCACAGCTTCCCCGGTTCGATCCGCGAAATCTCTTATTTCGGCTCCGGTTCGGATTACGAGGTCGGCCTCAACACCGGCGAAATCGTCACCCTGAGGCTACAAAACCGCAGCGACGTCGATCACGCCTGGAAGGTCGGCGACAAGGTACAGGTGGCGGTGGCCGGCAACAGCATGCAAATCCTGGCGGACTGAGGGATGGAAGAGACCAGACTCGACAGCCAGTTGTCCGCGAGCGTCGTCGCCGAGGCGAAGCGCGCCCGCAACAGCCGCATCGCACTGCTCGCTCCGGGCATTCTGACCATTGCGGTGATCGGCATCATGCCCCTGTCCGTGGTGCTGGTTTATTCCTTTCTCGAGCCCGGCGATTTCGGCGGGGTAAGCTGGGTGCCCTCCTTCGACGCCTACGTGCAGCTACTGTTCGCGGAAGACATCTTCGACGAAACCCTGTCGTTCACGACCGATTACCTGGAAATATTCCTCCGCTCGGTCAGCCTCGGTTTGTCCACCACGCTGATTTGCCTGCTGGTCGGATTTCCGACCGCCTATTTCATCGCCACGCGGCCGCCCGCGCAGCGCAACGCCTGGCTGTTCATGATCACGATCCCGTTCTGGACCAACCTGTTGATCCGCACTTTCGCGATGCTGTTGATGCTTCGCGACCAGGGCATCATCAACCTGGCGCTGACAGAGATCGGCCTGATCGAGCGGCCCATCCCGATGCTGTATACGAATTTCGCGGTCGGCCTCGGTCTGGTTTACGCCTACATGCCGTTCATGGTGCTGCCCATCTACGCGAGCCTGGAGAAGCTCGATTTCCGCCTCGTCGAGGCGAGTTTCGATCTCTACGCGACGCGGTTACGGGTGCTGACGCGGATCATCATCCCGCTGGCCAAACCCGGCATCGCGGCGGGTTGTATCCTGGTGATGATTCCGAGTCTCGGCGCCTACATAACCCCCGCGCTGCTCGGCGGCGGCAAGTCGCTGATGATCGGCAACCTGATCGAATTGCAGTTCGGCCAGGCGCGCAACTGGCCCTTCGGTTCGGCGATCGCGCTGGTGCTGATGGTGCTGGTCATGCTGTCGCTGATGATCTACCTGAGGAGCGGCAGCAACCGGGGAGGAGCGACAGATGGCTGAAGCCGCCAAGCGACCGTTAAAGCCGGTCAAGGGCCTCGATCTCAAGCATCAGCCCGGGTTTTCTCAGATCGCCTGGTTCTGTATCGCCGTGCTCTACGCGCCGATCGCGGTGCTGGTGACTTATTCGTTCAACGAAAACCGATCGGTCATGGTCTGGACTCGATTCAGTTTCGACTGGTACGTCAAGGCCTGGAACAACGAGGGCGTGCAGCACGCGGCCTGGATATCGCTGCAAGTCGCGTTCATCGCGATGGTGATTTCGACGGTCATGGCGACCATGGCCGCGCTGGTGACCACGCGCACGCCGCCGTTTCGCGGCCTCAACCTGTCGATCGCGGTGATCAACCAGCCGCTGATGGTGCCGGAAGTGGTGACCGCGGTCGCGACCCTGATTTTTTTCTCGATCATCAAGCAGGCCACCGGTATTGCAGGCATCGGCTACCTGATCGCCGCGCACACCGCGTTTTGCATACCCTTTGCCTACATGCCCATCCGCGCCCGGCTGGAGGACATGGACCTGGGCCTGGAGCAGGCGGCGGCCGATCTGTACGCGCCGCCGTTCAAGGTTTTCCGCCGCGTAACGCTGCCGCTGATGATGCCCGGCATCCTCGCGGGCGCGATGCTGGCGTTTATCGTTTCGCTGGACGACGTAATCATCACGCTGTTCGTTGCCGGTCCCGGCGAAACCACGCTGCCCCTGTATATCCTGGGGCAAATCAGACGCGGGGTGACCCCCGAGATCAACGCGGTATCGACCGTGTTCCTCGGGATTTCGGTCGTCCTGGTAACTTTTATTTTTCTGTTCGGGAAAGATAAGCAAAAGCAGTAAAAGGCGCTCGCGGCACATCGTGAGCATGTAAAAAAACATGACGAGAGAAACCAAACCGAGGTTAAACCCATGAAAACAAGGCTACTGAAAAAAATCCTGGCCATCGGCCTGACCCTCACCGCGGGCAGTGCCCTGGCCGCCGGCGAATTGCATATTTACAACTGGGGCAATTACACCAACCCGGAGATGATCGAAAAATTCGAAAAGCAGTATGACGTCAAGGTGACGCTCGACGGATACGACTCCAACGAGACCATGCTCGCCAAGGTCGAGCAGGGCGGCTCGGGCTACGATATCGTCGTGCCCGGCGATTACATGATCGCGATCATGATCAAGAAGGGCCTGCTGGAAAAGGTCGAACCCAACAAGATGTCCAACTTCAAGAACGTCGATCCGAAGTGGGTGGACGTCTACTGGGATCCGGGCCGCAATTACACGATACCCTACCAGTGGGGCACCACCAACTTCACCGTCGACTCGACCGTCTACAAGGGCGACATCAACACCCTGGCGTTGCTGTTCGATCCGCCGGACGAGCTCAAGGGCCGCATCAACATGCTCAAGGACATGAACGACGTCATCAACGCCGGCCTGCGCTATCTCGACTACCCGCGCTGCAACAGCGACAAGGCGCAGCTCAAGGAGCTCAACGAGATGCTGGTCAAGGCCAAGGCCAACTGGCGGACCATGGACTACTCGGTGATCGAGAAGCTGACCTCGAAAGACGTCGATCTGTCGCAAAGCTGGAACGGGGCCGCCAAGCGCGCGCGCAAGGATCGTCCCGAACTGGTCTACGCCTACCCGCGCGAGGGTTTCACGGGCTGGATGGACAACGTCGCCGTGCTCAAGGGCGCACCGAACCTGGAAAACGCGAAGAAGTTCGTCAACTTCATGATGACCCCGGAAGCCGCGGCGATGACCTCGAATTTCGCCAACTACGCCAACGGCATCATGGGCAGCGAGTCGATGATGAACGAGGACCTGGTCTCGGCACCGGAAATCGTCATGCCCGCCGGCGCCCCGGCACCGGAGTTCGTACCGCCCTGCCCGCAGGAAGTCACCGATCTGTATTCCAAGATCTGGACCAACCTCAACAAGTAGGCTGATGCCTCGCCAGCGGGCGGGAGCCCTGCGCTCCCGCCCGCGCTCGAGGCAGCCTGAAGACCGGGTCGATGGATAAATCAGTTCTCAAACCCAGGACCGCGCTCGAACTCGGCATCATGCGCGGCTTTCCGCCGCCTCCCGAAAAACGCCCCGACCTGAGCAACTGGGACCTGGCGCCGTTCAATCGCTGGTCGTTCATGAATATCCGCAACCTGTTCCCGACCGTCGACGTCAAGGCCGACAGCGCCGCCATTCGCGACCTGCCCGCCCGCCCGGGAGACCTGTCGAAGATCGAATTCGAAGATCACCAGGGTCGGCGAACCGGTCTCGCGGCCTTTCTCGACGCCAGTTATACCGACGGCTTCCTGGTTTTGCACCGCGGGGAAATCGTCACCGAAACCTATTTCAACAACATGCGCCCCGACACGCCGCACCTGTCGCAGTCGGTGGCCAAGTCCGTGATCGGCGCTCTGGCAGGGATCCTGCACCGGCAGGGGCTGATCGATCCGGAGGCTCCGCTGGTCGAGTATGTACCCGAACTCGGGCGTTGCGGCTACCGGCAGGCGAAACTGTCGCACGCTCTCAACATGACCAGCGGCGTGCGGTTCGTCGAGGACTACAACCAGCCCGATTCGGACATGACCCGCATCGACATCGCCTCGGGATGGCGCCCGCTGCCGACCGGCAGTGCACCCTCGACGATCAGGGATATCATCCTGACCCTGCCGCAGATACGCCCCCACGGCAAAATTTTCGAATACAGGTCGGTAGAAACCGACGTCGTCGCCTGGGTACTGGAGCGCGCCGCCGATCGCTCGCTCGCGGAACTGACCAGCGAATTCATCTGGAAGCGGATCGGCGCCGAGCACGACGCCTTTTTTACCGTCGACCGCGCCGCAACCGCGCTCGCCGACGGCGGTTTCAACGCGACCCTGCGCGATTACGCGCGTTTCGGCCTGATGATGCAAAACGACGGCCGCGTCGACGGCAGCGAAGTGGTCCCGGCAAGCTGGGTCGAGGCCTGTGCCAACGGCGACCGCAGCCTTTTCGGCCCGCCGCACACCGATGCCTGTCCCGACGGCGCCTACAGCAACTTCTGGTGGGTCAACAATGTCGAGATCGGCGACTTCATGGCGCGCGGCGTATTCGGGCAAATGATTTACGTCAACCGCGCCGCGGAACTGACGATAGTCAAGCTGTCGACCTGGCCCGATTACCTGATCGAGAACTTCAAGCGAGACAGCCTGGCGGCCTTTCGCGCCATTCTCGCCGCGCTGCGCTGAACCGCGTTCAGGCCAGGCCACTCCGGCGACGGGTCTCGGCCAGCCGGTAGTTCGGCAAGGATTGCAGGTGGGCGTAGTCCTTGAACTTGATCCACGAACCTCCCCAGTAGAGACCCTCCGCCTTGCCCGCATCGCCGAGCGCATCCCAGAAACCGTTGTCGCGCGCCGCCTCGCTCCAGGCCCAGCGGCGATCGATGATATCGACGGCATGAGCCCGCGGCCGGCCGTCCCTGTATTGCGCATTGTGGAAACTGAAGCTCACCTTGCTGTGGCCCTTGCGCACCAGTTCCCGCTGCACCGCCACCGAGCGCCAGCCATAGTAGATCCGCGGCTGGAAGCCGTCCGTTTCGAGCCGCCCCAGGACTGTCGAGACCTTGCCGCGAAAACCGGGATCGAGACTCGCCAGCTTGCGTTCCTGGCTCCACTTCGAACTGTCGCCCCGCCAGTCTTCCTGCAGCGACGGCACGGCCGTGTTCAGGCGCGCGAGACTGCGACCGCCCGGATCGATGCGGCCGTCGGGCCTGCGCATGAAGCCGCGCTGGAACCGCTCGATGCGACGTACCGTGTTGGGCCCGCAAATACCGTCGACCTCGAGTTCGTAGGCCGGATAAACCTCGTTCAACGCACCCTGGATACGACGGGTGTCGGGCTTGCGATTGACGCCGCCGCGGCCCACCGATGCCGTGATCTCGACACTCATTCGATCTGTTTTACCTTGCCGCGCAACTGCTTGGTTTTACCGCGACGGGATTTTTCGTCGAGGCGCCTGATCCGCGAGCCGCGGGTAGGCTTCGTCGCCTTGCGAGGCTTGTCGACCTGCAGCGCCGACTCGATCATTTCCCGCAGCCGACCGAGCGCCGCGTCGCGATTTTTTTCCTGGGTCCTGAATCGTTGCGACTTGATGACGATGACACCGTCCTTGCTCAGGCGCCGGTCGGAGATCGCCAGCAACCGCTGCTTGCAGCTTTCCGGCAATGACGAGGCCCTGACGTCGAAACGCAGGTGAATCGCCGAGGATACCTTGTTCACATTCTGCCCGCCGGCGCCCTGGGCGCGGATTGCCGACATCTCGATTTCTTCTTCCGGCAGTTCGATTCCGGGTGCAACCTGCAGCATGGGACCTCCAGTCTCGCGGGTTGATTATAACCGACTCGTGCCGGGCACCCGAAAGCGGATGCCGCGCAACACCCGAGACGACGGTCATTCGCGGGGCGAAAGCGAAAAAGCATTTGTCAATTCACGGGGCTGTTGATAGCATCCGCCGGATGTTATCGATTCACGCCTTCGCCATGTGCTGCTGCCCCTGTATCCAGGGGAACGCAGGCTATTGCGCGCAGGTCTGATCATCTTTAACACAGCCAACCAGACTCCAGACTAGCTCTCACCGCCCGCGTTCCCCGCAATCCTTCGATTCGGGGCCGGCTCGTTTTCGCCAATCGCATGCGCCAGGTCCCCGAAACCGGTTAATCCAGTTTATTTGCGAGGACCACCATGACAGCAAGCAGAAGATTACAGGCCGCGAGGCGGCCGGCGGCCGCGGAGCACGACCATGTATCGCTATGACGAGCACGACCAGCGACTGGTCGACGAAAGGGTCGGCGAGTTCCAGGCGCAGACGCGCCGTTTCCTCGACGGCAAACTGACCGAGGACCAGTTCCGCCCGCTGCGGCTGATGAACGGGCTCTATGTCGAGCGCTACGCGCCGATGCTGCGCATCGCGATCCCCTATGGCGAGCTATCCGCAAAACAGTTGCGCATGCTCGCGCACATCGCGCGAACCTACGATCGCGGCTACGGTCACTTCACGACGCGGCAAAATATCCAGTTCAACTGGCCCGAACTCGAACGGGCGCCGAGGATTCTCGCCGACCTGGCATCGGTGCAAATGCACGCGATCCAGTCGAGCGGCAATTGCATTCGCAATACCACCACCGATCACCTCGCCGGCATCACGAGCGATGAAATCGAGGATCCGCGGCCTTATTGCGAGATCATCCGCCAGTGGTCGACGCTGCATCCCGAGTTCAGTTTCCTGCCGCGCAAGTTCAAGATCGCGGTCACCGGCGCGGCGCGCGACCGGGCTGCCTCGCAGGTTCACGATATCGGCCTTCACCTGGTGCGCAATCCGGCGGGCGAGATCGGTTTCGAAGTCTATGTCGGCGGCGGCCAGGGGCGCACGCCGGTGATCGGCATGCCGATCCGGGAATTCCTGCCCAAAGCCGATCTGCTGACCTACTTCGAGGCCATTCTGCGGGTCTACAACCTGCTCGGCCGGCGCGACAATATATACAAGGCGCGCCTCAAGATCCTGGTTCGTTCGCTGGGTATCGAGCGGTTTCGCGAACTGGTCGAAACCGAGTGGCTCAAGATTCGCGAAACCGCGCTCAAGCTGCACCCGCGCGAAATCGAGCGCATGGCCGAGCACTTCCGCGATCCCCCGTTCGTCCGCGGCCTGGCCGCCTCGGCATCCGATCTCGGCATGATCCGCGAGCCGCGCTTTCGCGACTGGCTCAGGCAAAATACTCTCGCCCACCGGCAACCGGGTTACCGCGCGGTCTACCTGTCGCTGAAGGCGCCCGAACAGGCACCCGGGGATATCACCGCCGAACAGCTCGATATCGTCGCCGGGCTCGCCGACCGCTACTCCTTCGGCGAGGCGAGAACCACGCACAGCCAGAACCTGCTGCTGCCGCACGTACTCGAGGCCGATCTCTACGAACTCTGGAAGGCGCTCGGTCCGGTCGCGCTCGATAGCGCCAATATCGGCACCGTAACCGACGTCATTTGCTGCCCGGGCCTCGACTTTTGCAGTCTCGCCAACGCCAGCGCCATCCCGATCGCGCTGGAAATCAACCGGCGATTCGCCGATCTCGACAACCTCTACAGTCTGGGCGATATCCAGATCAAGATATCCGGCTGCATGAACGCCTGCGGCCACCACCACGTCGGCCACATCGGCGTGCTCGGCGTCGACAAGAAAGGCGAGGAGTGGTACCAGATCACGCTCGGCGGATCGGCCAACGAGAACGCGCGTCTCGGCCAAAGACTCGGCCCCGCTTTCGCGCGGCACGAGGTCACGGATGCCATCGGACGCATCGTCGAAACCTACGTATCGCTGCGTCGCGACGGCGAATCTTTCCTCGAAACCCTGGACCGCGTCGGCCTGGACGCCTTCAAACGCGGCGCCTATAGCAACCCGGAGCAAGCCTCATGACAGAAGAAAACACTACCCCGGACAACTCGCAATCGAAACAGCTTCGAGTCCGCTGGCGCGAATGGCTGGCGCTCAATGCCGTGGTCACCCGTTCGCCGCCCGCCGGCGAGTCCTACCATGTCACGGTGGTGGTGACCACCGATCTGCGGCACGACCACCCGCAACTGGCCACGCTCCGCGATGCCGACCGCGTGGTGATCGAAATCGAGACCTTTACCGACGGTCGCGTATTCGGGCTCGCCCGCCTGTTGCGCGACGAACTCGGTTTCGACGGCGATCTCGAGGTCAGCGGCGATTTTCTGCCCGACCAGATATCCTTTCTGCAGCGTTGCGGCGTGAATGCGTTTTCCGGCGAGGAAATCGTCAGGGACGCCTTCAACTATTACTCCGGGTTTTACCAGCCGCCGCGCGCGGGTATCGACGCGGTGACTTTCATCCGCGAGTCGCGCGACAGCCCCGAAACCGCCTGATTCGAAACCGCGCTGACCACCCGTCAGGTCGCGTGAAGTCAGCCGCGCGAAGGCGGAGCCGGCATTCGGGACGGCGCTCTTCGAAAACAGGTTCCGCAACCGCGACACCGGCCCAGAAACCATAAGTTGACTGGGGAAATCGCTTGGTTTCTAATGGTTGCGCGCAAAGAATAACAAAGCCAGAACGACATAATAAACTGGAGCCTTCTGGTACCGCCGTGGACCGGCCGATCACCGGCTATTCGCGGCGGGAATCCAGAGAGCCCACATAACAATGGAATTTGCACGCAGTTCCGGTTGTTGGAAGACGCAAATGACATGAGCACCCAGACCTATCGAATCGCGATTATCGGCTCGGGCCCCGGGGGTCTTAGCGCCGCCACGCATGCCGCGGAACTGGGTGTATCGCACGTACTTATCGAGTCCGAGGCACATATCTCGAACACGATATACCGCTATCAAAAGGGTAAGCACGTCATGGACGAGCCGCGCATCCTGCCGTTGCGCAGCCCGCTCGACTTCGTCGCCGGCAAGCGCGAGGCCGTGCTCGAGTCCTGGGAATCCGGCATCCAGACCCACAGCGCCAACCTGCAACTGAATGCCGAGGTCGTCGGCATCTCGGGAAGCAAGGGCAACTTCGAAATCCAGCTCAAACAGGGCGCGCCGGTCAAGGCGGAAACCGTGGTGCTGGGGATCGGCGTGCAGGGCAATCCGCGCACCCTCGGCGTGCCGGGAGAAGACTTGCCGGTTGTCCAGTACACGCTCGACGATCCCGACGAATACGAGGGCGAGCACATCATCGTCATCGGCGGCGGCGACGCCGGCATCGAAAACGCGATCGCGCTTTGCAAGCACAACACCGTCTATATCGTCAATCGCAACCCCGAGTTCACCCGCGCCAAGGATGCCAACAACCAGGCCATCCTCGAAAAGATAGAGAAACAGGAAATCGAGTGCTTCTACTCCTCCAACCCGGCGCGGCTGGAAATGCTCGAGGGGCAGGATCAGCGCGCGGTGCTGACCCTCGATACGCTCGACGGCGAAGCGCAGGTTCCCTGCGACCGGATTATCGCGCGGCTCGGCGCAATTCCGCCGCGGCGCTTCATCGAGTCCTGCGGTATCGAGTTCCCGAGCGAAGACCGCGAGGCCATACCCGAGCTCAGCGGCGAGTACGAAACCAACGTGCCGGGTATCTACATCATCGGCGCGCTGGGCGGCTACCCGTTGATCAAGCAATGCATGAACCAGGGCTACGAGGTCGTCGAGTACATTCAGGGCAACAAGATCTATCCCGCCGACGAGCAGTTGCTGCAGGCAAAATTCGACCTGCTCGAGGGCCAGCCCAGGGTCAGCGTCGCGATCAGGGGAATCCAGAAACGGGTTCCGCTGCTGTCCGGACTGACCACGCTGCAGTTACGCGAGTTCTTCCTCGACAGCGAAATCAGGACGCCGAAAGCCGGCGAATACATCTTCCAGAAAGACGACTATACCAACAGCTTCTATTGCATCATCGGCGGCAGGGTTCATATCGAGATCAACGAAAACGATCCGTCGCAGGTGGTCTCGCTCGGTCCCGGTCAATTCTTCGGCGAAATGAGCCTGCTGTCGGGACGGCGGCGCTCGGCGACCATTCGCGCCGGCAAGAACTGCAGCCTGATCGAAACCCCGCGCCGGCTGATGAACAAGATGATCAATTCGGTCGCCTCGGTGAAACGCATCATCGACGAGGCCTTTATCGTCCGTACCCTGCAGACCCGCTTCGCGACAACCTCGCGGATCGAAGATCTGCAAAAGGTCGCCGCCTCGGCAGAATTGAAACAGTTCAAGTCCGGCGAGGAAATATTTCACGAGGGCGACGAGGCCGACAGCCTGCACGTCATCCGGCGCGGCTCGGTAACCATTTCGAGGATGATCGGCGGCAACGAGACCACGCTGTCCTACCTGCCCGCGGGCAACTACATCGGCGAGATGGGCCTGATGGGACAGAGCCAGCGAACCGCGACCGTGCGCGCGGCGGTAGCCACCGAAACCATCCAGTTATCGGCGGAAAATTTCCAGTTCCTGCTCGACCAGGACCAGAAACTCAAGGAACGCATCTCGCTGGAATACAAGAAACGGCTGTCGCGAAACATGGCCATGCAGCACCGCGGACGCGGCAACATCATTTCTTTCCTGATCAGCCAGGGCCTCGGCGAGGCCACCGACGTGCTGCTGATCGACGAATCCCTGTGTATTCGCTGCGACAATTGCGAAAAAGCCTGCGCCGAGACCCACGGCGGCACCTCCCGCCTGGACCGCAAGGCCGGCCCGACCTACGCGTCCATCCACGTGCCGACCTCCTGCCGCCACTGCGAACACCCGCACTGCATGAAGGATTGCCCGCCCGACGCGATCAAGCGCGCGCCCGACGGCGAGGTATTCGTCGCCGACAACTGCATCGGCTGCGGCAACTGCCAGCGCAACTGTCCCTATGGCGTCATCCAGATGGCGACCACGCCGCCGCGCAAACCGGGGTTGATTTCCTGGCTGTTTTTCGGGCTCGGGCCCGGGCCGGGTCAAATTCCCGCGCAGCGGATCAAAAAGAAGGATCCCGACGCGATCAAGAAAGCGGTCAAGTGCGACATGTGCAAGGACCTGAAAGGCGGCGCCGCCTGTGTGCGCGCCTGCCCGACCGGCGCGGCGATTCGTATCAAGCCTGACCAGCTGCCTCTCTACGCGGGGCAAAACTGATGCACCAGTCGGTGCTCAGTTATCGCGGCTCGAGATACCTCTGGTGGGCGAGCAGCATGTGCCTGGCCTCGATCATCGCCTACTGGGTGCACGACCCGATGTCGCCGCCCAACGGCGGCACCTGGCTGGGCTACACGCTCGGCGGCCTCGGCGCCTTCCTGATCCTGTGGCTGATGTGGTTCGGGATTCGCAAACGCCGCTATCGTTCCCGCATGGGCTCGGTACAGGGCTGGCTGTCGGCGCATATTTATATCGGCATCGGGCTGATTACCGTGGTGACCCTGCACACCGGCTTCCAGTTCGGCTGGAACGTCCATACGCTGGCTTACGTGCTCATGATCCTGGTTATCGTCAGCGGCATGGTCGGCGTATTTTGCTACCTGCATTTTCCCAGGGTACTGACCGAGGAGAGCGGTGATACCACGGCCGAGTCCCTGATCCGGCAAATCCGTGAAATCGACCGCCAGGCCCTGGCGCTGGCCGCGGATATCGATCCCGAAACCCACGACAAGGTGATCCGCAGCATTCGCAAGAGCCAGATCGGCGGCAACGCCTGGCAATTGCTGTTCGCGCGCGACAAGTCTCCGCCGCTGGAAGACCTCGTACCGTCGGCCGACCGCGCCAGGAAAAAGAAGAAAACCTACCAGCCCGAGGTCACCTCCAGCACGATGATGTTCATGGCCAGCAATATCGCCAACGCAAGGGTCGACAAGGGCGAAAGTACCCGCAAGCTGTCCGACCTGCTGATCGGACAAAAAGGCATGCTGATGCGCAAGCTGCGCCGCGAGCTGCAAATCAAGGCCTTCATGGACATCTGGCTGTATCTGCACGTGCCACTGTCGTTCGCGCTGCTGGCCGCACTGATCGCGCACGTGGTCTCGGTGTTCTTCTACTGGTAACCGATGCAGACCCGGATCCGCCATATCGCCCACCGCCGCAAGGGCCTGGTTACCGAAAGCGAAAAGCTCCTCGACAAGCAGACGATTTCGCTCGGACGCGCCACCGACCAGGACATTTTCCTGCCCGACACGGGCGTCAGCTACCAGCATGCGCGCATCAACCTGCTTCCCGACGGCGTGGTCAGCGTATCCTCGGTCAGCCGGCTGGGTTTCTACATCGAGGGCAGCCTGGTGCAGAACTGCCTGATCCGGCGACGCGGCGAAATGACCTTCGGCGCGTACCGCGTGACCGTCGAAATCAACAGCAAGCAGAATCTCGTCGACATCACCGTCGAAAAGCTGGCCGAGGATATCGTCGAGATGCAGGAATCGAGCGACCGCCCGCTCGACCTCGAACACACCTGGCTCAGCAAGCGCCAGTTATCCTGGCTCGGATTCGCGGTGGTGCTGGTCCTGTTTCTGGTCCTGCCGATAGCCGCATTCCACGACGACCGGGCCGGGCGTATGGTCGAGGAACTCGATCTTCCCGACGATGCCGCGTGGCTGTCCGGGGCGATCAGTTCGCCGCACCGCCATTTCGCCGACGATTGCAATCAGTGTCACCAGCAGCCCTTCGTCCAGGTAAGAGACAACGCCTGTCTCGCGTGTCACGATGATATTACCGCGCACAGCGACCCCGCGGTCTTCGACTTGCCGCGCTTGCACCTGGCGCGCTGCGCGAGTTGCCACCACGAGCACGAGGGCTCGGAACACCTGGTGCAGAAAAACCAGAAAATGTGCAGCGACTGCCACGGCTTTCTCGGCAACCTGAGCATGGTCGATCTCAACAATATCAGCGATTTCGGCACCGACCACAGCCAGTTCCGGGCCACGCTGATGCCGGGTTACGGCAAGTCGCGCAACGACCCCGATGCCTGGA
>JASFKL010000062.1:0-15258 GCA_050118655.1 Gammaproteobacteria bacterium | reverse complement strand
TACGGTTATGCGCGCGGTAACGAGCCGGTGCGATACGTCGACCGGATTCGCGAATACCTGTTGATTCTCGAAAACGAGCTGAACAAGCAGAAATTGAATAGCGAGAAATAGTCCCGCGTGAAATCGCGTCAGCTGTTATCGCTTTACGCGGCGTGTCGAAACAGGGAGATTGTCCAGGAGTTAATCCCGATAAACACGGAGCCTGGTGTGACGATTTTCCGTGTGCCGGCCAGGGTGCCGAAAAGCGGGGTGGCATGCTGCGTAAGCCGCCGGTCATCCGCGACCGGCGGCTTATTTCGTGGCTGACATTACGCGCAGCTCTCGAGCGTCAATCGCTGCGCGGGGATATCGGTCTTTGCGGCTTCGACCAGCGCCTCTGCGTGGCTGACGCCGAGGTCGCGCAGCATTTCGTCCGACATTTCCGCCAGCTGACGGCGTTCGCGCCTGAGCTGGGACTTCAGGGCTTCGCGACGCGCCCAGGCCTGGATTTTCCGCAGCAGCGTGTCGAGGGCATTGGCGACGGCAACGCCGGCGGTGTAGTTTTCGACTCGGGTATTCATGGCAATCTCCTATCAAGAAAAGTGAAATAAATGGTCTTTTGCTTCACGGATGTTGACTATAGGAGAGTAGAGGGGTATAAGTAAAACGAATAATTTTGATACATATCTTCACAAATACTGATGACTACAAATCGCCTGCAAACCCTCGACCTCGGTACCCTGCGCAGTTTCGTCACCATTGCCGAAACCGGCAGCATGACGCGCGCCGCCGAGCGGCTTTTCCTGACCCAGTCCGCGATCAGCATGCAGATCAAGCGGCTGGAAACCAGTCTCGGCTTCAGCGTCTTCGAGCGCTCGACGAAGGGCATGGCGCCCACCGGCGAGGGTGAACAGTTGCTGGAATTCGCCCACCAGATGCTGGCCTTGAACGACGAGGCCATGGGCCGGCTGACATCGCCGGACTACGAGGGGCTGGTCCGTTTCGGGGTTCCGGGAGATATCGTCTATCCGCACATTCCCCAGGTATTGAAGCAATTCACGCGCGATTTTCCACGCGTGCAGGTCAAGTTCACGACCATGGGCACACACAGGTTGCTCAACGAATTCGAGCAGGGTCTGCAGGATATCGTGCTGACCACCGAGCAGAGGCCGCGCGAGGGCGGCGAGGTCATCGTGACCCATCCGCTGGTCTGGACCGGCGCCATCGACGGCAGCTCGTGGAAGAAACGGCCTCTGCCGCTCGGATTTGCGAAGAAATGCGCGTTTCGCGCCGGCGTGACCACCGCGCTCGAAGCGGCCGGCATCCCCTGGAGCGACCAGGTGATTTCGGAAAACGAGATCGCCATCGAGGCGATGGTCGCGGCGGACCTGTGCGTCAGCGCGGAACTGTTGACCGCCAACCTGCCGGGGCGCGAGCCGATCGAACACGGCGGTCAACTGCCGGAACTGCCGCGACACTCGATCGTCCTCTATTGCAGCGAAACCCGCGTCAACCCGATTGCGCAAACCCTGGCCGAGTATTTGCGCAGGGCGCATAACTGACGCCCGCTACGGCCAGCTTCCCGCGTCGAGAAAAGGTTGGCTGCTCCGGGCGCGATACGGTAATCTCCGATGGACGATGCGGGCCGTTACGTCGCTCGCGCCATGGTTCGTTACGGGGAGAAATATCAACGCCGATGCAGCGCAGGCAAGTCCAATTCCTTTACCTGAACCTGGGACATTTCCTGGATCACCTGTTCATGCTGATTTTCGCCTCGGTGGCGGCCTTGCGGCTGACTACCGAATGGGGCCTCAGTTACGCCGAACTGGTTCCTTATGCAACGCCGGGTTTCATTGCTTTCGGCCTCTGCGCGATCCTCGCGGGCTGGATTGCCGACAAGTGGAGCCGGGCCGGCATGATCGCGATATTTTTCATCGGTATCGGCCTGAGTTCGATTTTCGCCGGCCTCGCGAACAGCCCGCTGCAAATCGCCGCCAGCCTGACGCTGATCGGGATTTTTGCGGCGATATATCACCCTGTCGGCCTCGCGATGGTGGTCCAGGATCGCCAGCGCACCGGTATCCCGCTCGCCGTCAACGGCGTATTCGGCAACATGGGCGTGGCCAGCGCGGCGCTGTTGACGGGATTCCTGATCGATTCGGCAGGCTGGCGCAGCGCGTTTTTCGTGCCCGGCGCGATTTCGATCCTGCTCGGTATCTCGTTCCTGGTTTTCGTGAGGAGCGACGACCGGGAAGCCGCGAGCACGGCCCGGCCGACCGTCGCGGGACAGGCGCATGCGAGCCTGTCCTCATCGCGGAGAATGCTGTTGCGCGTATTCGCGATCATCTTTTTTACCACCGCCCTCGGCGGCTTGATATTTCAGAGCACGACTTTCGCGCTGCCGAAAATTTTCGCTGAACGGCTCGGCGGATTCGCGGCTTCCGCGACCCAGGTCGGCTGGTACGCTTTCCTGGTATTTTCGCTGGCCGCCTGCGCGCAACTGTTGATCGGCTATCTCGTCGATCGCCATTCGCTGCGCGCGATATTCGCGGTGGTGGCCCTGATGCAGGCGGTATTCTTTACCCTGATGACGCAATTGAGCGGGCTAGCGGCGCTGCTGGTGGCGATTGCATTCATGTTCGCGGTGTTCGGCCAGATCCCGATCAACGACGTACTGGTAGGGCGAATGGCGCGCAGCGAATGGCGCAGCCGCGCCTATGCGCTGCGCTACGTCGTGACCTTTTCGGTGATGGCCTCGGCCGTGCCGCTGATCGGCTGGGTTCACGGCAGCTGGGGATTCGAGCGCCTGTTCCAGATTCTGGCCCTGGCGGCGGCCGCTATTTTTACCGCGACCCTGCTGCTGCCGCGCGCCGAGCGCCCGGTACCGGTTTCGGCCTGAGGCCGGCCCGCCGGTCGCGGACCGGGTCTACGCGCCATAGCCGCCGATTCGAAGGTACTTGACCGGGATCAATCTACTACCAATGACGCATAAAACCTTGATAATCTCGGGTGTATGCTGATGATGCCAAAACCAGGGGGAATCGATATGAAGAAAACAATCTTGTTTGCTTTTGCCGCGGCGGTGTACGCCGTGTTTTTGCCTGCGGTGGCCCAGGACGAAGCCCTGTTCGAAACCCGGTCGCTGACGCCCGAAACCGCGCTCAAGGCGGCGCGCGCGGCGCTCGAAAAATGCCGCGCGGACGGTTACCAGGTCGCCGTTGCGGTGGTCGATCGCGCCGGGATACTGCAGGCGCTGGTACGCGACCGTTTCGCCGGCGCGCATACCATCGATACCGCGCGCCGCAAGGCGTGGACAGCCGCCAGCTTTCGCACCGACACCAGTGAAATAGTTCAGTTCGTAACGGAAACCCCGGAGCAGGCGGGTATTATGCAGATTTCCGAGGCCATGGTGGTCGCTGGCGGCAACGTGATCGAAGCCGCCGGCACGCTGGTCGGAGCAATCGGCGTTTCCGGCGCACCCAACGGCGGCATCGACGCGGTCTGCGCGAAGGCCGGCATTGGGGCGATCGAGGTCGATATCCAGTTTTAGCGGGGAAGCGGGCCGGGCTCCTGCCATTCCCGGCCCTTCTCCGGTTTCGGATATGGCCCGTCAAACGATGAAAAAGCCCATTCGACATGCGCGCTTCAGGCGTTTCGTCGTCGATATCGACCGGCATACGCCGTTCGTCGGCATGGTACTGTTGCTGGTAATGCTGTGGCTGGCATTTTCCGCGGACCTGTATTTCGCCGAGCGAGGAGCCGGGTCCGCGTCGATCGATTCCTACGCTGCGGCGCTTTACCGGGGCATCGCGGCATTTTCGACCGCGGGTATCGCGGACACCCCGGTTAGCGGCCTCGGCCGATTCATCGGCGGTGCCGGGATCGTGATCGGCTCGGTACTGTTTTTCGGCACCATCGTGGCCACGGTGACGGCCTATTTCATGCGTCCCCTGCAGCGCCCGCACAGGAAAATCATCGAAACCATCGAGTACAACCTCGAGCAGCTCGGGAAACTCGACGTCGACGAACTCGACCTGTTGCGCGAAACCGTCGATGCGCTGATCGAGCACGTCGAGCGCATCGAGGGCAAGCGATCGGCAGGCTAGCGAGCCGGTTCCGCGGGGCGGGGTATTTATCGCCCGGCATCACGCTTATAATTCCCGTTACTTAGCGAGTTGGCCAGGTTGCCAGATGCCTTTCGAATATTCCGATAAATCCATCCGCCTGCAACGGCAGTTGCAGGCGTTCATGGACGAGCACGTCTATCCCGGCGAAGCCGAATTCGCCGGACAACTGGCGCAGGCCGAAAACCGTTTCGACGCCTTGCCGCTGATCGAGGATTTGAAGCAAAAGGCTCGCGAGGAAGGCTTGTGGAACCTGTTCGTCCCCGAGTCCCACGGCGAATACAGCGCACACGGCGGGCTCACCAACCTCGATTACTACCCGCTTGCCGAAATCATGGGCGGGGTGCTGTGGTCGCCCGAGGTATTCAATTGCAATGCACCCGACAGTGGCAACATGGAAGTATTGATGAAATACGCCACCCCGGAGCAGCAGGAAGATTGGCTGAAACCGCTGTTGGCCGGTGAAATCCGCTCCTGTTACGCGATGACCGAGCCGCAGGTCGCCTCCAGCGATGCCACCAATATCGAACTCAGCATGGTGCTCGAAGGCGACGAGTGGCGGCTCGACGGACGCAAGTGGTTCGTAACCGGCGCGAAGAACGCGCGCACCCGGATCATCATCGTGATGGGTAAATCCGATCCCGACAACCCGGATCGGCACCGCCAGCAAACCCAGTTACTGGTGCCGATGGATACGCCCGGCGTCGAAGTCACGAGAGCGCTGACCACGCTCGGCTACGACGACGCGCCGATCGGCCACGCGGAGATCGTTTTCGACCGGGTCAGGGTGCCGGCGGAAAACGTTCTCCTCGGCGCCGGCCGCGGATTCGAGATCGCCCAGGGCCGGCTCGGGCCCGGCCGCATGCATCACTGCATGCGTCTCGTCGGCGCCGCGCAGCGCGCGCTCGAAATCACTTGCCGGCGGGTGAAAACACGTCATACCTTCGGGCGCGAACTGGCCCGTCACCAGTCGGTGCGGGAAGACATCGCGAAGTGTTTCAGCGAAATCGAAATGGCCCGGCTGCTGGTGCAGCGAACCTGCCATCGCATGGACGAGGTCGGCGCACGCGAAGCGCGCGACCTGATCGCCGCCTGCAAGACGAGCGTGCCGCTGATGGTGCAGCAAATCCTCGACCGCTGCATGCAAATGCACGGTGCGGCGGGATTGAGCCGGGACTTCTTTCTCGCCGAGGCTTTCAATTACGCGCGCTGGTGCCGCCAGGCCGACGGGCCCGACCAGGTGCACCAGATGGCGCTCGGCAAGCAGATCATCGAGCGCTTCGGCGGCGATTCCGCGTGAAGGGCGATAATCTCGATCTCGACGTGCTCGGGCAGTACCTCGACTCGCGGCTTCCCGAAATCGGCCGTCTGACCGGCGCCGAGAAATTCAGCGACGGCCAGTCCAACCCGACCTTCCTGCTGCACGGCGAGAGCGGGGATTACGTGCTGCGCCGCCAGCCGGCCGGCGAACTGCTCAAGTCGGCACATGCGGTGGACCGGGAATTTCGCGTCATCAGCGCCCTGCAGGGCAGCGACGTGCCGGTGGCGCGCGCGCTGCACCTGTGCGAAGACCGGGGCGTAATCGGCAGCCTGTTTTACCTGATGAGTTACGAGCCCGGACGCATCTTCTGGGATCCGACGCTACCCGAACTCGATGCCGCCGACCGCGGCGCGATCTATGCCGAAATGAACCGCGTGCTGGCGGCCCTGCACGACATCGACGTCGAGGCCGCGGGCCTCGCCGATTTCGGCCGGCCGGGCAATTACTTCGAGCGACAGGTCAGCCGCTGGAGCCGGCAGTACAAGGCCTCGGAAATCGAGCCGATCCCGGACATGGACCGGCTGATCGAGTGGCTGCCGCAAAATTTGCCGCCCGACGACGGCAAGGTCAGCCTGATCCACGGCGATTACCGTATCGACAATATTATTTTCGAGACCGACGGCACGCACGCGCGTGCGCTGCTCGACTGGGAGCTGTCGACGCTGGGGCATCCCTACGCCGATCTCGCCTACCAGTGCATGCAGTGGCGCATGGACCGTGATTGCGTGATTCCGGGGCTCGGCGATATCGACCGGCGCGCGCTGGGCATCCCGGACGAGCAGCAATACGTTGCCGCCTACTGCGAGCGTCGTGGTCTCGGCGAGATACCTGACTGGAATTTTTACCTGGTGTTCGGCTTTTTCCGTTTCGCGGCGATTTTGCAGGGCGTGTTGAAGCGCGCGGTCGACGGTAACGCGTCGAGCGACAAGGCTTTCGCCTACGGTGCGCTGGCACCGCGGCTCGCGCAGATGGCCGTCGAACTCATCGACTAGCCGAAAAAATCATCCAACGCACGCTGCGCGAGCGCGGGCTCTTCCTCGACGATGAAATGGCCGCAGTCGAGCGCGACTTCGCTGACCTCGTCGGCCCAGCGCCGCCAGCTGTCGATCGGCGAAGCAGCCTTTTTGCCGAGATAACCCTTGCCCCACAACACCATCACCGGGCAGTCGAGTTTGCGCCCGGCCTCGCGGTCGGCCAGATCCGCGAGCCGGTCGACGGTGGCGCCGGCGCGGTAATCCTCGCATTGCGCCTCGATCTTGCGCGGGTCCCGGTACTGCGCCAGATAAGCCTCGACCGCGCGCTCGTCGAGGCGCGTGATATCGCCGGCCCAGCGCTCGAGCATCGCGCGATAGAAAAACGCGGGATTCTGGCCGATGATGCGCTCGGGCAAGGGCGAACTGGCCGCCAGGAACGGCCAGTGAAACTGCGAAACGGTCTTTGCGACGTCCATCTGTTCCCAGGCGTCGAGCGTCGGGATGATGTCGACGGCGCAAAACCGGGTTACCCGCCCCGGATTGTCGAGCACCAGCCGGTAACCGACGCGCGCACCGCGGTCGTGCCCGGCGAGGGCGAAGCGATCGAAGCCGAAATGATCGGCGAGCGCCACGATATCGCGCGCCATTTCACGCTTCGAATAAGCCAGGTGATCGGGGTCCGGCGGCACCGCCGCGCTGTCTCCGTAACCGCGCAGATCCGGAATCACGAGCCTGAAGCGGCGTGCCAGCCCGGGCGCGACCCTATGCCAGATCAGGTGTGTTTGCGGGAAACCGTGCAGCAGGACCAACGGGCTCCCGCTGCCGCCGGTGACGACGTTGAGTTCGACGCCGTTGACCGAGATGGCTTGTCGATCGAAATCCGGTGGATACATGCTCACCTGCAAACCGTTACGGGTCTCGGTTGCCATTTATACAGCATCGGCGCCCGTGCACAAGCCCGCCGGGCATCCCCTGGTCGTGCCGCTTGCGCGCCGCGCCCCGCTTATTGCAAGATGCGTCCATATCCGAAATCAGTCAGGAGACTCATCGTGTTGACCGCCACCCAGCGCTTTCGCGTCGAATGGGCTCATTGCGATCCCGCGGGGATCATCTTCAATCCGAATTATTATATCTGGATGGATAGCGGCACCCACGCCCTGCTGCAGGTCGCAGGCTTCGACCTGATCGGCAACACCCATGGCGATGAAATGTTCCGCGGCTGCCCGCTGGTGGCGAGCAACATGTCATTCATGCGGCCGCTGTATTTCGGCGATGTCACCGTGCTCTCGTCGCGGGTCGAAAAATTCGGCAATACCTCGTTCACGGTCGCCCACGAATTCAGGCAGGGCGACAACCCCTGGCCGGTAGCCACCGGCAACGAGGTCAGGGTGTGGGGCTATTCCGATCCCGACGAGCCGAAGAAGCTCGTCGCTACCCGCATGCCCGAGCAAGTCAGGGCCATGCTGTCGGTGGAAAAAACCGTCGACGTTACCGTTTGAAGCGTCAATGCACTTATAATGTCAGCCGTAGCATCCGAGGAGGTATGGAGCGTGGTCACCTTTATTATTTTATTTAACGTCCGCAAGGACCGGATTACCGATATCGCCGAGGAACTCGCGGAGATCCCGGAGATTTCCGAAGTCTACTCGGTGACCGGTATTTACGACCTGGTCGCGATCGTACGCACCAGGACCAACGACGATGTCGCGGAACTGGTGACCAATCGCCTGGGTACGATAGACGGCATCGAAGAGACCGACACGATGCTGGCCTTCAAGGCTTACTCGCAGCACGACCTCGAATCGATGTTTTCGATCTGAGGAATCCCTGCGCGAAGCAGGGATTCCCCGGGCCTTCAGGCGCTGCGCCGTTCGGGCGCGCGGCTGAAGGCGTTGTTGTTCTCCGCCAGCTTTTCCAGCAGTTCCAGTAAACGCTCGGTTTCTGCCGCGTCCAGCGGCGCGACGATGTGCCGCTGCGCCGCCTCGACGGCCGGCAGCGCGGCCTCGAGCAATCGCTTGCCGGCGGCGGTTACGGTAACGATCTTGGAGCGTTGATCGCGGCGCGATTTTTCACGCCGCAACAGGCCTCGCCGCTCGAGGTTGCGCACTAACACCGTGATCGTGGTGCGATCCAGCGCGGTGGCGCCGCCGAGCGTGACCTGGTCCTGGGGACCGTCATTGCAGAGGGACTCGAGTACCGCGAACTGCAGCGGCGTCAGGTCGAACTCGGCACAGGCGTCGAGAAAGATCGCCACCGCGATCTGGTGGCAGCGGCGCAACAGGTGACCCGGCATGTCGGTAAACCTCGCCGTCATCGGGATCAGGCGCCTGCAGCGATCGTCGTGGTCACCTTACCGAGGCCCTCGACCTCGACCACGCAGACATCCCCCGGCACCAGTTTGCCGACCCCGGCGGGAGTACCGCTGTAGATCAGGTCGCCTGGCCTGAGCGCCATGCTCTCCGAAAGGAATGCGATCTGCTCGGGTACGCTCCAGATCATTTCGGCAAGGTCGGCATCCTGACGGATTTCGCCGTTGACGCTGAGCCGAATCATGCCCCGCTCGGGATGACCGACCCTGTCGACCGGGTATAGCGGCCCACAGACAGCGGAGTTGTCGAAGCCCTTGCCGAAATCCCAGGGGCGCCCCATTTCCTTGGCCTGGGCCTGCAGGTCGCGACGGGTCAGTTCGTTGCCGACGGCATAACCCCAGACGTGGTCGAGCGCCTCGGCCTCTGCGATATCGGTGCCTCCCTTGCCGATAGCGACCACCATCTCACCCTCGTAGTGAAGATTTTCAGTTTGCGGCGGATAAGGGATTTCCGCGCCGTCGTCGACCAACGCATCGGCCGGCTTGCTGAAAAAGAACGGCGGCTCGCGGTCCGGGTCCTTGCCCATCTCGCGCGCATGCGCGGCATAGTTGCGCCCGACGCAAAAGATGCGGCGCACCGGAAAGCGCGCCGTCGAATCGACGACGGCGATAGACGGAACGGGAGGCGGTTCGATTACGTATTCGGTCATGCTTGTCTCCAGTGGATAAGAATTCAGTCCCGGCCGCGACGTTCGCGCCAGAATCCCAGTTTTTGCTGTGCCGCGCGGTCGGAAAAACTGAACAGCACCGAGTCTTCGTCGGTTTCGTGTTCGACCCGTTTCCAGCTCGGGGCGACGAAGATATCGCGCGGCGCCCACTCGAAGATATCCTCGCCGATCTTCGAGCGTCCGCTGCCCTCGGTGGCGACGAAAACCGTGGCATCGGTGCTGCGATAGGGTTCGGTATGAAATCGGGCTGGCAGCAGTTGCAGAAACGCGGCTATTGTCGGCATCGCGAAGCCGCCGTCGACCGGGTTCACATAGCGCATCTTGAGGCCATGGCAGGGATCCCATTCCTGTTCGCGGCGCATCGTCTCGAGCGCTTCACGAGCGCGCGCATAGGGATAGTTGAAAATCGGCGAGGCCAGTCCCCGCGACGCGTAATCCACGGGCAGCATGTTGGCGCCGTAACGCGCGTTGCTGTCGCGCGTGGCGCGCTTTTGCGGATACCGGTCGGCCTCGTAACCCTCGGCGAACGAGGCGTCGTAAAAGCTCGCCATCGGGATATCGAGGCCGTCGAGCCAGATCATCGGCTCGCTGCTTTCGTTGCCATGGTCGTGCCAGGCCCAGGGCGGGGTGATGACAAAATCGCCGAAGGCCATCTCGGTGCGCTCGCCGTCGACCGCGGTATGCGCTCCCGCACCCTCGAGCACGAAGCGCAGCGCCGACTGGCTGTGGCGATGCGCGGGGGCGATTTCACCGGGCAGCACCAGCTGCAGACCCGCATACAGCGAGGTGGTTATTTTCGACTCGCCGCGCATGCCGGGATTCTCGAGGATCAGCACGCGCCGCTCGGCTTCCTTCGCGGTGATCAGTTCGCCGGCCTCGAGCAGCCATTCCCGGGCCTTGTCGAAGCGCCACATGTGCGCGACGCAGCGGCTCGCGGGCTCGCGCGTGATGATGTCTGAAAACACCGACCACAGCGGGGTCATGGCGTCCCCGTCGATCTTGCGGTAAAAGGCGAGCCGCTCGGGCGTTTCCTCGGGTTTCTCGGTCATCGACATATCGGTTTTCTCCGCGCGCTTCAGGCGTCGAGCCCGTTGCCGCCGTAAAGCCAGCTGAGCCTGTCGAACCATTGCTCCGCGGTCAGGTTCGACATGATGTGATTGCGGACCTCGGCGAGTGCGCCGTCCGCGTGATAAATATAATCGCCAATCAGCCTCGAGTCGATCTGCACACGCGCGGTGCGTACCCGGCGCATTCGCATGTAAGCGTCGAGCGCGGCTTCGATATCGTCGCCGTGCTGTTCGAACATGTGCGCCAGGCAGACCGCGTCTTCCATCGCCATGCAAGCCCCCTGGGCGAAGTATTGCAGCATCGGATGCGCGGCATCGCCAAGCAGCGCGACGCGTCCGTCGACCCAGTCGAGAATCGGGTCGCGGTCGCAGAGCACCCACAGCTTCCAGTTTTCGCCGTGCTCGATGATTTGCCGCGCGCGCGGGTGAATGTGTTCGAATCCCCGTTCGACCTCGGACTTGTCGACGGGCTTGCCGGCGACCGCTTCGCTGACATCGTTGTGGTAGGTCACCACGAGATTGAAAACCTTCCAGCCCTTGAGCGGGTAATGAACGATATGGCATTTGGGTCCGGCCCACAGGGTGGCGGCATTCCAGCGCAGGTCTTCGGGCATGCGTTCGGTGGGTATCACCGAGCGATAGGTCGTGTGCCCGGATACGCGCGGCTCGCCGTCGCCGACCAGTCGCTCGCGGATGCGCGAACGCAGGCCGTCGGCGCCTATCAATGCCAGCCCCACGATCGGTTCGCGGCCGGCGCAATCGACGCGCACCGAGCCGCCGTCCTGGCGGTACCCCGTGGCATCGTGGCTGGTCCGCAGATCGACGTACTCGCTGGCGCGGCAGGCCTCGAGCAACACTCCGTGCAGATCGGCGCGGTGGACGACCGCGTAAGGATTGCCGAAACGTGCGCGAAACGCGTCGTCGAGCGGAATCGAGGCGATGGATTCCCCGCCGACCGCGTCCATCAGCCGCAGGCTGTCGATATAAACCGCGCAGGCGCGCGCCGCGTCGCCGACACCGAGGGTGTCGAAGCAATGAAACGCGTTGGGTCCGATCTGGATGCCGGCGCCGATCTCGCCGAGCTCGGCAGCGCGTTCCAGCACTATCGAAGCGATGCCCTTGCGCGCGAGGCCGAGCGCGGTGGCGAGGCCGCCGATGCCGCCGCCGGCGACGATTACGGGTAAGCGTTGCATTGCGAGTGACTACGGTATTTTAATCAGTATTATGATCAAAATACCGATAATCGAGATGATTGCAAGCGCCGGCCGGGCAGGGCGGCGAGTTTCAGGCTATTTCCAGACGTCGCCCAGGCCGAGCGGCGCCGGCAGGCGGTTTACCAGGTGGTCGAGCAGCTCGGAAAATTCGCTGTTCCATTTGCTGCCGAACAGCGGATCCTCGTTTTCCTCGAAAGCGGCATCGATTTCCTTCCAGTCCGAGTCCTCGAGCACTTCCTTCGCGCGCGGCAGAATTTCCTTTTCCTCCAGCAGCGCGTGGTTGCGCTCGAACTCGGTGTACCTGAGCACGGCATCGCGAAACCTGGGGAATTCCGCCTCGCCGATAAACTCGTAGGCCGACAATGCCTTGAGCATTTCGACAAACAGCCTTTCTCCCTCGGTATGCTGCTTGCCGAGTTCCGTGAGGATAGCCTCGCAATCGGGCGCGCACTCGAGCAGCCGGGGAAACAGATATCGATTCTCCTTCGGGTGATGGTAGCGATCGAGGAAACGATCGAGGTAAGTCAGCAGCCCGTGGAAAATCGCGAAATCCGCCTGCTTGCCCTGATCGAGCTCTTCGATCAGCTTGTCGAGGCTGTAGAGTACCGCAGCAAGATTCTTGTGTTCGCTCTTGATTATCGATATAGCGCGCATCGGTCTGCCCAGGCGATGGTTGTCGATGCAAACTAGCATGCACCCTCGAGGGCCGGATTGACCGGTGTCAACTGTCAGCGGGTCGGCGCGGCGCGGACAATTCGATTGACAATGCGCGATATTTAGGGAAATTGTCGGTATGAACGGCGATAAACCAGAATCGCGTACCCGGGTGCTGGTGATCGGCGGCGGGCCATCCGGATTGCTGCTTGGCCAGTTGCTGGGCCGCGCGGGCATCGACAACCTGGTGATCGAGCGGCGCAGCCGCGAATACGTGCTGGGACGAATCCGCGCCGGCGTGCTCGAATCGGGCACCGTCGAACTGCTGCGCGAGGCCGGGGTCGGCGCGCGTATGGACCGCGAGGGGCTGTTGCATGCCGGGATATACCTGGCGGCGTCCAATCGCGGCTTTCGCATCGATTTCGAGCGGCTCGTCGGCGGTTCGGTGATGGTCTACGGGCAGACCGAAATGACCCGCGACCTGTATCGGGCGCGCGACGAGATGCAGGCTCCGACCCTGCACGGGGTCGAAGAGGTCCGGGTTCACGACGTGGATTCCGCTACACCGCGGGTGAGTTTCGTACACCAGCGCCGCGAACGATCCGTGACCTGTGATTTCGTCGCCGGCTGCGACGGCTTTCACGGCGTCAGCCGCAATACCATCCCCGAAAACCACCGACGCGAATTCGAACGCGTCTACCCCTTCGGCTGGCTCGGGCTGATGTCGCCGACACCCCCGGTCAGCGACGAGCTGATCTACGCCAGCCACGAGCGCGGTTTCGCGCTGTGCTCGATGCGCAATCCGGCCCTGAGCCGCTATTACCTGCAGGTGCCGCTCGAAGACCGCGTCGAGCAATGGTCCGACGACGCTTTCTGGGACGAGCTCAGGCAGCGCATCCCGCACGATGCCGCCGAGCGCCTGGTGACCGGCGACTCGATCGAAAAGTCGATCGCACCGCTGCGTTCGTTCGTCGCCGAACCGATGCGGTGGGGAAATCTATTCCTGTGCGGGGACGCGGCCCACATCGTGCCGCCCACCGGTGCCAAGGGCCTCAACCTGGCGGTCTCGGACGTCTATTACCTGTGGCAGGCACTGAAAGCCCATTTCCTGGACGGCGACGATAGCGGTATCGAACACTATTCAGAGACCGCCCTGGCGCGGGTCTGGAAGGCCGAACGTTTCAGCTGGAGCATGACTCGCCTGCTGCATCGTTTTCCCGACCAGTCGCCGTTCGAACTGCGCATGCAGCAGGCCGAACTCGCCTATCTCGAATCGTCGGCCGCCGCCCAGGCCTCGCTGGCCGAGAATTACATCGGCCTGCCTTTCTGAGACCGCGGCGCTAGCTCGCGCCGTAAAGTACCCTGATGAAACTCCGGTAAGCCATGATCTGGTTGACCAGCAGGCGGTTGTCGTCGAAATTGCGCGCCAGCATGATGCCGCCCTCGATGATCGCGGTAAACATGTCGGCGAGGGTTTCCGGCGAGATATCGGAAGTCGTCGCGTACTGCCGGTCGACCTGTCGCAGCTGGTCCATGATCATCTTCCTCCAGCGCAGCATGCCCTCGCGGACCAGGTCGCGGATATTTTCGCGAAATTGCTGGCTCTCGTAGGTAAAACTGGCCACCAGGCAACCGGGATGGGTCTGCTTCATGCTGCCGAGCGTTTCCGACAGCAGTTTCAGAAAGATCAGCAGCCGGTGCAGCGGGTCTTCGCTGAGCTCGGCGGACTGGGTGAGCAGGTTTCCGAACAGCAGGTCGTCGTGTTCGAGGTAGCGGTCGATCAGGGCCTCCGCGAGCCCCGGCTTGCCGTCGAAGTGGTAAAAGAATCCGCCCTTGGTGATCGACGCTTTTTCGAGGATATCCTCGATCGAAGTGCCGCTGAACCCCTTTTGCAGAATCACCGCCTGGGCGCAGGCCAGTATCCGCTCGCGGCTGCTGTTGGAACGCGTATTGGTATTCATTTGCTGTCAGTTAACTGGACCGGGAGTATAGTATTGCACGGTCCGCTCACGCCCGTCATCAGACGGCGATCGAAATATTCGGCTAACTGATTGAATTGCAAAGTAATAAAAAAAACGAAATTTCGATACCGCGGGTCCACTGTCCCGGCAAAGGCAAGTCACTAGAATGGCGCGGTACCCGGCAGGATGCTTTCACGGTCCTGTCGTCAATTCGAATCAAGATTACGGAGAAACACGATGACTACCAACAATCGAATCCAGCTCGATGCCCGCGGCGTGCCGGTCTCGAGCTGCGCGCCCGAATCCCTGCAGGATTACGAGACCGCGCTCAGGCAATTCCAGGACTATTTCGGCGATCCCACCGAGACCCTCGCCGCAACGCTCGAACGCGATCCCGAATTCGTCATGGGACACGTTTTCAATGCCAGCGCGATGCTGATGATGTCGGAACGGCAATACCTGCCGATGGTCCGTGACAGTATCGAAAAGGGCGAGGCGCTGGCGTCGAAATCCAACGACCGTGAAAAGGGCTTGCTCGCCGCCGCGCGCCACTGGATGGAAGGCCGCTGGGATAAAGCCTGTGTCGCCTGGGACCGCGTGCTCGCGGATTATCCGCAGGACGCGATGGCGATCCAGTGCGCGCATCTGACCGATTTTTACCTCGGCGACGCGGTCAACCTGCGCGACCGCATCGGCCGCGTGATCGGCAACTGGAGCAAGGAGGCGCCGGGATACTCCTTTATCCTCGGCATGCAGGCCTTCGGTCTCGAGGAGTGCAACCAGTTCGACAAGGCCGAGGGCGCCGCGCGCGCGGCACTCGCGGCGGAGGCACGCGACCCCTGGAGCGTGCATGCGCTCGTGCACGTGCTCGAAATGCAGAACCGCTTCGAAGAAGGCCAGCAATTCCTGCGCAGCCGTGTCGACGACT
>JASFKL010000061.1:0-15289 GCA_050118655.1 Gammaproteobacteria bacterium | reverse complement strand
GGCGCTGGCGCGCCTCCGCTGGAATCCCTGTCGCGGCAACCCCGGTCAATCGACACCTGATTCTTGCGATGTGCGAACCGCTTGAAACATTCGGAATTCCACCGTTAAAACCGCCCGGTAATGCCCTTCTGATACCCTGACCCTCGCCGCCAGACGTTTCCCATAATCGGTTCAGAGAGCCTGGCGATATCTCGCCATCCACGGGGCGAAGCCTGCCAGATTTCCCTCGTCTTCGCCGAACAGGCCTGCCGGCCTGTCGAGTCAAAATGCGTAAATCGCCGGCCCTGGACAGGGCGTTTTCGCAATCGAATCGGCCGCGGAGCGGGCAGCGGGGCCCGAACGACGCCGGGTTCCCCAGTCCGACCCCGGGCCCCGTCGCTACCGCAGGTCGCCGCCGAGTGTACCGTTTATCGGTGAATCTTCGTGTTTCATCCTGATTTCAATAACGTTTTTTGAGACTCAATTAACATAAAAACTGTGAAAACGGCCTTTTTTGTGACTGGCCACTCAAAAATTCTGTGACCGGATACGCATTGGAATACAAGAAGGGAAATATGAAAAATCAATCTGGATACACGCTCACCGAAATCCTCGTCACGCTGTCGATGATAATGATCGTGACCGCAATCGGCGTGCCCTCGATGTCGGACTTCATCAAGAACGATCGTCTGACAACGCAGATCAATACGCTGGTGGGCCACCTCGCGCTGGCGCGCAGCCAGGCCGTTACCCTGCAACTGCCGGTAACGGTTTGCGCGAGCAGCGATCTCGCAACCTGTTCCTCCAACGACTGGGCGACCGGATGGATCGTTTTCGTCGACAGCGACGCCAGCGGCGGCGTCTCCACCGGCGATGAATTGTTGCGCGCGCAGCAACCCCTGGAAGGAAACGCCAGCTTGTCGAGTACGACGGGCTCGTCGGTCACTTTCGACGATCGCGGTTTCGCGCCCGGGGCCGCCGGCAGCTTTTCGCTCTGCGACGACCGGGGCGTCGAGTATCTCAAGTCGATCACGATTTCGATAACCGGGCGCGTCAGGCAGGGAGGTGGTTCGACATGTATCTGAATCCGACACGCCAGAGCGGCCTGACGATAATCGAGGCCCTGGTGGCCCTGGTGGTCGTCTCCGTCGGCCTGCTGGGTATCGCCGGCCTGCAGCTGGTCTCGATGAAACAAAACTCGAGTGCGCTGCAGCACAGTCACGCGGTATGGGCCGGCTACAGCATGGCCGACCGGATCCGCTCCAATAACGTCAGCTTCGCCGATTACCCTGGCATCGACACCGATTCGGCTTACTCGCAGGACTGCAGAAGCGGCCCCTGCAGCAATACCGAGCTGGTGACCGCCGACGCCGCCGAATGGGCGACCAAGGTTCAGACCCTGCCGGGCGGACGGGGCACGGTGACCGGCGATGCCAACCGGCTCGTGGTCACGGTCATGTGGGACGACGAGGGTACCGGCGCAACCGGAACCGATTGCAGCGGCGACGCGCAAGTCGACTTAACCTGTTACTCGGTAACCCTGATCCAATGAATACATTCAAATACAGTCACCAGAAGGGACTCACGATGGTCGAAATCCTGATCGCCCTGGTCATCAGTCTGTTTTTACTCGGCGGCATCGTGCAGGTTTATCTGGCCAACAAATCTTCCTACCGTTTTACCGAGGCAGTCGCGCGAATCCAGGAAAACGGGCGTTTTTCGATCGAGACCATGACCCAGGACTTGCGCATGGCCGGTTTCTTCGGCTGCGCCATGTTCGATCCCGAGGATCCCGACAACATCGTCAACAACCTCGACAAGGACGGCCCGGGTTACGACCCCGCATTGCATGATTTCGTGCTCGCGGGTGTCATCCAGGGCACCGAGGGAGACGGCATGAACGGTTCCGACAGCGTCACCCTGCGAGGTTCCATGCCCGGGCAGCTCAGCGTCCAACCGCCCTTCAACGTCGACACGTCTTCGGCGATCTTCATCAAGTCCAACGATATCGTGAAGCCCGACGACATCGTCATGATCAGCAATTGCCGCGGCGCGGATATCTTCCAGGTGACCAACACGACGACGAGCGCTACCTCCAACAAGATGTCGGTGGTGCACAACACGGGAACCGGCGCGCCGGGTAATTACAATCCCGACAATTGCAAGGGCGGCAACGCGCATTGCCTGTCGCAATCCTACGGCGCGGACGCCTCGCTGTTTCGCATGCAGACCGTGACCTACACGATCGCGCCCGGCGCGAGCGGCGAGCCGGCGCTGTGGCGTTCCCAGAACGGGGTCAACCTTGAATTGATCGAGGGCGTCGAGGAATTGCAAATGCTCTATGGCCTCGATACCGACGACGACGATTTCCCGAACCAGTTCGTCACCATCGACAACGTACCCGATACCTTCGATATCGTGTCGGTGCGCATCATGCTCATGGTCCGCTCGAACGAGGACTTTCTCGCCGAGGACAACCAGACATACAGCTTCGACGGCAACACGATAACCGCCGCCGATCGTCGGCTACGCCAGGAATTCACCACAACCATCGCGCTTCGCAACCGGGTGGGATCATCATGAACAGAAAATTCTCCAGTAACCAGTCAGGCATGGTCCTCGTCGTCAGCATGCTGATTCTCATTTCGCTGACCGTCCTCGCCCTGACGACGATGCAGTCGTCGCGAACCGAGGTCAGCATGGCGGGTAACCAGCGCGAGATCGGCATCACCTTCAACGCGGCCGAGGCCGGGTTGAGCTCGGGCGAGGACTTTATCAATAATTCGATCAGCAAGACGATATACAACGATCCGGCGCAAGGCCTGTACGACCGGCTGGATATCGATCCCGATTACCAGGATTCGACGACCTGGGACACCGCGCAGACAGCCTCGATCGGGCTGCCCGCGGTGGCCGCCCAGCCCAGCTTCATCATCAAGTACCTCGGCGACCGCTCGCAGAACGAGGTGGCCGCGGTCAATATCGGCGGTTACGGCAGCAGTCAGCCGGGCATGACGGTATCCAATTTCCGGATCACCGCGCGCGCCGTGGGCCAGACCGGAAGGGCGACCCGCCAGTTGCAGTCTTATTACGGCAAGCAGTTCTAGGAAAGAAGTTCCGGATCAGGAGGATTAAAGTGTCCAGACTTATACGCATCGCATCCCTTCAGGCAGTTACCGCGGCATTGCTCACCGCCATGCCGCTGTTACCGGCCAGCGGGGCGCCCGGGACACTTCCCCCCGCGCCGCTCTTCCTGTCGACGCTGGTCGAGTCGAACGTGTACTTCACCCTCGACGACTCGGGCAGCATGGACTGGGAACCCATCGTCAGACCCGATACCGGCCTCGGTACCGACAGCGGCCTGCCGATCGTCGACGGGCGCCGGCGCGCTTACTACACGCCGACCTTCAATCATCTCTACGATCCGGGCGACGGCTATTACGTGCTGCCGCCGAGCAACGGTTCCGATTCCGACTGGGACATGGGCTGGGTGGTGCGCAATCACCTCTCCAACCCCAACTACTACGACCCGAGCGTCACTTACAAGCCCTGGACCGGAACCAAGGCCGACGGCTCGCCGCTCTACGCCGACGCGGATCCAACCGCGGCACTGGAACGTCCCGACGTACCGGCTGGAGAGAAAGTCGACCTGACGGTCAACCATACGTTTTCCGAAAACGGCCTGACCGTAAACAATTACTGGATTCCGACCTATCACGTGTGGACCGACAGCGACGGCGACGGCGTGGTCGAAGTCAGCGACGCCAATACCCGTATCGAAATCGCCCCGGGCACCGCCGAGATGCAGAATTTCGCCAACTGGTTCCAGTATTACCGCTCGCGCATGCACGCCACCAAGGCCGTGGTCGGCGACGCGATCAACAATACCGACGCCGCGCGCATGGGCATGCGCTGGTTCAATGCCGGCCATGCATCCGATACCGCCACGATGAGCGATATCGCCAACAAGCGGAATATGCAGCAAAACCTTTACAATTTCTTGAACGGCGCCAACGGTACGCCGACGCGGAGAGCGTTGAAGGATACCGGCGACTATTTCATGAATTCCAGCGGCAGCGGCCCCATTCTCCCGGTGGCCGACGGCGGCGAATGCCAGCAAAACTTCAATATCCTGATGACCGACGGGTTCTGGAACGGCAACAGCCCGTCGGTGGGTAACACCGATATCGACAACGGGACCAACGATACCGAGTTCGACGGCAATGCCTCGCAGTCGAACGACGGCGGCAACTACGCGGACAACAACAGCAACACCCTGGCCGATGTCGCGATGCGTAACTACGAAACCGACCTGCGCCCCGATCTCGCCGACCGGGTACCGGCACAGGCCGGGATAGACGAGGCCGAGCACCAGCACCTGGTGACCTACACGATCGGATTCGGCGTCAACGGCACACTCGACCCGGCGGTAGACAATCCGCTCGCGGTCGGCTTCACCTGGCCCGCGCCGTCGAGCAACTCGAATACCACCGTCGACGATCTCTGGCACGCGGCCTACAACGGTCGCGGCAGCTACCTGAGCGCACAAAACCCGGTCCAATTGCAGCAAGCCCTGTCGAACGCGATAACCGATATTTCCCGGCGTACCGGTACCGCCGCCGCGGTTGCCATCAACTCGGCCCGCCTCAGCACCGAGTCCGTGGTTTACCTGGCGCAATTCAACTCCAACCGCTGGCAGGGCAACCTGTTGGCCTACCCGATCGTCGACACCAACACGGGCGAACTGGCGCTGAGTCCGAAATGGGATGCCGCGGAACAGCTCGAAAATCGCAATTTCGTCACCAGTCCGCGCGTCATCTTCGCATATAACGACTCTCCGTCAGTCAAGGACGGGGTTCCGTTCCGGTGGAACGATATCTCGCTCAGCATGCGGGACGATCTGAAAACAAACCCGGTCGGGACCGCCGATGCCGACGCGGTCGGCCAGGCGCGTCTCGACTACCTGCGCGGCGACCGCAGCCACGAGGGCACCGGCTATTTCTTTCGCAAGCGCCTCTCCCTGCTCGGCGATATCGTCAACTCAGGCCCGGTCTTCGTCGGCGAGCCGAACGTGAACTGGCCCGATACGGCGCCGTTTCCCGAGGGATCCGCCGCCTACTCGGAGTACAAGAACGGCCCGGCGAAAGACCGCCGTAAAATGGTTTACGTCGGCGCCAACGACGGCATGCTGCATGCCTTCGGCGACGATTACGGCGACGAGGTTTTCGCCTATGTGCCCGGTATCTTCAATTCCACCGGCATCGGCGACGGACTCCATTACCTGACCGATCCCAATTATGCGCACCGGTTTTACGTCGACCAGACCCCGGCCGTGTCGGACGTTTATATTTCCAGCGGCAGCAGCGAAGAATGGCATACCGTGCTGGTGGACGGACTGCGCAGCGGCGGTCGCGGGCTGTTCGCGCTGAACGTGACCGACCCATCGCTGTTCAACGACGAATCCAATGCCGACAAGGTGGTGATGTGGGAATTCTCCAGTAGCGACGATATCGACCTCGGCTACAGTTTCAGCCGTCCGTTCATCGCGCTCGCCAACAACGGCAAGTGGGTCGCGATCTTCGGCAACGGCTACAACGATCTCGGCAGTGGCGAGGCCAGCCTCTACATCGTCGATCTCGAGGGCGGCGTCGACGGTACCTGGTCGACCGGAGATTACTGGAAGATAACCACCGGCGTCGGCGACACCACCGATCGCAACGGCCTGGCCACGCCGGCGCTCGCCGATATCGACGGCAACGGTACCGTGGACCGAGTCTACGCGGGAGATCTGCGCGGCAACATGTGGGTCTTCGACCTGACTGACGATAACGCTAACCTGTGGGAAGTCGCCTACAAGTCCGGTTCGACACCGGTTCCGCTGTTCACCACGCCCGCGGGGCAACCGATTACCGCCAAGCCGGTGCTCGCCAAGCATCCCGCGCAGCCGGATTCGAACTCTCCGAGCAACTCGCCGAACATGATGGTCTATTTCGGTACCGGACAATATCTCGTCGATGCCGACAAGACCACGACCGGGACGCAGTCGTACTACGGCGTCTGGGATCAGGGCGACGCCGGCCTGGACCGCACGAACCTGATCGAGCAGACATTCGATCCCAATTTCGCGGTCAAGGTGCTGAGCCGCAACCCGGTGAACTACGCGGTCGATTACGGCTGGTATTTCGACCTGGAAGAGACCGGCGAGCGCTCGGTCACCGCCTCTATCGCCCGATCCGATACGGTTTTCTTCAACAGCTTCGTACCCATGGACGACCCCTGTTCGATCGGCGGCTACGGTTACAAGTATGCCGTCGACATGGTCACCGGCGGCTCGCCCCTGGAGCCGACCTTCGACTCCAACGGCGACGGCGTGGTCGACGAGCTCGATACGGTTACCAATGGCGCGAGCACGAGCACGCTAGTCGCGATCCGGCAGGAAGGTTATCTGCCCGAGCCGGTATTTATCGAGGACCTCGCGTTTACCGCCGACGACGCCACCAAGATCAAGGGGCTGAAGGATATTCCCGTGGGCAGATTCGCATGGCAGGAGTTACTCATATGAAGCAATTCAGACACCCGCTGGCCGGGATCATGTTAATCGTCTCTATCGCGTTCGCGTGGTCTCCCGCGAACGCGGTGGAGAAGTTCGAACAGGCGGGGCCGATCAGCGCTATCGGTCACGCCAGTTTCACCGTCGAGAACCAGGAGTATCGGATCGCGCCGGGAGCGAAGCTGAAAAGCTTCGACCCGAAACGCCGACGCCTGGCGGACTTTCGCAAGGGCGATATCATCATCTTCGAGGGCAAGATGATCAACGACGTCTATTACGTCGACCTGATCGTTTACTACGCTCCCCGTCCCTCCTGACAGACCGATGGAGACGCCGGCATGAGACAGTCCAGAGGCTTCACCCTGATCGAATTGATGATCGTGGTCGCCATCGTCGGCATTCTGTCGACCGTGGCCTTCGGTTATTATCGCAACAACGTGATTGCTTCGAATCGCACCGAGGGACGTTCGGCGCTGCAAACCGCGGCCGGCACGCTCGAAAAATGCAGGAGCCTGTACGGGTCCTACAACAACGCGAATTGCAATTACGCGGATTTCACCAGCGAATCCGGTCTCTACGACATCACCAGCGCGATCGCCGCCACGTCGTTCACGCTGACCGCGACACCGGTCGCCGGCGGCGGGCAGGCCGACGATACCGATTGCACGACCATGACGCTGACCAATACCGGCGTCAAGGGCGGCACGGGCGCCGACAGTACCGAGTGCTGGTAGGTTCCTGGAAGTAGATTGTCAGCGGGCGCGGCCGTTTATCGGCCGCGCCCTTTTATTGCTATAATCCCGTTCCTTTGCAACAGACGGCAATCGCGGCAGCGGTGCATTATGCAGGCTAGAAAAGCAGTAGCGCTGATTTCCGGCGGCCTCGATTCCTTGCTGGC
The DNA here is from genome assembly GCA_050118655.1 of Gammaproteobacteria bacterium. Classification (GTDB taxonomy): domain Bacteria; phylum Pseudomonadota; class Gammaproteobacteria. The sequence goes on along the minus strand of JASFKL010000061.1, from coordinate 7,862 downwards.
GGCGAGATTGATCCAGCAACAGGGAATCCAGGTCGAGGGTATCAATTTTTACACCGGCTTTTGCGTGGAAGGCCACACCCACGCGATCCGCAACCGGGACCGCGGGCGCGTCAAGCGCAACAATGCCCTGTGGGTCGCCGAGCAGCTCGGTATCAAGCTGCATATCATCGATATCGTCGAGGAATACAAGGATGTCGTTATCAACCCGAAACACGGATACGGCGCCAACCTGAATCCCTGCCTCGACTGCAAGATTTTCATGGTCCGCAAGGCGCGGGAGTGGATCGACGAAAACGGTTTCGATTTTATCATTACCGGGGAAGTCATCGGCCAGCGGCCGAAATCCCAGCGCAAGCGCTACATGCCGGTGATATCGAGCGAGTCCGGCGCCGAGGATCGGCTGCTGCGTCCGCTCTGCGCCCTCAACCTCGAGCCGACGCTACCCGAGCGCGCCGGCTGGGTAGAGCGCGACAAGCTAAAGGATTTCAGCGGCCGCTCCCGTAAACCGCAAATGGCGCTGGCCGCCGAGTTCGGCTTCGAGGATTACGCCCAGCCGGCCGGCGGTTGCTGTTTCCTGACCGACAAAACCTACTCGGTCAAACTGCAGGACCTCTGGGATAACCGTGGCCAGCGCGAATACGAGCTCGACGATATCATGCTGCTCAAGGTGGGCCGCCACATTCGCCCGAGCGAGACTTTCAAGCTGATCATCGCGCGCGAGGAAGGCGAAACCAATTTCCTGTCGGGTTACCGGCACCTGTTCCAGACCATCAAGACGGTAAGCCATCCCGGCCCGCTGACACTGATCGAGGGCGAGGCGCTCGACGATGCGCAGATCGAACTCGCCTGCGCGATTACCGCGCGCTTCAGCAAGGGCCGCGACGCCGAATCCGTGGAATTGCGTTTCAGCGACCGCGGACAGGATTCGCGCAGCGTCCACGTCAAACCGCTGGCCGCGGACCAGATTCGGCAGGACTGGATCATTGGATGACCGATATCGTAGAAATCGACGCCCGCCGGCTGTTCTGCCCGCTGCCGGTAATCAAACTGCAGAATTGTATCGGCAAGCAGCCGCCGGGGACGCGCGTGCGCATCACCAGCACCGATCCGGGTAGCCTCAACGATATACCCACCTGGTGCCGCATCAGCGGCCACGCGGTACTGGAAATCGACGATCTCGAGACCGAGTTCGTTTTCCTGGTGCAAAAAGGCGACGATGAGAGCTGAAAAGCGCAAGCAGGCCACGCAGCGCGTCACCCTGGTCGGGGCCGCGGTCAACTGCGCCCTGGCGACGCTGCAGATCAGCTTCGGTATGCTCGGTAAATCCCAGGCATTGCTCGCCGATGGACTGCATACCCTGTCCGATCTCAGCACCGATTTCATCGTCCTGTTCGCATCGCGAAGGGCCGCCAGGGAAGCCGACAAGTCACACCCTTACGGTCACGGCCGTATCGAGACGCTGGCCTCGATGCTGCTGGGGGCGATCCTGTTCGCGGTCGGCGCCGGTATCGGCCTGCGCGGACTGGAAAGCGTGATCTCGCCACCCGGTACGAATCCCTCGATCATCACCGTATTTTTCGCTGCCCTGGCGATCGTCTCCAAGGAGACCCTTTATCGATATACGCTGAAGGCCGCGCGCGAGCACCATTCCACGCTGCTCGAATCGAACGCCTGGCACCATCGCTCCGATGCGCTGTCTTCGATAGTCGTGGTGGTCGGGATTTCCGCGCAACTGGTCGGCGTGCCCTACATGGACGCGGCGGCGGCAATCGTGGTCGCGGTGATGATCATGGTTATGGGTTATCGGCTCGGCCGCAAGGCGCTGGACGAGTTGATCGATGCCGGGCTCGACTTCGAGCTGGTCGACGAGGTCCGCGAGGCGATGCTTGCCGACACCAGCGTGGTCGGCATCCACAACCTGAGATCGCGCTCGATGGGCGGCCAGGGGTATATCGACGCGCACATCGAAGTCGATTCCGACCTGACGGTTTCAGAGGCGCATTACATCGCTCACAAGATCGAGCACCGGGTGAAAAAGCAGTTCCCGAAAATCGTCGACGTGCAGATTCACATCGATCCGCTCGACGAAGGGATCAAGGAGTCGATGCTCGCCAAACTGCCCGAGCGCAGCGTCATCGAACAGGATCTGGCGAGCGCCTGGCAGGGCATCGCGGAAAGCGGGAAGATAAGCCAGATCAAGCTGCATTACCTCGATCGGTTGATCGAAATCGACCTCGTGCTGCCGGCCGAACTGTGCAATAGCGGCCATCAGGGGGAAATCGAAAAGCTCCAGGAAAGCACCGCCAGCCTCGACTACATCGGCAAGGTCAATATTTACTATCAGAACTGATTTGCACTAAAATAGTGCGCTTTGGGTTCAATCCAGGGCAATTTTGGCGGTTTTGCACGATAAATTGGCATCGCTGCACTAACTGGTACAATCTCCTCCCTGATTTTTGACCCCCGATTCTGGAGATACAACCATGCCCGCTGCCGATGTGCTGAACAAGATTAACGAGTACGGCGTCAAGTTCGTCGATTTCCGCTTCACCGATACCAAGGGGAAGGAGCAACACGTTTCCGTCCCGGCCAGCCTGATCGACGAAGACACCTTCACCGAAGGCAAGATGTTCGACGGCTCCTCGGTCGCCGGCTGGAAAGGCATCAACGAGTCCGACATGATCCTGATGCCCGACCCGGCGACCGCGGTGCTCGATCCGTTCACCGACGAGCCGACCATCAACATCACCTGCAACATCGTCGAACCGAGTACCGGTGCGGGCTACGAGCGCGACCCGCGCTCCATCGCGATGCGCGCGGAAGCCTACCTGAAATCGTCCGGCGTCGCCGACATAGCCTACTTCGGTCCCGAGAACGAGTTTTTCGTCTTCGACGACGTCAAGTGGTCGACCGAAATGGGTCATTGCTCCTACCAGATCGAATCCGAGGAAGCTGCCTGGAGTTCGATCAAGATTTACGAAGACGGCAACATCGGCCACCGTCCCGGCATCAAGGGCGGTTATTTCCCGGTTCCGCCGGTGGATTCGCTGCACGACATCCGTTCGGCCATGTGCCTGGCGATGGAAGAGATGGGCCTTAAGGTCGAAGTGCATCACCACGAGGTGGCCACCGCCGGCCAGTGCGAAATCGGCGTCGCCTTCAACACCCTGGTGCGCAAGGCCGACGAAGTCCAGGTACTCAAGTACTGCGTGCACAACGTCGCCCACAGCTACGGCAAGACCGCGACCTTCATGCCCAAGCCCCTGGTCGGCGACAATGGTAACGGCATGCACGTCCACCAGTCGCTGGTCAAGGACGGCGTCAATCTGTTCGCCGGCGAAGAGTACGGCGGTCTTTCCGAAACCGCGCTCTACTACATCGGCGGCATCATCAAGCACGCCCACGCGGTCAACGCTTTCAGCAACCCCGGCACCAACAGCTACAAGCGCCTGGTACCCGGCTTCGAAGCGCCGGTCATGCTCGCCTACTCGGCTCGCAACCGCTCCGCGTCGATCCGTATCCCCTATGTCAGCAACCCCAAGGCGCGGCGTATCGAGGTGCGTTTCCCCGATTCGATCGCCAATCCCTATCTCGCTTTCAGCGCGATGATGATGGCGGGCCTCGACGGCATCAAGAACAAGATCCACCCGGGCGAAGCGATGGACAAGGACCTGTACGATCTGCCGCCCGAGGAAGAGGCCGAAATTCCGCAGGTCGCGTTTTCGCTCGACCAGGCGCTGGACGCGCTCGACCAGGATCGCGAATTCCTGTTGGCCGGCGATGTTTTCACCAACGATGCGATCGACGGTTACATCGGTCTCAAGCAGGAAGAAGTCGACCGGCTGCGGCTCGCAACCAACCCGGTTGAATTCGACCTCTACTACAGCGTTTAGTCGTCAGGCTGGAAGGTTCGGCAGAAAAGGCCCCCTCCGGGGCCTTTTTTGTCTCGACGATGTCCGCAGAAATTCATAAATCCATGCAGTTACCAAAGGCAAGTCCAATACCGCCATCGGGTCTCGGCAGCCAGATACTGGATACGCTGAAGTCCGCACTGCTGTGCCTCGACGCCGAACGGCGGATTACCTATGTCAACGCGACAGCCGAGTCGCTGCTCGAAAACAGCGCCAGCAATCTCGTCGGGCGGCATTTCGACAGCCTGCTGAGCAGCAGCGAACCTTCGACGATCAGCGAGAAACTGGCGCAGGAACCGATTTCGATGACCGAGCACGGCGCCGTGATTACGCTCGCCAACGGCAAGTCCTTCGTCGCCGACTACAGCATATATCCCGACAGCGAACGCGAACCTGGCAGCGACCTTTTGCTCGAAATTCGGTTGCCGGATCGCCAGGTGCAGATTGCCCGGGAAGAATTCAACCAGCTGCAGCAGCTCGCGAGACAGCAACTGGCGCGCGGCCTCGCGCACGAGATCAACAATCCGCTGGGCGGCATACGCGGTGCCGCGCAGCTCTTGCAGCGCGAGCTCGATAGCACCGAATTGCTCGAATATACCGAGATCATCATCAGCGAGGTCGACCGCCTGCAGGCGCTGATCGGCAATATGCTGGGTCCCGAAATCCAGCCGCAGAAAAAGCTGATCAACATCTACCATGTGATCGAACACATTCGCAAGATCATCCAGGCGGCCGAGCCCGAACGCATCACCATTCACCGCGATTACGATCCGAGCATCCCGCAGATGATGGCGGATCGCGACCTCCTGATCCAGGCGTTTCTGAACATCGCGCGCAACGCCGTACAGGCAATCGACGACAGGGGCGATATCACTTTTCGCACCCGGATCGATCGAAACTACACCATCGGCCAGACCCATCACGCTCTGGTCCTGAAGATCGATATCGTCGACAACGGTCGCGGCGTTCCGCCCGAACTCGGCAATTCGATCTTCCTGCCGATGATTACCGACAAGCCGGACGGCACGGGCCTCGGACTGCCGATCGCCCAGGACATCATTCTCCGCCACGGGGGCAGCCTGCAAATGCAGAGCTCTCCCGAGGGGACCACTTTCAGTATTATTCTTCCGTTGGAACAATCATGAATTTACCGCATGAAAATCCGCAAAAGACCATCTGGGTCATCGACGACGACCAGTCGATGCGCTGGGTATTGACGAAAACCCTCGCCAATAAAGGCTATCAGGTTACCGCTTTCGAATCGGGCTCGGTGGCGCTATCCAGTTTCAAACGCGCGGCCAGCGACGAGTTGCCGAGCCTGATCATCACCGACGTGCGCATGCCCGGGATCAACGGTTTCGAATTGCTCAAGCAGGTGAAAAATATTTCCCCGCATACGCCGATAATCGTAATGACCGCTTACACCGACCTCGATACCACCAAGCAGGCTTTCCACGAGGGCGCCTTCGAATACCTGCCCAAACCCTTCGATATAGACGATGCCATCGATCTGGTCGGGCGCGCCTGCGCGCAGGCGGACGACCGGGGTGCGAGCACGGCCCAGCAGCTGTCGTCGGACGCCGGCGACTGGCAATCGCCGCTGCGAACCTGGGCCAAACAGCAGTTATCCCAGGGGGAAACGGATATCCTTAAAAATGCCGCCAGGACTTTCGAAAAAACCCTGCTCGACTGTGCGCTCGAAGCCACGCGCGGGCGCAAACAGGATGCAGCCCGCCTGCTCGGCTGGGGCCGGAATACACTGACCAGAAAACTCAAGGAACTCGGTTAATCGGGGACAGACCCCGTTTTTCCGTTAAAAACGGGGTCTGTCCCCTATTCAGAGATGCACTTCATGTAGGCCTGCTCGAGCGATTCGGTGCCGAAGCGCTGCATGCATTCGGCAGGCGTGCCCTGGTATTTCATTTCGCCGTTGTGCAAAATCCCGAAGCGATCGCAGAGATCCTCGGCATCGGCCAGCAGATGAGTGCTGTAAAGTATCGTACGTCCGGCCGACCTTTCATCCCGCATGAGTTCCTTGAAACGATAGCGGGCACGGGGGTCGAGTCCGCTCAGCGGTTCGTCGAGAATGATCAGCGGCCGCTCGAGCATAAAACAGCTCACCAGTCCCAGTTTTTGTACCATGCCCTTGGAATAACCGCCGACCCGCGAGTCGAGCCGCTCGGACGGAAAATCGAGACGCTCGGCGAGCGCGGCTATGCGTTCCCCGGAGATCTTCAGGTGGTAGATGGCGGCGATAAAGTCGAGATACTGGCGGCCGGTAACGCTTCTCCTGACATCGAACTTTTCCGGCAGGTAGGCGAGTTGTTCGCGGCAATTCCGATCCTGGCTGGCTCGCTCGAAGATACGGATCGAACCGCCAGGCGACGGGCGGATCAGGTCCAGGATCAGCTTGATCAAGGTGGACTTGCCGGCGCCGTTGACACCGGCGATGGCGTAGTACTGTCCCTCGTCTACCTCGAAACTCAGGGTTTTGAGTATATCGAGACCCGCGACCGAGTAGCTGATATTGGAAACCGACAGCACCTGCTTCATGCGACCGAATTCTGCGGTCAAAACCGCGCCGGCACAACCGTTAGTTCGAAATTACCCGCCAGCACCGAGGTTACCGGGAGGCCAAAACGAGAATGACCTGCCCGTGGGGCAGGCCATTCTCGCCGAACAAACAACCCGATTACAGACGAAAAGCCATATTATATCTAGCAGTATCGAGATAACCGGCGGCCAGAGTAAAAGTCGGGTCGGACGCCATACCGCCAACTACGCTTGATAAATTCGACTGCATTCGCCCCGAGTCCGGATTTCCGTCATCGAGCCTGGCTTCGATTATTTTTGCGATCGGGCCTTCGATCTGACCAAATATGGTGACATGGCCCGAGATTCCCAGCGCTCCATCTTGTACGCCGATCTGGCCACCATAGGCATTCGTCGGCTTGGTGCCTTCGAGCCCGCCACCGGGAATCAGGCCGGCGGCACGCAGGTGCCCGAAGAACTTGCTAGTCTCGGAGGCGCCAGCACCCGTAAGCGTAGCAACATTTTCGGCATCCCAGGCAGCGTCAATAGTTCCGGAACCATCACCTTCGATATCGGCTACAGCCTGACCATTGTAGACGGAAAATCTTGCGATTGCGTCATTATCGTCGCCCGGCAATTGCAGGTAGCGATCCTGATAGGAAAACATTGCCGCCGCGATACCCGCGTTGTCGCTTTCGACGCGCTTGAGTTTGGCGTTGGTAATCATTTCCTGACCCTTGAGAACACCGCCGATCAGCAGCCCCACGATGACCAGTACGATGGCGATTTCAACCAGTGTGAAACCTTTTTGTTTTGCTAATTGCATGGATTACTCCAGTTTTTTCAATGAACCTTGGGACTATTAAGGCACGATACGTGCCAGAATCAAAAAATTCTTTTTAATTCAATACTTAATTTGCGAGACAACGCTCATTTTTCGGGTAATCGTTGGGATTCGAACAACTTTTGTTGGAAATCCGACAGCTTTTCGCGCAAGAATCGCCGCTCGTCCGGGTCCTTGATCGAACCCGATTGCAGCAGGGCCTCGATAATCGCGATCGCGGACTCGGTCTCGTTCAATTCGGCGAGCAGCAGGAACTGGAAATCGCGCGCCCAGTGCGGCATTTTGACCTTCGCCGGCTGCCTGGCCAGCTTGTCCGCGAACCGCAAAGCCAGATCGAGATCCTTGAGTTTATGCTTGGCAATCAGGCTGGCCTCGGCCAGGCGGCGCCAGTGCAATTGCGGATTGTCGTCGAAGCGGCGCTCGATAAAGCCGAGTATCTTGCGCAAGCGCTCCGGGTTGCCGGTTTGCGTATAGATTCGCGAGGCCAGCAGCATCGGGTACTCGCTGTCGGCGTCGATATCGGATATCGTCTCGAGCCAGTCCACGACCAGATCGTAATCCATCAGGCTGTAGCG
>JASFKL010000060.1:0-15324 GCA_050118655.1 Gammaproteobacteria bacterium | reverse complement strand
TTTCCAGGCTGGAGGCGCGCAGATCGGCCATTTCGTTACCGCTGCGGCGGTCCTTCAGGTGGCACAGGTCCATGACCTGCTGCGACAGGCAATGTCCCTCCGAGAGCAGCAGCAATTCCATGTCTTCAAGGTCTTCGCGGGTAATCCGGTCCTTGAAATAAAGCGGATGGTTGCGCGGACAGGCGAGCCAGAAAGGTTCGTCGAACAAAGGGGTGATATCGAATTCGTTTTCGTCCTCGGCTGTCGCCAGCAGGGCGGCGTCGATTTCGTGATGCAGCAGGCGTTGCAGCAGGGTTTCGGTGGTTTCTTCCGACAACACCAGTTTCATCTGCGGGTGGCGCTGTTTCAGCGGCAGCAGGATCAACGGCATCAGGTACGGGCTCAGCGTCGGGATGGCGCCGATTCGCAGCGGTCCCGCCAGCGGGTCCTGGTGCGCCCGGGCCACCTGCGTTATGGCGTCGGCCTGTTCGATCATCAGGCGCGCATGGCGCAGGATTTCCTCTCCTGTGGGGGTTACGGTCACCTTGCGGTTGGTGCGCTCGAAAATGACCACGCCGAGTTCTGCTTCGAGTTTCTTGATCTGCCCGCTAAGCGTCGGCTGGCTGACGAAACAGCGCTGCGCCGCCCGGCCGAAGTGGCCGGTATCGGCGACCGCGACGATGTACTTCAAATCGCGCAGGTTCATGCGATGCTCCATAGGCGACAACTATGAATACACGATAAACGAAAGGTATGGAAATAACCATAGAGGTACGGCTTGCCGGCCCTGGGCTCGCCGCCGGGGCGCGCGGTTACTTTTTCGCGCGCCTCAGGTCGGGGTGCAGGCTCTTGCCGAGGATGTGTTCGCTGTTGCCGATCGCGTGGTCGCTCGAGGTGACGATGAACGGGTCGGGCTTGCCGACGGTTTCCTCGTCCTTGTCCTCGTATCTCAGCGACGACAGGAAGTGGCGCATGCAATTGAGCCGCGCGCGCTTCTTGTCGTCGGACTTGACGATAGTCCAGGGCGCGTCGGCGGTGTCGGTATAAAAGAACATCGCTTCCTTGGCCTCGGTATAGTCGTTCCACTTGTCTATCGAGGCCTGGTCGATCGGCGACAGCTTCCACTGTTTCAGCGGATCGCTCTTGCGCGATTCGAATCGCCGGCGCTGCTCTTCCCGGGTAACCGAAAACCAGTACTTGAACAGCATTACGCCCGAGCGTACCAGCATGCGTTCTATCTCCGGGCACTGGCGCATGAATTCGAGGTAGGCCGACGGATCGCAAAAGCCCATCACGCGCTCGACCCCGGCGCGGTTATACCAGGAGCGGTCGAACAGCACGATCTCGCCGGCCGAGGGCAAGTGGTTGATGTAGCGTTGAAAATACCACTGGGTCTGCTCGGCGACGGTGGGCTTTTCCAGCGCCACGACGCGCGCACCGCGCGGATTCAAGTGTTCCATGAAGCGCTTGATCGCGCCGCCCTTGCCGGCCGCGTCGCGCCCCTCGAAGATGATGACAATCTTCTTGCCGGTGGACTTGACCCATTTCTGCACCTTCAGCAACTCGACCTGCAGTTGCGCTTTTTCCTTTTCATAGGCGACCCGGCCGATCTTCCGCGGATAGGGATACATCCCGTTTTCAAACCGGCGGATGATATTCATGCGGTTGATCTCCTGCTCCGCGAGACTGTTGTCCTCGTCGGTGGCCGCCCCGGTCGTGTCGAGTTCTGTCTCTTTGTCCATGTCGTTATATTTCAGGGAAACAGGCTCCTTATATTAATGTAATCCGACGGTCCGATGAAGCCCGCGGGCTAGATTTTGATCCTTCGAAGCCCGGCGAGACGCAGCATCTGCTTTTCGTAGCCGGGCTCGCCGATGCCCTTACGCACCTTGCGCAGGAAGTATTTTTCGAAAACGATCTTGGCATAGTGCACCCAACGGCCCTCGGACGACCAGTTGATATTGCGCGGCGGGATTTGCGGCACCGCGACGAAAGCCGCGCCACGGTCGCCGAAATCGGCCAGGCAGGCGGCGCTCCAGCTGCCTTCGTGGTCGGGCTCCCTGCCGTCGATGAGGGCGCGTATGTTGTGCGCGGCGGCGGTTACCATGCTTTCGATCATGAAGCCTGTCTTCGGGCAACCGGTCGGCACCGGGGTCACTTCGACCGGGGGAATCGCGATGCAGACACCGACCGAGAAAACGTTGTCGAAGGTCGGATTGCGCTGGTGATGATCGACGATAATAAAGCCTCGCGGATTGGTCAGGCCGTCGATACCGGCAACTGCCGGTACGCCGCGAAACGCGGGCAGGATCATCGACCAGCGATGCTCGAGTTCGTGCTGCCTGATCTCCGTACCCGAGGCGTCGTGTTCGGTAGCGAACAACTTTCCCGGTTCGCAGCGATCGATGCGGGCATTGCAAATCCACCTGATATGACGCTCGCGCATGATGGATTCGACCATCCCTTTGGTATCGCCTACGCCGCCTAGACCGAGGTGACCGACGTAAGGTTCGGGCGTGACGTAAGTCATCGGTACCTTGTGGCGCAGTTTACGCTTGCGCAGATCCGATTCGACGATCAACGCCATCTCCAGCGCCGGGCCGAAGCAGGACGCGCCCGCGGCCGCACCGATTACGATCGGTCCCGGGTCCTCGAGAAATTTTTCGTAGGCACGGCCGGCCTCGACGGCATGATCCACCTGGCAGACGGAATGGGTATTGGCTTCGGGTCCCAGACCCTCGACCTCGTCGAAGGCGAGCTCCGGTCCGGTGGCGATCACGAGGTAATCGTAGTCCAGGATACTGCCGTCGCCGAGCTCGAGCTGGTTTTTTTCGGGATGCACTCGCCTCGCCCCGGCGGAGGTGAATTCGATTTTCTTTTTACGCATGATCGGCGGCAGGTCGATGCAGATATTTTCGCGCTGGCGCCAGTTGACCGCGACCCAGGGGTTGGACGGAACGAACTGGAAATAGTCGGCATTCGAAACCAGCGTGATTTTCTCGCTCGATTTCAACAGTTCGCACATTTCGAAGGCCATGGGCACGCCGCCGATGCCGCCACCGATTACGACGATATGAGTCATTTTAATCTCCACGGGATTTATAGATTTTTTTAGTTTATCGAGGTCGTGCCGGCGACAATTGATCTGGCACAGGAAAACCGATACAAACCGCGATAGCCCCGCGGTTTTCGCTATAATGGCGCGATGGATTCAGCTAGCGCAAAACTGGCCGAGCGACTGGCCGCAAGATTGCTACGTAACGGTAAACGTATCTGTACCGCGGAGTCCTGCACCGGCGGGCTGATCGCCAAGACCTTTACCGATCTCGCCGGCAGTTCCGACTGGTTCGAGCGCGGTTTCGTCACCTACAGCAACGAGGCCAAGAGCGAAATGCTGGCCGTGCCGGTTTCCATCATCGCCGACTACGGCGCGGTCAGCGAACCGGTCGCCGCGGCGATGGCGAACGGCGCGCTGCGTCACAGCCACGCCGATTACGCAATCGCGGTCACCGGGGTCGCCGGTCCCGCCGGCGGCAGTGCCGAAAAACCCGTCGGCACGGTCTGGATAGCAGTCGCCTCGAGCGAGCAGCAGCGCGCTCGTCTTTATCGCTTCGATGGCGATCGGCAAGCGGTGCGCGAGGCGACCCTGCGGCAGGCGATCGTCGACGCGCTGCAGCTGCTCGGCGACTGAAGGGCTCCGAGCTCGCGGTGCCGGTGTTTTGCCGGGTGATCCCACCCCAATTAGGGGGACACTTTACTCAATTACCGTAATTAGATTCCAACTTGCAAACCAATTCGGGTAGTTAAGTAAAGTGTCCCCCTATCTTTGGATCAGGGCGTCATTTTTTCGACCCGGCACAGGTGGGTTTTCAGGTTGGCCTGCTGCGAGACCGGGTCGAGGCGGATGCCGGTCAGGTGGTTGACGCTCGAGCCGGGGTGCCAGGGTTGTTGCTCGTCCCAGCCGATCGGCACGAATACGCTGCTCGGGCGGATGCCGCGGTGTATCCAGGCGCGCGCGCAAATGCTGCCGTTGGCGGTCTGGATCGACACCCTGTCTCCGTCGCGGACGCCGATCGCGACAGCCTTGTCCGGGTGGATCTGGCAAAACTGCTCGGGCCACATTTCCTGCGCCTGCCAGAAATAGTGCGTCCATGAATGGAAGTGCGGCGCCGGCGGCCGGCCGGTGACGAGTTCGGTATCGAATTTCGGGTCCCGCTCCAGCGGGTCATCGACGATCGTGCCCGGATAGACCAGCTTGTCGGCGAAGAAGCTCGAGGTGACCGGCGCGTCGGCGTAACGGATATGCGGCAGGTCGACCAGCTGCTCGGCCTCGGTGTAGAACTCGGGCAGCGCGGACAGCCCCATGACATTGAATTTTGTCTCCAGCTCCGGCGTCCAGAATTCGAGCTTGCCGCTCGCGGTCGGGTAGGCCGCGGCGCGTTCGGGCTCGCGAGCCGCCTTTTCGGTGACATAGACCGGGTCGAGTTCGCCGTCGGCACCGGCGAAATACGGCAGGCGTACGGTGCGGTTGGCTTGCGCGGTCAGTCTCGCTGTGCTGGCCTCGGCCAGTTCGGGTGTCGCCGGGATCAGGACCTCGTCCCAGAGCTTGCGGGGATCCTTGTAATCGTCCTTGAGAACGTCGTCGAAACCGAAACGCTTGCCGAGCTCGATCCAGAACCAGTGATCGGATTTGGCCTCTCCGGGCGGATCGATGAAGCGGTCGTTCCAGACGATGCGGCGGTCGGCGGCGAAACGCGAGGTGCCACCTTTCTCGATACCGCTGGCCATCGGCAACACGTAGTCGGCATAGCGCGAGGTCGCGTTCTTGAACAGCTCCAGGTGGACGACGAGATCGAGGGATTCGAGCGCCCGGCGCGCGCGGTTCTGGTCGGGCCACTGGCCGAGCGGATTGTTGCCGGTAATCAACGCCCGGATCGGGTAGGGCTCGCCATCGAGCATCGCTTCCGTCCAGGCCGAAGGGTTACCGCCCACCGCTGGCCCGGCCGCGGCGCGGCGTCCCTGCGGGATCAACGGCGGCTCCCAGTCCATTTCCGACGATACGTTGAAATAACCGCCGCCGCGACGCCCCCAGTTGCCGGTTATCGCGGCGATGAACATGAAGACGCGATTGGTCTGCGCGGAATTGGTATGCTGGTTGATGCCGCGGGAGAGGAAAATCATGCAGCCGTCGGCGTCGGCGATGGTCTGCGCGAGCATTTCGATCTGCGCGCTGTCGAGATCGGTAGCGTTGGCGGCCCAGTCGAGGTCGTAGCCGCGCGCGACGACGAAATCCCGCCATTCCCGCCAGCCCAGGATCCAGCGCTCGCAAAACGCGGCATCGTGCAATTCGTTCGTAAACAGGTAATGGATGATGCCGAGCCCGAGCGCCATGTCGGTGCCGGTGCGGATCGGCAGCCAGGCGTCGGCCTTGCTCGCGGTCGGCGTCAGGCGCGGGTCGACGACGACCATCCTTGCGCCGTTTCGAATCCGCCAGTCGTTCGTCATGCCGAAATTGACCGGCCGGGTCTCGGCCTGGTTGTCGCCGATATAGACGTAGGCGCCCGCGCGGCCGATATCCTCCTCTGTAAACACGCTGCACATGAAACCCGCGCCCTGGGTCAATTTGAGCGCGACGCCCTTGCCGAGATCGCAGTAGGGCTCGGTTGTGAGTACGTTGCGCGTCCCCCACAGGCCCGCGAACAACGGGATCGCGCCGATGATCGTCAATACACCGGTGCGCGAGCCCGACTGGATGGCGAGCGCCTCGCTGCCGTGGCGATCGCGAACCCGGCGCAGTTCAGCGGCGATTTCCGTCAGCGCCCGGTCCCAGCCGATTTCCTCGAAACGATCGCTGCCGCGCGGCCCGACGCGCTTCAGCGGCCGGGTCAGGCGATGGGGATTGTCGTAGAGCTGCAGGGTCATTTGCGACTTGGGACAGACGCGGCCCTGGAATTGCGCGTCCTCGTCGTTACCGTAAACATTGACCACCTTGTCGCCGCGTAGGTGAAACTTGACCGGACAGCCGTTGAAACAGATATTGCAGCCGCCCGGCACGATGCGTTCCGCGGTACCGGCGAGGCGGTTTTTTTCCGCGCGGCGATAGCTGCCGCGCGCCGCCGCGGAATCGATCGAGACGCGGCTCGAATGGTCGCGCATCAGCGCCGGCGTGGTGCGCGCCGGCAGTGCCCGTGCGTCGCGATTCGCGTCGCGCGGCCGGCGCAGGTAAATGGTACCGGGCCGCTGCAGAAAATGATCGGTGTCGAGCGGTTCGCGGCCGGCGGCAGCGGCCTGCTGGAGGAGTTCCGCGCGGCTGCCGTAGCTGATCGCCCGTGTCGGGCAGACCAAAGCGCAGGCCGGGCCCAGGCCGTCGGCGCGGCGCTCGGCGCAGAGGTCGCACTTGACCGCGTGGTGGCGCTCGGCGTTATAGCCGATCGCGCCGTAGGGGCAGGACAGTGCGCACTCGCCGCAGCCGGTGCAGCGGTTTTCGTCGATCGCCACCACGCCGGTCTCGGGATCCCTGGAGATGACTTTCGGAAAAACCGGACAGGCACGCAGGCAGGCCGGACGTTCGCATTGCTGGCAGGTCACGGTCAGGAAGTCGAGCCGCGCCGCGGTGTCGTCGCCGCCGGGCTGTTGTTGCTCGTCGAACCAGATTACCCGGTTACGGTAACTGTTGGGGCCGAGCGCGTTGGTCTGCTTGCAGGCCGCCTCGCAACTCTTGCAGCCGGTACAGCGTTCCAGATCGATCATCAGCACCAGCCGGGTGTTTTCGTCGCCCATGCCTCAGCCTCCCCAGGCGGTGATGTGCCACCAGTCGATAGTGCCGCCGCCGGCCGCATAGCCGGCGAAAAACAGTACCACGACAACGTGCGCCAGCAATCCCAGATAAAACAGCAGCGCGACGAGCATGTGGATGCGTCTCGCCCAGGCCAGCGAGATCCCCGCACTGGCGCGGGCGCCGACCAGGCGCGCTTCGCGCTCGGCGAGCCGCTGGTACCGCAGGCTCGACAACGGGTGCCGAAGCCAGTGTTTCAAAGCGGGCGAGAACAGCGCTTCGTCGGCCTGCGAATCGATGCGTTGCAACAGTACCGTCTTGGCGTCGATAAGCCGCTGCAGTTCAGCCTTGTCGAGCCCGGCCGGCACATCGAACCCGGTCGGCAGGCTGTTGCGTGCGAACAGCAGGCTGAAACCGCGCGCCAGCACCACGCGAACCAGGCTGCCCTGCAATACCAGCACGGCGAGCAATAACAATACCAGGCCGGGCGGCGATATCCAGTCTCCCCCGGCGGCATGCACCAGGATCAGCAGGCTGCCTGCCAGGGTGGCGATCACATGGGCGACGAACCAGGTCGGCGGCGTAGCGCTGATGCCAGAACGCTTCATGACCAGGAACAGCAGCGGCGTGAACAGCAACAGCGCGCCCAGCGCGGCGGCGAGCTGGCCGCGGGGCGATCCCGGTTGCGGCCAATCGGGCGACGACAGGATGACTGCCGCGGCGGCGATGACGATCGCATCCATCAGCAGGATTTGTCGTTCCGAGAGATCGGGGCGGTCAGGATTCACGGCAGTGCCTGTTATTTTGGCTAAAGCCTAGCCTTGCGGAGCGCCGGGTTCAACTACCGAATCGAGTTCCGCGAGAGAATTATTTTTAACTGGCTCACGTTATGAGCCAGTAGGGAGTCATAATGGGCGCCAGGCTTCGAAAACGGGCCGGGCGAGAATTTGAAAATACCTGAAATGTTCTCTTTATGTTCTCGCACTGGTGTGTGATAATTCGTGAAACCACAACATATAGGTAGGTAACGATGGACGATAACAAGCAAAAAGCGCTCGCCGCGGCGTTGGGGCAAATCGAAAAGCAGTTCGGCAAGGGGTCTGTCATGCGACTCGGCGACGACGGCGTCGATACGACCATGGGCGTAATTTCAACCGGCTCGCTATCGCTCGACGTGGCGCTCGGCATCGGCGGTTTACCGCGCGGTCGCGTGATCGAGGTCTACGGTCCGGAATCCTCGGGCAAGACCACGCTCGCGCTGCAGGTGGTTGCCGAATGCCAGAAGCTGGGCGGCGCGGCGGCCTTCGTCGACGCCGAGCATGCGCTCGACCCGACTTATGCCGACAAGCTCGGCGTCAACATCGACGACTTGCTGGTATCGCAGCCCGATACCGGCGAACAGGCGCTGGAAATCACCGACATGCTGGTGCGCTCGGGTGCCGTCGACGTGGTGGTGGTCGACTCGGTTGCGGCCTTGACGCCGAAAGCCGAAATCGAAGGCGACATGGGCGATTCGCACATGGGCCTGCAGGCGAGATTGATGTCGCAGGCATTGCGCAAGCTCACCGGCAATATCAAGCGCTCGAACACGATGGTGATCTTCATCAACCAGATCCGCATGAAAATCGGCGTCATGTTCGGCAACCCGGAAACCACGACCGGAGGCAACGCGCTAAAGTTCTATGCCTCCGTGCGCCTCGACATCCGGCGCACAGGGGCGATCAAGCGGGGTGACGAGGTGATCGGCAACGAAACCCGCGTCAAGGTCGTCAAGAACAAGGTGGCGCCGCCGTTCAAGCAGTGTGAGTTCGAAATTCTCTACGGCGAGGGTTCTTCGCGCGAGGGCGAGCTCATCGATCTCGGCGTCAAGCACGGATTGATCGAAAAATCCGGCGCCTGGTACAGCTACAACGAGGAACGTATCGGCCAGGGCAAGGATAACGTGCGCGGCTTTCTCAAGGAAAATCCCGAAATGGCGGCGGATATCGACCAGCGCCTGCGCGACGAATTGCTGCCGAAGCCGAAGTCCGGCAAACCAATTGACAGTAATGCAACAGACTCCGACCCACAAGTCGAACCCGAAATGGTGGAAATTCCCTAGCCTACCTATCCCTATCCACCTGATGTTGCAAAACTGGCAATGCCTCCGGGGACCCTGTGCCCCGGAGGCTTTTTTTTATACTCGGGCGAATATTTTTTACCCGGTAGCATTGCCGGGACACTGGCCTGAATAAAAATTTCCTGTCAGACTTCCGTGCGACCATGTCGACAGGAAACAAAAATCTCGAAATTCGCAAAAAGGCGATGGACTTGCTGGCCCGACGCGAGCATTCGGCGGAAGAGCTTCGGCAAAAACTGAAATCCCGCGATTACGATGAAAGCTCGATAAACACTGTGATGCGGGAGTTGCAGAGCGAGGGCCTGCAGTCGGATATTCGCTATACCGAAGCCTTCATACGTCAGCGATTCAAAGCCGGCATGGGTCCGCTCAAGATTCGATTCGAGCTGCGCCAGAAAGGGATCGACGATGCCATCGCGGAAACCTTTCTCGATCCCTTGTCCGACCGCTGGGATGAATCGATGAAGCAGCAACGGTCGCGACGCTTCGGCGAGGCGATTCCGAAGGATCATGCGGAGCGCATGAAGCAGGCGCGATTTTTGCAAAATAGGGGTTTTTCTCCCGAGTCAGTCATGCGATTATTTCGCTAGTTCGCTTTTTTGATCACCGCTCGCGGCGCGTGCGTCGGGAACTGCGGACCTGTTACGCCCGGTATTTTCCGGGCGTCATCGATTTTGTAAATTAGCGATCGCGAGTAAATGACGACCAGCGCCGAGCTCAGGGAAACGTTTCTCAAGTATTTCGAGTCACATGGACATACCATCGTGCCGTCGAGCCCGCTGGTGCCGGCCAACGATCCGACCCTGTTGTTCACCAATTCCGGCATGGTGCAGTTCAAGGACGTTTTTCTCGGCACCGAGAAACGCAGCTATACCCGCGCCACCACTTCGCAGCGTTGCGTGCGCGCCGGCGGCAAGCACAACGATCTCGAAAACGTCGGTTACACGGCGCGCCACCATACCTTCTTCGAAATGCTCGGCAATTTCAGTTTCGGCGAGTACTTCAAGAAGGAAGCGATCCACTATGCCTGGGACTTCCTGACCGAGGTTATCGGTTTGCCCGCGGAAAAGCTCTGGATCACCGTATACTCGGAAGACGACGAGGCCGCCGACATCTGGCTTAACGATATCAAGGTCGATCCCGAGCGTTTCACGCGCATCGGCACCACGGACAATTTCTGGTCGATGGGCGACACCGGGCCCTGCGGGCCCTGCAGCGAAATTTTCTACGATCACGGTCCCGAAATAGAAGGCGGCCCGCCGGGTACGCCCGAAGAGGACGGCGATCGCTATATCGAAATCTGGAACCTGGTATTCATGCAGTTCAATCGCGATACGGCAGGCAACATGGAGCCGCTGCCGAAGCCCTCGGTCGATACGGGAATGGGGCTGGAGCGTCTCGCCGCGATCATGCAGAACGTGCACAACAACTACGATATCGATCTGTTCAGGTCGTTGATCTCGGCGGCCGCGAAATTGACTTCTACCGACGATCTCGAGGACAAGTCCCTGCGGGTAATCGCCGACCATATTCGTTCCTGTGCGTTTCTGATCGTCGACGGGGTATTGCCATCCAACGAGGGTCGGGGTTACGTCCTGCGGCGTATTATTCGCCGCGCGGCGCGCCACGGCCACCACCTGGGATGCACGCGACCGTTCTTTTACCGGCTCGTCGAGGCGCTCGACGCGGAAATGGGAGACGCCTACCCCGAACTGCGTCAGCACCGGGCTCACGTCGAGCGGGTACTGCAAAAGGAAGAACAGCGCTTTGCCGAAACCCTGGAACAGGGTATGCGCATTCTCGAAGATGCGATCGCGGCGATGCCCCAAGGTAGCGATACCCTCGACGGTGAAACCGTTTTCAAGCTTTACGATACCTACGGCTTTCCCGCCGACCTGACCGCCGACGTGGCACGCGAAAAGGGACTCGGTATCGATCTCGAGGGCTTCGACGTGCAAATGGAAGCCCAACGCGCACGGGCGCGCGCTTCGAGCCAGTTCGACGCCTCCAGTCAGCGCTTGCAACTGGATCGCTACCCGGCCACCGAATTTCTCGGTTACAAAAAGACCCGGACCAGGGCCGGGGTGATTGCGATACTGCAGAACGACGAAGCCGTCGATCAACTGGACAACGGGGACCGGGCGCTGGTGATTCTCGACCGCACTCCTTTCTATGCCGAAGCGGGCGGCCAGGTGGGCGATATCGGTGTCCTCGAAATTGGCAAGAAGACGCGTTTCGAAGTCACCGATACCCAAAAGCAGAACGAAGTCTTTCTGCATATCGGCCACCTGCAAAGCGGGGAACTCGGTGTCGGCGACAAGGTCAACGCGAAGATCGACGAGCACCACCGGCGCGCGGTCATGCTCAATCACTCGGCCACGCACCTGATGCACGCCGCGCTGCGCAAGGTGCTCGGCGCTCACGTTCAGCAAAAAGGCTCGCTGGTCGATGCGGACAAGCTGCGCTTCGATTTTTCCCATTACCAGCCCCTGACACCGGAAGAGATCGTCGAAATAGAAACCCTGGTTAACGACCAGATCCGCGGCAACCTGCAAACCCGGGCCGAATTGATGGATATGGAATCCGCCAGGAAGTCGGGTGCCATTGCCCTGTTCGGAGAAAAATACGGGGACGAGGTGAGGGTGCTGAAAATCGGTTCCGACTCGATCGAGCTCTGCGGGGGCACGCATGTCGCGCGTGCCGGCGATATCGGCCTGTTCAAGATCGTTTTCGAGACCGGGATTGCATCCGGCATTCGGCGCATCGAGGCAGTGACCGGCGAAGCCGCTGTCAGGCGCTTCATCGACAGCGAGAACAAGATCGAAACCGCCGCCCATAAACTCAAGGCCAGCCGGGACGACCTGCTGCCGCGCATCGAGCAATTGCAGAGCAGCAACCGCGCGCTCGAAAAACAGCTGGAGGCTTTGAAATCGAAACTGGCCTCGCGTACGGGCGGCGACCTGGCCTCGCAGGCGAGCGAAGTCAACGGAATCAAGGTACTCGCGGCGAAGCTCGAGGGCGCCAGCGTCAAAACCCTGCGCGAGACCGTGGACCAGCTGAAGAACAAGCTCGGCGCCGCGGCAATCGTGCTCGCCAGCAGCGAGGGGGGTAAGGTATCGATCATCGCCGGTGTCACCCGGCCGGAGTCGGAACGCATCCCGGCCGGCGATCTCGCCAACTACGTGGCCGAACAGTGCGGCGGCCGCGGCGGCGGACGGCCCGACATGGCCCAGGCCGGCGGCAATCAGCCGGACAAGCTGCCCGGCGCGCTGGAATCGGTGCTGCCCTGGGTGGAGAGCCGTATCTAGCCGTTTTCGCCGGTCGGCCCGGAAAACAGGCCGATTTCAGCCGCGAACTGGTAGATTAAAACTATCGCCATCACCAGCAACAGCTTGCGCAATATCGCCTGATAGGTAGCCACCTCGATTTTCGGCTGTATGCGCTGCCCGAGCCGCAGGGCGGCCACCGCGGCCAGCGCCAGCGGTGCGGTTTCGAGCACCAGCCTCGGACTGACCAGGCCGGCGATCGATAGCACCACTATCTGCATCAGCTTACCCGACAGAAAACAGGCGTTCAGGGTCGGCACCATCGTCGGCCGCGGCGTATCCAGGGACAGAAAGTAAACGATCAATATGGCTACCATGACATTGGTAATGCCCGCCGACAGGCCCGCGCATATCCCGAACAGTGCCATCGCCACGAGCGCGTTGCGCTCCAGCCACGCGCGCGGAATGCGCAGGCCGTTCCACAGGTAGAACAGGATCAGGCCCGCCAGCAGGATACGAAACGGTGCGGGGTCTACGATTGCCAGCAGCGTGGCGCCGGCGATCGATCCGAGCAGTGTGAAAATTACCAGCGGCAAAAATCGGCGCGTGCCGGCGAGGGCAGAACGATTGTTGGCGATACTGGCTATATTGACTGCCATGGTCGGCAGCAGCGTAATCAGTATCGCGCTGCGCACATCCGTCATCGATGCCAGCACCGGTGTCGCCACCATCGGAAAGCCGAGCCCCAGGGTTCCATGGACCAGACCGGACAGCAGCATGATGGAGACGATCGCCAGAAGTATCGGCCAGTCGAATTGCAACAGCGTCGTCATGCAGCGTGGAATTCCCGGGTGGAAGGCCGCTGTATTCTAAACAGGATATCCGTCTATTACGAATATCGTTATACAATCAATCCCGATTTTCCTATAATCCGCGCTCGCTTTTTCTAGTCGGCAGGACATGGCGTTACTGGTACAAAAATACGGCGGAACGTCGGTGGGCTCCATCGAGCGCATCGAGGCCGTCGCGGACAAGGTCGCGGCCTGCCGCGATCAAGGACACGATATGGTGATCGTGGTTTCCGCGATGAGCGGCGAGACCAATCGCCTTGTCGATCTCGCCAGGCAGGTCGACTCCAGGGCGCAGGGGCGCGAACTCGACGTGTTGCTGACTACCGGCGAGCAGGTCACGATTGCCTTGCTGTCGATGGCGCTGGAAAAGCGCGGCTACCCGGCGCGTTCCTATACCGGCGGTCAGGTCAAGATCGTCACCGATAGCGCGCACAACAAGGCGAGAATCAAATCCATCGACCACGATAAAATTACCGGCGATCTGGAAAGCGGCCGTATCGTCGTGGTCGCGGGATTCCAGGGCGTCGACGAGTTCGGAAACATCACCACGCTGGGACGCGGCGGTTCCGATACCACGGGTGTGGCGCTCGCCGCCGCGCTGAAAGCCGACGAATGCCAGATATTCACCGACGTCGACGGCGTCTACACCACCGACCCCCGGGTCGAACCCGAGGCGCGCCGGCTGGAAACCATCACCTTCGAGGAAATGCTGGAAATGGCCAGCCTGGGCTCCAAGGTTCTGCAAATTCGCGCGGTCGAGTTCGCGCAGAAATACCACGTGCCGCTGCGTGTCCTGTCCTCGTTCGAGGAAGGACCCGGCACTCTGATCACCACTGAATACGGTGCGGATAATGTTATGGAACAAGCACTCATCTCGGGTATCGCGTTCAATCGCGACGAAGCCCAGTTAACTATCAACGGCGTACCCGATACGCCTGGCGTCGCCTACCAGATTCTGGGTCCGATTTCGGATGCCAATATCGAGGTCGACATGATCCTGCAAAACGTCGGTGCCGACGGCAACACCGATTTTACCTTCACGGTGCATCGTAACGATTTCGAAAATGCACTGGCTTCGCTGGAGCGCACCGCGAAGCAGCTCAATGCTCGCGAGGTTTATGGTAACAAACGCATCGTCAAGATTTCGATCGTCGGTGTCGGTATGCGCTCGCACGCGGGCATCGCCAGCCGGATGTTCGAAGTCCTGGCCAAAGAGGGAATCAATATCCTGATGATCTCGACCTCGGAGATCAAGATATCGGTCGTAGTCGATGAAAAATACCTGGAATTGGGAGTTCGCGCACTGCACGAAGGCTTTGATTTGAAGAAACTGCCATAAATTATTTCAACTAGCTTGAACAAAGCCTGTTGAGTTAAAATCGTCTATGGTCTTGAGGATCGGTCCTTAGAAAAATAAAAATGTGGTACCTGTTGTGGAAGACAGGCTCAGATTACTGTGATTTTCATTGGGAGAGATAGGAATGCTGATATTAACGCGGCGTGTCGGAGAGACATTAATGATCGGGGACGAGGTAACGGTTACCGTTCTCGGTGTGAAGGGAAATCAGGTCAGGATTGGCGTCAACGCGCCAAGGGAAGTAGCGGTGCATCGTGAGGAAATATACGAGCGCATCAAGGCGGAGGAAGGACAGGAACAAGTCGGAAACGCGGCCGAGGGTTAGGCTTCAGCTTCCAAAACGGGCGAAATAGATCGCTCTTTCCAGTCTTTTACAATGCAATAGCCTTGTTTAAACGGCTATTGCATTGTAGTTTACACACACTTGAACCGGAGAGATGGCTGAGTGGTCGAAAGCGCTCCCCTGCTAAGGGAGTATACGTTAATAGCGTATCGAGGGTTCGAATCCCTCTCTCTCCGCCAGATACAAAAAAGGTCCCGTTAGGGGCCTTTTTTGTATCTGGCGGAGAGACGAGATTAGATGAGAACCCTGGGGCGCAGCCCCGGTTCGACAAATTCGCCGGGAGCGAATTTGGACAGCGCGCAGCGCTGGCCCCGAAGACCGGCGTTAGCCGGTCGTAGGGGTGCGGCACATGGATGTGCCGCACAATCCCTCTCTCGATCTTCGGGCAGTTTTCACTAAGGTCCCGGTTTAGGAAAGGATTCCGGATAAGCGCTGCGCGCTTTCCGGAATGACGAAAGATTGAGCCTTTTTCATGTCTGGCTGAAAGAGAGGCAGATTTGAATCCTCTGCTTCGACAAATTCGCCGGGAGCGAATTTGGACAGCGCGCAGCGCTGGCCCCGAAGACCGGCGTTAGCCGGTCGTAGGGATGCGGCGCATGGATGCGCCGCACAATCCCTCTCTTTGTTCAGAAGA
>JASFKL010000059.1:0-15422 GCA_050118655.1 Gammaproteobacteria bacterium | reverse complement strand
AAAGTAGGCTTGAAAATGGGAATGGACAATAAAATTTTCGGCTACGGGCCCGGTTATACCAAGAAGGAAATCCAGGATTACGCGCGGCGATATCCGCAGTTCGCCCGACTTGCGACAATGAATCATCTCCACAACCAGTATATTCAGACCTTTGCGATGACCGGTCTGATCGGTTTCGTCTCGTTGATGGTCATGGCAGGTTGCCACTTATGGCTATTCACGAAATATATGCGCAAGCGCTATAGCACGGAGGTGCGCAGTCTGGCCCTCGGGGGGCTTCTCATGCTGGTCTCTTATCTGATCTACTCGATGGCCGCGATCCCGTTCAGCGGCAAGCACAACCTGATGATGTACGGATTCGCCAGCGCGACGATCTGGGGCAGCCTGCTCGGCGCCCTGCGGGAATCCGGAAACGGCGCAACGGCAGGGAGCGAGGCCTGAGATCCCGGAGAAATAGCTGGTTTTCCATGGCTCTGCTTCGAAAGCGACCTGCTACAGCCGGGAAGCAAAGCCGAAATTCACACATCCTGCGTCGATCGCCTCGATAATTGCACCGCCTCGGAATTACGGCTAAGATGGCCCGTCGTTTGCGTGCCCGACCACCAGGTCGTTATAAAAATCTCCGTATGAAACCATATCAGACGCTAAAACTGCAGTCGCTCGTGCTGGCCTTGTTGTTCGTTCTGGTCACCCTGGTCGGGGTTCGGTTTTTCTCTCCCCTGGTGGTGATTTTGATTACCGCATCGATCGGAGTAGTGGCCCTGAGCTGGCGCCTGTTTCGAGCGCTGAACAAACAGATCGAAATTCAGCAATTCAAGGTATTTCGCCAATCCGAGGCACTCGCGGGTCTGTACGGCACGCTCGATATACAGCGTCCGTTACCGCGTACGCGGCATAGGGCCGCGTCCCCCGATTTTCTGCATCTGATGGCGGGAGAAATATTCCGTCTGCAACCGGAATTGATCGTCGAGGCAGGAAGCGGAACGTCGACCCTGGTTGCCGCCTATTGCCTTCGCAAACTGGGCCGCGGCAAGATTATTTCGTTCGATCACCTGGAAAAGTATGCGGACATCAGCAGAGAGACGATCGATTCGCACGGTCTCGCCGAATTCGCCGAAGTGGTGTATGCACCGATCAGGGAATATGAAATCGAGGGCAGAAGCTGTCAGTGGTATGACGACACGGTGCTCGAATCGATAGATCGAATCGATATGCTGATCGTGGACGGCCCGCCGAGAAATATCGCCGCCGACGCGAGATATGCCGCGGTTCCGCTGCTGATAAAAAAGCTGCATGAAAAATCGATCGTGCTGGTCGACGACGGTGCCCGACCGGGCGAAAAGGAAATCGTCGCGAAATGGAAGCAAAACTACGGGCTGCACTATACCTCGGAATTAACGGAAAAGGGCGCCTACTCCTGCTATTTCGTCGGCGCGGGCTAGCCTTCGAACCTCGATATTAATCAGTTCTGCCCGGGTTGCCCGCAGAGAGAAATCGGCACGCCTGATACCTGCTGAAACCATCAATTCTGAATGATTCGGGCAAGCCTTCCCTCGCTTGCCTTTCAACCGAAGGCGCGCTGTCCGCCGAGCCACGCCGGTATATCGGCGGTGAATCGTTTTATTCAGGTCGACGAAATCAGTGGCGGATTGGTGTGGATTTGACGGGGATCAACAAAGATGATCGGTTGCCGGAACTCGGTAAAGACTTTCTGGTCATCAGGCGTAGAATTCGAATACGTCCAGATTGGAGACAGGCATGATCAAATTCAAGGTGATGAAAAACCTGGTTTTGCTGCTGCTAATCCTGGTTCAGGGGAACGCGTTCGCGGCCATTCCCGGCGTCATGACGGACGGCAAGCCTTTGCCGACCCTGGCGCCCATGATCAAGAAAATCAATCCCGCAGTGGTCAACATATCGACCTACTCGACGCAGGAAACCCAGTACAATCCCTTGCTGAACGATCCCTTTTTCCGTCGTTTTTTCGACCTGCCGGATATCCCCCCAGATCAGCGCAAACAGGCGCCGCAAAAGCGCCAGCAAGCGGCCGGCTCGGGGGTTATCGTCGACGCTAAGAAAGGCATCGTGATTACCAACTACCATGTGGTCCGCGGTGCTGACGAGGTGCGGGTATCGCTGATAGACGGCCGAAACCTCAAGGCCCGCGTGCTGGGATCCGATCCGCAACTCGATATCGCGATCCTCGAGGTCGAGGCCGACGACCTGGCACAGGTCGAGTTCGCCGACTCGAGCCAGCTCGAGGTCGGCGATTTCGTGGTCGCGATCGGCAATCCCTTCGGGCTCGGGCAGACCGTGACCACGGGTATCGTCAGCGCGCTCGGGCGCAGCGGCCTGGGTATCGAGGGATACGAAGACTTCATCCAGACCGATGCGTCGATCAACCCGGGCAACTCCGGCGGCGCGCTCGTCAACCTGGCCGGGAAGCTGGTCGGAATCAATACCGCGATTCTCTCGCCGGCCGGCGGCAACGTCGGAATCGGCTTCGCAATTCCGATCAACATGGCAAAGGCCAGCATGGATCAGATTCTCGAGCACGGCGAAGTCAGGCGCGGGCAGATCGGCGTGGGCATCCAGGAGATTACGCCGGATCTCCGCGATGCCTTCGAGTTGAAAAAAGGCCAGTTCGGCGTGCTGATCACCAATGTATTCGAAGGCAGTCCCGCGGAGAAGGCCGGCCTCAAGAGCGGCGACATCATACTCGAGGTCGATGGCCAGCCGACCAGTTCGACCGCGCAGCTGCGCAGCCGGGTCGGTATCAAGCAGATCGGTGAAAAAGTGAACCTGACGATCTTGCGTGAAGGCAAGGTACTCGAGCGCTCCGTGGAAATCGGCAGTGCCCAGCCGCAATCGGCCCAGGCGGCCAATTTGCCGGAAGTTTTGTCTGGCTTGCAGATAGACAACAACCCGGATGGCATCGGTGTGCTGGTGGTTGCGGTTGCGCCCAATTCGGCCGCAGCCTACAGCGGATTACGGCCCGGCGATGTAATCGTCGGCGCCAACCGGCTGGCGGTCGACGATATCGAGTCCTTCCAGAGGGCGGTAGCCAATAGCCAGGGATCGATTCTGTTGCAGGTCGAGCGTGACGGCGGTTCGCTGTTCATCGTCATCCGCTAGTCAGCCGCTTTTTATAGCAGCCCCTGAGGCCGCGGCGCATAACCGCCGCGGCCCATTTGTATTGCAGGCCTTTTACTGTGCCGGCGGCGGCGCCGGAAAACTCGCGTAGGGAGGCAGAGGCTCCTGATCCGGCGGTACGTATGCCGGCGCCGGTTGTCCCGGGTCGCCCAGCGAATGGATGAACTGGTACAGGGCCCGCAGGTCGTTTTCTTTCATGTGGTTGAGATTGAACCAGGGCATCGGTGGTCTGCGCTTGAGCGTGCGCGCGACCTCGACCCAGGCGTCCTCGGTCATGTCCTTGACGAACAGGCGCAGGTTGGCGCCATAGGTAGTACCCCAGGGGCCGCGCCAGCCGAAATTATCGCCGCTGAGCCAGCCCGACTCGTCGACATTGCCGTCATTCATCGCGTAACCCGGCGTATGACAATCGTTACAGCCCGCGATACGGGCGATGTAACGGCCTTGCTCGACCATTTGCGGGTCGAGAGTTGCAGTGCCTGCAAGTACAGGCGGAGCCGTCAGCAAGGCGGCGACGGCGAGCAGCGGAAGGACAGTTTTGGTACAAGGTTTCATTGCATTCTCCAGCACGAGCGGGGATTCCCGCGGTGATTATTATCAATAATTCCGTTCCGACTGGAATATGCCCGGAAAAAATATTCCGGGCTTCGCATGTGCCGGGTCCGCGTCCGTCGTATCTCGGCGCCCGGCAGACGCTCAATGCGCATTCAACGCCGATCCCAGCCTGCGTAACATATCGGCGCCGTCGCCCGACCAGGCGCTACCGTGCATGCAGGCCAGCACCGAGGGGTCGAGGCCGGCGAGCTTTTCCAGCAGGTCGCCGGTATCGGGGCTGTGGGAAAAGTAATCCATCTGCGCCCTGAATGCCTCGCTGGTCGCGAGGATATCGTCGCTGGTTAACGGCATTTCGCCGATACCGGGCTGGGTGAACAAGTCGCCGCAGAAAAGCGTACCGGTGGTGGAATCGAACAGGTAACCGCATTCCCAGCCGTGAGGCAGGTGCGGGGCCGACTGCCAGATCAACCGATGGCTGCCGAGCTCGAGGGTCTCGCCGTCCGCCATGCCCAGGGGCTCGACATCGACCATGTCGCCGACCGAAACCATGGCCGCGACGTTACTGCATACCGGACGCGCCTGGGGAGCCGCGGCGAGAAAATCGGTCAGGCTGCCGCATTCGTCGGCTTCGACATGCGAAAAGGCGATGAAGCGCAGGCTGGCGAGCGGTATCAGGCTTTCGATCTGTTTGCGGATCGCCGGGAACAAGGCTCTCGGTCCGGTGTGAAACAGTAAAGGCCGTTCGTCGATCACCAGGTACTGGTTGTAGGAGAAGCCGCCGGGGATCATGTCGGGCATGGGGGTGTTGATGCGGTAGGTTTCGGCCGCGATCTCGTGGATTGTGGTAGTGGCTGAGGTCATTTGTTCTTACTCCGGTGAGAGGTGGTTTTTGCGCTCTGGTTCGTACTTTCGGCCAGGCACAGTATGCCGCGGGTCATGACTTGCCGTGCCGCGCGAAACGACAGTCCATGACCCCGTACCAGGCGATGCCAGCTGTCGAAACTCAATAGGGTTTCGCAACCTGCGGTGGTCGCCTTGTCTGTACCGGAACCGGGAAAACGGTTCAGTATCGTGCTTATCAATTCGGTCTGTTGCCGGCGTATCTGTGCCGACATTTCCACCAGAAAGCCGACGTATCCGTCCATCCGCCACGCCAGCCAGGGTTCGTAGTGGCGATGCTGCTTTTCCATCTCCAGGACCAGTCGCTCGATCGCGGCGGACAGGTCGGGGGCCTTCAGGATGTCGTCGACGGGCAGGGACGGCGCACGTTCTGCAACGTGCGAAGTGCAACCCTGAAAAAGTTCTTCCTCGTTGGGGAAATGGCTGTAAACCGTGGGCAGCGATACGCCGGCCTGCCTTGCTATATCGGCATAGCTGGTGTCCGCAGGACCCAGGGTAGCATGCAATTCGGCGGTAGCAGCGGCGATCCGCCTGGTCAATTCCGCACGTTTTTTGCGCCGCGTTTCGTTGTCGTAACGGCGCCTGGGTGATGATTTTCGGTCAGTCATCGATCGGTTGATAATTTAATTTAAATTGATATTAACTTAAATTAAATTATATGCAAGAAGTATCTCTTCCTGCACCAGGTCCGGGTTCAGATGCGGGGCTTCGACCCCAGGTCCGGTTTTTCGCGTGTGCCGATAGCGGACGGGGAAGGGCTCGACAGGCCAGTTATCGATTACTGCGGACTGTTTTGCGGTTCTTCGGAGGATTCAGGAGTTTCGTCGGGGCTTGTTTTCGGAAAAATAGGATGCAGGCGATCACAGGTCAAAACACCGTGGTGGAAGCATTTTTTGGGGATATTGCTGTAGATGACTCGACCGTCGTCGGTCAGGTGACGGCGAAATTCCAGCGGAGAATCGTAGGGATGCGCCTGAAGACCCGGGATCGGCAAGCTCGCGCCGAGTATCAGGGTCAGTCCGAGGCAGCTTCGCAGTTTCATCGCCAAATTCGCTATTCTCCAGCGCCGTTATTGCAGCGTTGCGGGGTTGGAGCGGGGTACGAGGTTCGAACTCGCGACATTCAGCTTGGGAAGCTGACGCTCTACCAACTGAGCTAACCCCGCACAACACGGTCCGCTACCTGTGGCGCAAAGACTAGTATAGCCCAATTAATATCTCCGGCGATACCAACCCCGTTTCCGGCTGACGATCCGTTGGGTAACGCACTTCGGCAGTGCATTGGCCAGGGCGTATAGATCCCTCGAGCGGTCAATTAACTGGCTTTGGCAACTTCACTGCGGAAACGCGGACAGGTGCTCTACTCCCTGGTAAAAGGTTACCAGCAATTTGTGCGCGGCAACCGGATCCGATCCGAGCGGCGGCCCGAGCCTCGCGCTCCCGGGCGCGGCGGCTGCATCGTAGATGACCTTGTCCTCCTTGATCGTGACCCGCACCCGAAGGTCGGCGAGCGTCTCCGGATCCACGGCCGTCGGATCGTCCGACAAGATGACGAAATCGGCAAGCTTGCCGATTTCGATGGATCCCTTGTCGGCTTCCTCGAACTGCTGCCAGGCAGGCCAGATGGTCATTGCCTTCAGGGCCGTCATCACGTCCACTCGCTGGTCGGGCCCGAGAATATCACCCGAGCGGGTTCGGCGCGTGACCGTGGCGGACAATATTCGCATGCTGTCCGGAAATGCGACCGGCGCATCGTGATGCGAACCGAACATCATGCCGCGCTGCCGAACCCACCCGGTCGGCGAAATATTATCGGCATTCACCGGCCCCACGGTGTGATCCCGGTGCCAGTCGCCCCAGTAGAACGTATGCATCGGGAAAAGCGACGGAAACACGCCGAGCCGCTTGTAGCTGTCGACCTGATCCTCGCGCAGAAATTGACCGTGAATAAGCACCGGGCGTACATCCGGCGTGCCGTAGCGTTCCTGCGCCGCATCGATCGCGGCGATCAGCATGTCGGAGGCCCCTTCGCCATTCGCGTGGGTAATGATCTGGATTCCTCTCTCGTAGCACCAGTTCACCGCGTCCCGTACCTGGTCCATCGTAATCGCCGCATAGCCGGCATATCCGGGCGGGTAATCGCCGACCGGGTCGTAGTATGGCCTGTCCCGCAATGCGGTAAAACCCTGCGGCGACCCGTCTATGGTCAGTTTGCAGCCGCCGACGCGAACTCTGTCGGCATAGTTCTTCGACAGGTTTGCGGCGATGTAGTCGCGGCTTTCGAGCACATCGGGATAGGCGATGACGTCGACCGGAATATCGCCGGCCGAGCCGACCGATTTGAGCGCCTCGACAATGCCGGGAGAAGATCGGCCGTCCTGTGCTGTCGTATATCCATAGCTCGCCCAGAGGCGGGTGCCGGCGCGGACGAAGGCTTCGAGACCTTCCTGTCCGAGGTTTCCGAGCAGCGGGACCAGTACCGAGAAGAAAGCGTATTCCTCCAGCACGCCGTTGGGTTCGCCCTTTGCATCCCGGCGAATAACGCCGCCCGGGGGCGCTTTGGAGGATGCATCGATGCCGGCCAGGGCCAGCGCCGCTGAGTTCGCCACGCCGATGTGGCCCGACTGGTGCACGATGATGATGGGGGTCTCGGCGGATACCTCGTCGAGTTCCTGGCGGGTCGGGTGCCGCAGTTCCGCAAGTTGCGCGTTGTCGTAGCCGAAACCGACGATCATCTTCAATCGTTCTACGGCATCCGCATTTTTTTCTACCCAGGCGGATAGCGTTGCCTGCAGGCTGGCAACATCCGTGACGCGCCCGTCGGGCGGCGAGAGCAGATTTGCCGAGAGCGCCTGCAATCCGCCCATCACGACGTGACCGTGGCTGTCGACGAATCCGGGGATCAGGGTACCTCCGGCGAGATCGAAAATTGCGGTCGAGCTGCCCCGATAGGCGAGCACGCTTTCCGCATCGCCGACAGCCAGAATACGCCCGTCACGGACCGCCACGGCTTCCGCGGTCGGCTGCGCATCGTCGATAGTGAGAATCCGGCCCCCCCGGTAAATCGTGTCCGCGACCTCCTGGCCGCAGGCGCTGGTGGCAGACATTAGCAGGGCGAGAAACAAGCTCGAACAGGAGAGTGAATTAGCCAATTTGTATCCTCGGTGGGTAATCGATGTCATACGGGTAAGTCTTAAACTCAGCGGCCTGGAAAATCCAGGGGAATCGGCAGGTTATGTTCGCAGATCTAGTCCTTTGAAATCAATGGCGGTGAGGCCAGGCGATCAATCAGGCGGGCGTCCGGCTCACCGACTCCAATCTCCAGGTGGTCCCCGTCAAATCGAGCTAACCCGGCGCAATCGGGGTCTCTGCTTCCGGTGCGGCGCCGGGTATAGCCAAGATATGTCCCTTGCGGATCAGGGTTCGAACGGAGCATTCTTCCCAGTCGGGGAGAGGTCGTCTCAGCCGACCAGTTGCGGCATGAACAGGGTCGCCAGGCTCAGGACCAGGAAAAAGCCGGCCATGTCGGTGACCGTGGTCAGCAAAGGGCCGGCCGCCACCGCCGGGTCGATTCCCAGGTGCTTGAGCAACAGCGGCACGGTGCCGCCGATCGACACGGCGATCAGCGTATTGAAGGCCAGTGCCATGCCGATCACCAGGCCGAGAAAGGCATTGTCTTTCCAGACCCAGGCGACGATGCCGATCAATATACCGAGCGCGATGCCGTTGATGACGCCGACGCCGAGCTCCTTGCGCAAGACGTAGAACAGGTCGACGGGCCGCGTCAGTCCCAGCGACAACTCGCGCATGCTGACACCGACCGCCTGGTTGCCGGAACAGCCGCTCATGTCCGAAACCATCGGCAGGAATACCGCGATCGCGATCACCGCGGCGAGCGTATCCTCGTAAACCGAAATCACGCTGGCGGCGATGATATTGAGCACGATGTTCGAAGACAGCCAGGCCAGCCGGCGCCGCGAACGCTGCACGGTCGGCATCGAGCGCAGCTCGTCGCTTACCTGTTGCCGCGCGCGGCTTTCGTGCTCGGCGCGTTCGAGTTCGGCTTCGGCGAGTTCCTGCCGGGATACGACGCCGAGCAGAATACCGTTCGCATCGACGACGGGAATGCCGAGGAACGGGTTGTCGTTGAAGATTTCCGCGAGTTCCCGCTGGCCGATGTCGGGCGACACCGCGATCGGATCGTGGAGGATTTCGGCGAGCGGCAGTGACCGTCGGCTGCGCAGCATGTCGCGCAGCGAAACGACACCGATCAGCTTGCCGGTATCGTCGACGATATAGGGGTGCTGGCCGCGATAGCGCTCGAAGGATTCGTCGCCCTCGATCAACCGGTTGAGCACGGCGCCGACGGTTTCGTCGACGGTAAAGGTGAACGCCTCGACTTCCATCAGGCCGCCGGCGGTATCCGGATCGTACTGCGCGAGCATGCGCACGCTCTCGGCATTTTCGGCTTCCATCGCCGACAGAATCGCCTCGGAACTCTCGGGTTTCAGCTCCTTGACGATGTCGGCCTGGGTATCGGAGTGCAGCTCTTCCATGATTCTGGCCGCGATCGAACTGTCGAGATCCCGGATTATGGTCAGCGCGAGTTCCGAGGGCGCCTCTTCGATCAGTTCGGCGACGGTGCCCGGCTCGAGCAGGGAAATGAAACTGTCCCGCTCGTCGGCTTCCATCATCGACACCTGGCGCAATGCCTCGTTGCTCGAGATGGCGTCCACGAGTTCGCCGACCTGTTGTTTGTCCTCGGTCTCGATCGCTTCCTGCAGCCGGGTTTCGAGGTTGTCGAGATCGTTTTCGTCTTGTTCCGTTTTATCTGTCATATCGATGGATTCCCGGTTGTTTCAGGTTTGAGTTCGCAGTTGCCGGCAACAGGTCGCGATCCTCGGCCTGCTTTTCGAATAGGTGACGGCCGCCGATCAGGATACCCGGTTGTATCGACAACCGGAACCGGCAGAATCCGTCCGCGGACTTATTGTGCAGTGTCCCGGTAGCGGTCTGCTTACAATGTACACGGTTAAATGCCGGTCTCGCTCCCGGCAGTGTTAGAATCGAGCCTGCGAGTCGCGACCGCGATGCAAACGGACCGACCCTCCGGGGCGAACGCGGCGGTCCAACGGAGAGACGTGATGCTCGAATACCTGACTTTAATTCTCGCCTGCCAGCTGCTGGGCGAGTTCGTCGTCACCGGCGCGGATATCCCGTTCCCCGGTCCCGTTGTCGGCATGGTTCTATTGTTCGTCTTGCTGGCGATCAGGGGCGAGGTTCCACGCCAACTGGGACAGGTGGCCGATACGCTGTTGAGTAACCTGTCGCTGCTTTTCGTGCCGGCCGGGGTCGGCGTCATGCTGCATTTCGACTTGCTCGGCACCGATGCCCTGCCACTGTCCATAGCACTGGTGCTCAGCACGCTGGCCACGATCGCGGTTACCGCCTGGGTCATGGTGTTGCTCAACCGCCGGGCGAGCGCGAGTCCGCCGGACGGGGACCAGGCCTGATGCAGGGATTGCACCAAACCTGGGTTTATCTCAGCGCCAGCCCGCTGCTCCACCTGACGCTGACCCTGGCGGCATTCGTACTGGCTTCGCTGCTGTATCGCAAGGCGCGGATGAATCCCCTCGTGAACCCCGTCCTGTTGAGCGTGGTTGCGATCGTCGCGTTGCTTTACCTGAGTGGAACCGATTACTACACCTATTTCGACGGTGCCCAGTTCGTACATTTTTTGCTCGGTCCTGCCACCGTCGCGCTGGCGGTGCCGTTATACCGGCAGTTCGACCGGGTACGCAAGTCGGCGCCGGCCATACTCGCAAGTCTCGTCTGCGGGGCGATAACCTCGGCCGCCAGCGCGGTAATCATCGCCCGGCTGCTCGGCGCCCAGCCGCAATCGGTCGTATCGCTGGCGCCGAAGTCGGTCACCGCGCCGGTTGCCATGGGTATAGCAGAACAACTCGGGGGCATACCGTCACTGACCGCCGTTATCGTAATCCTGACGGGCATCGTCGGCGCCACGCTCGGTCCGTTGTTGTTGAACCTGCTCGGGATACGCGACTGGTCGGCGCGCGGCTTTGCCATCGGCACCGCGAGTCACGGTATCGGTACGGCGCGCGCGCTGCAGGTCAACGAACTGGCCGGCGCCTTTTCGGGGCTGGCGATGGGATTGAACGCGCTGGCCACGGCGATCCTGCTGCCGCTGGCCTGGAGGCTGTTTTTCTAAGCCGTCATTCCGGCTGGATGCGCATGCCGACTTTGAGCGTGACCTGAAAGTGTCCAACCTCGCCGTCGACGATGTGACCGCGTGTATCGACCATTTCGAACCATTCGAGATGATGCAATGTCCTCTTGCATTCGGCCAGTGCGTTACGGATTGCATCGTCGATGCTCTTCGGCGAGGAGCCGACGACCTCGATTTTCTTGTAAGTGTGGTTTTCCGGCACGTCATTTCTCCGGTTGCTCGATGAATTTTCAATATACCAAGCGTAACGGGCGCTGTCGCGTCCCGCCGGTAATCAAGAGGTGCCTGCGAGCCGCGACCTGTCGGCCGCCACTACCTCGGCGATGTAATTCATGAACGCCCGGACGCGCGCCACATTGCGTAATTGCGGGTGGGTCAGGATCCAGCAGCCGCCGGTATCGGCGGGATTCACGGGCTCGAGGACACGTTCGAGCCGGCGATCCGAATCGGCCAGGAAGCAGGGCAGGATCGCGAGCCCCATACCCTCACGGACCGCGCCGAGCTGTACCAGCAGGCTGTCGGATCGAAACACCACGTCCTGTTCTCCGGCGTGGCGCATTATCCAGCGCGATGCGTCGATCGCGGCCAGTGCCTGGTCCGCGGTTACGATCGCATGACCGGCGAGCTGCGCCGGACTGCCGGGTGCGCCGTTCCTGCGCAGATAAGCTCCCGAGCCGTAAACCGCCCAGCCGATTGCACCGAGATTACGCCCCACCAGGTGCTCGGGCGGCCGGTCCGTCGGCCGGATCGCGATATCCGCCTCGCGCCGGGTGATGTCGAACAACAGGTTGCCGACCACGACTTCGAGCCGGATTTGCGGGTATTCGCGCCGAAAGCCGGCGATATGGGGTTGCAGGAAAGCGACCATCAAGTCTTCGGTCGTGGTCAGGCGAATCGTACCCGATGGCCGCAGATCCTCGCCCGCGAGACGTATTTCCGCCGCGGTGACTTCTTCCTCGACGCGCTCGGCCGCGGGTAGCAGGGATTCGCCGGCGCCGGTGGGCAGGTAACCGTTCGGCAGGCGTTCGAAGAGCCGCACGCCGAGCCGGTCCTCCATCGCGTTCAGGCGCCGGAACACGGTGGTCTGGTTGACGCCCAGCGCGCGCGCCGCCGCCGCCATCGTGCGATGGCGCGACAAGGCGAGGAAATAGCGCAGATCGTTCCAGTCCTGTTTTTGCATTTTTGCAAATTTATAATGCGTAAAAGCTGATCGACATGCATTTAAGCATTTCCTAGACTGACACGCAATCTAACCGAACAGGAGATTACACCCATGATCAATCAAATTACCGCACCCTATGCAGCTCTGCTGTTGCGCGTCTCGCTCGGGGTGATGTTTCTCGCTCACAGCGTTTATCTGAAGGCCGTCGTTTTTACGCTGCCGGGCACGGCCCGGTTCTTCGAATCGATCGGCTTGCCGGGATTGCTGGCCTACGCGGTTTTCGCTGCCGAGGCGATCGGCGGCGTGCTGCTTATCGCGGGCTACCGTAGCCGCGAAGTGGCAATCCTGCTGATACCCATCCTGCTGGGCGCGGCCTGGACGCACTGGCCGAACGGCTGGCTGTTCACGGCACCGAACGGAGGCTGGGAGTATCCCGTATTCCTGGCAGTCGCGGCCTCCGTCCAGGCCTTGCTCGGTGACGGAGCCTACAGCATCCGGCGCCTGCGCAATCGGTTTGTGCCGACGCCGGGTGCGAGTCCCGTCTGATCGGCCGGTTCGTCGATTCGAAACACCCCCGGGTTGCTGCGGGACCCGGGGGTTTTTTTGTCCTGGCGGGGCATGCCCGGCCGATCTCGCCGGGCGCTAATCCTCGGGCGTTCCCTGCCACAGCATCCTGTAGCCCAGTTCGTAAGTCTCCGAGCATTGCTCGGCGAGCGCGGCGAATTTTTCCTTGAAGATCCGATCGGCATGCGACTTTTCGTGCTGCTCGAAGGAATTCCAGTAGGTAATGATGACGATGTGGTCGTCGGTTTTTTTCTCGGGATCGAAGGATCCTTGATCCGAGACGAAGCCGGTGTATTCGAAGACCTGGCCGCCGATAAAGCCGCCGTCGTCATCGCCGTAGGTATTCTTGACAACGTTACACATTTCTCCGATCGCCATTTCGGCATCCTCTGTGCTGACTCCGGGTTTCAGCTTGACGACGTTGTGCAGCATGACCGCACCGAAGGGGATGGTAATCGGGTTGAACATATAGTTATCGCTCCTGATGAATGCTCGCGGGGGCAGCATTATGGTTAAAGAGGTATGGACGTCCAATATATCATTGGGGCTAGTCCTGTAGGTCGTACAGGTGGCCGAATGCGCCATGCGTGAACAGGGTGCAATCTCCGACAAAGCTCGAATCGAATCGAGGTTTTTACTGCAGGCAGTTGAATTGGAAGTAATTTTTTCAATTTTTTGTGTCGTCGGGAAAATCCTGCGTATGATTGCACGGACGGATTAAATATAATCGTGCCTGAATTGCTAATACGCGATACCAAGGGGGAAAATCGTGGAATACATAAACTCGCTTTGGCAGGTCGGAATCATTGCGCTGGCTGCCGGTGCAATGATCGGCGCATTGGCTTACCGCTATTTTTCGCCGTCGGTCAGGCAATCCGAAGAAATCAAATCCGAGCTCGACCACGCGAAACGCGAACTGAGCAGTTACCGGGCCAGTGTCAACAGCCACTTCGAGAAAACCTCCGAACTGGTCAACGACCTGACCCAGAACTACGTCAAGGTTTATCGGCATCTCGCGGAAGGCGCGCAAACCCTCGGCAACAGCAGGGAGCTGAACAGCCTGCTGGAGCAGCAGCAGGGCAAGGTGCTGCTGACGGTCGGCGACGAAACCGATGCCGCAGAGACCGCCGTCGACTCGAAACCTGCGTCGTCCACGACGGCCGAAACCGTACAGGGATCCGCGCAAGGAGACGACGAGCCTCTGCCCGCGGATGATCCCGAGGTAACCGGTTCGCCGGAGAAGGCCACCGCTGCCTCGAGTGCCGAACCGCCCCCCGAGGTAATCGCCGAATCGACCGGGAAGGGCGACGAGTCGCTCGCCGCGGGAAATGACGAACGGCCGGAGGCGGAAAAAAGCGCGCAGCAAACCGGCATCGCCGCGAAGGCGCAGACCGCAACCGCGGGCTCGGAAGAAATCGGGGAACCGGTGCTCGATGTCGATAAAATAAAGTCGGTCGACACCGGCGAAACTACTGCCTCGGTGGAGACGGGGCGTGTGTCCCCCGAGCGCGAGGATATTCACAAGGCCCCGCCGACCAGGCACTGAACGCTCGCCTTTAAGCTTCGGGCTGCTAACGCAAGGATCGAGCGCAGCACGAGCAGGCCCTCGCCACCAGACAAAAAAGCCCACCTCGCTTGCGCTCGGTGAGCTTTTTTGTCTGGTGGAGACGGCGGG
The DNA here is from genome assembly GCA_050118655.1 of Gammaproteobacteria bacterium. GTDB lineage: Bacteria > Pseudomonadota > Gammaproteobacteria. The sequence goes on along the minus strand of JASFKL010000059.1, from coordinate 1,167 downwards.
AATGCTCGGCCCATCCCTGGGCCTCGGCCTTCGGCCCATCGCGACTATGCTGGCGCATAATCGCGATGTCCAAATTTGCTCCGGGCAAATTTGTCGAACCCGAACGCGGATTCTCATCCAGGCCCTCGCCGCCAGACAAAAAAGCCCACCTCGCTTGCGCTCGGTGAGCTTTTTTGTCTGGTGGAGACGGCGGGAATCGAACCCGCGTCCGCAAGCCCTCTGCCGTCGGCTCTACATGCTTATTCCGGGCCTTGATTTAACTTCATGCTATCCGCCGGACTGGAAAAACATAAAGCGATTCCGGTACTTGTTTAGTGCTTCGACCCCGGAAGAGTCTCCATCACGATTCCATGAAAGCGATGCCCGGGTCTGGACGCATGGACACGGCTCCAGTCGGACAGCACCCTACCGGGTATTAAGCGGCGAGTGCGTAGTTGTCGTCGTTGGCAACTATAAGTTTGCAGGAGGTTTTACGAGATTCCCTACATTCTCGGCATGCACCTCGGGTTTCGCGACCCACGTCGAAGCCAAGTCGTCCCCGGGAACAATCAATTGTACCACAAGGTGGCGACGGTTCGGCTAATTTCAACCCCGCCGGGCGCTTGCCGATTTGACCCGGGTCAAAATATCTCCCGGCGCATGTGTTGAAATAACATCGACAAACGAGAGGTGTCGTGATGTTCAAATCTATTGTCGTGGGTTTCGACGGTTCTCCCCATGCCGCACGGGCTTTGCAGACCGGCATCGAACTGGCCGGACGGGACGAGGCCAGGCTCGGAATCATTTACGTGGTCGACAGGTCACAGCTACAGATCCCCGAAGAGATGCGCAACATGGGGGTCACGGAGGGAGTTATCGCGCCGATGTCAACGGTACAGATAGATTTCGCCAATGCGCCGGAAACGATGATGGATACCATCGCACGGCTGGGTGCCGATTCGTTGAAAGCAATGTTCCAGTATGCCGATTTCCTGGTCGGGGAAGCCGCGGAGCATGCGCGGCAGGCGGGTGTCGACAATGTCGAAACCGCGGTGGAGCAGGGCGATCCGGCCGAGGAAATCGCCGCCTACGCGGCCGATCGCGAGGCCGACCTGATCGTCTGCGGCAGCCGCGGCATGGGCAGGTGGAAAAGTCTGTTGCTCGGCAGTACCTCTAGCAAACTCAACC